>JBDKKN010000018.1:0-105437 GCA_039796075.1 Planctomycetota bacterium | reverse complement strand
AGTGGCGCGCATACTGCAACCAGCAATGACCACGCGGCGGCGCGTGCAATCAAACCGAATCCAGTCATTTCATTTCGCGCGGCAATGCTTACTGCTGCAATGAATGCAAACGCGGCGCCAGCGGTCCAAGCAAGTATTGACCAGTCCGCGTTACTACTAATTGCAAAGGCCGCAATCACGGGAACCAATCCTCGGCATGACGCCATTAACACAAAACTTCCCGCTGAAAATGTGTGCAGCACGTCATACGCAAGAATGCACACACCCAGGACAATCGCCCATGGCAACGTTACAGGTGACGCAACAGCAAGCATGCTGATGCCGATCAACAACACCGATCCGCCAACAAACCGCGCGACAAACAATGAGATACGGCCCGAGGGAATCGGGCGATCTGGCCTTTCTGTGGCATCTATTTGTGCATCAAATACATCATTGAGAATCATGCCCGCGAGATACGACAAGGGAACGCCAACCAGTACCAGTACCAGAGCTCCGAGCGGCAACGTGGTACCAGTAGGCAGCGCGTAACAGCCCACCGCCGCACCCGCAAACACTTGCGAAACAACTGTCGGCGCATTGGAAATGCGCAACATGGACAACCATGCATGCGCGGACCCAGACTTACTCACGCGCCTTCCTTTTGGTGAACGCCACCAGTGCCACCTATCTGCTCAGTACACCAGGTAATTTCCCGAGCAATTCCATCAACAAGATCTGATTCGTCGCGGATGGCACTTGGTAACACGTCCCACGCGTAAGTCTCGATTTCCAAGACTGGTCGTTGGTCGGATGGCCATGAATCAATCTCGGTCAGACAATCAGGGATGGCGCTTTGTGTGGTGCCAAGACCGCCCAGGTGCGCTGCAAATATCGGCACGTGAAAGTGCGTACGCCACTCGCTGGCAACGTCGCTATTGCCTGCGGATAGAGCTAATGGAAGATCTTCAAAGAACTTCACAACACCATCAGGGGCACGAACACATGTTTGGTGCAGATAGCGTGGCTCTGAAAATGCCGCCAGAGCCGCCAGTGATTCTGCGCTCCCGTTGGCGACTACCGCGCTGGACACTTGAACTTTATTAACACTGATTCCTGCCGTGCGATATGCGTGAAGTACCGCGCGCTGGTCTTCAAACATCACCGCGGCGTGGCAAATGTCGTGACACACACCGATATAGCGGCGCGGATCTGGCTCACCACGCCGGGTCTGAAGGGCGTGTTCGAAAAAGCCAACCACATCGGCTGCGCGGTCAAGCATGCACCCGGGTTCTGGCTCAAGGTCCACAGTCACTCGAATACCAGTTCGGTCTTCAAGGCGCGCTAGGTGGCGGACTGTTTGTTCAAGGAGCGCGCTGGCTATTCCAATGCTCGCTCCACACCCCTCTTGACTGAACAGTGCGCGCCAGCCAAGTGGCAGTGTGGAAATGGAGGCCGTGCGCGCGCCGGGCGTCAACAAATCAGGAAGCAGGTCCGCCAATCGTTGTGTGTGAAGCGCACGGCGTGTGTTCGCCCAGTGGGGCTCGTATACGCGCAATTTCACCTCAGAACCGTGAAAATCCTGATACGGAAATCCATTCAAGGTAACGATGGACAGCCCCGCCGCCGCCAATCGGTCGCGTAGTTCCGTGCCACCGCCGATTGATTCGGAGAGTTGTTCCGCAGCGCGCGCCGAGAGCCACAAGCCGATCGGAAGCATCCCGTTAGGCGAAACGCGATTGCGCACCGGGACAAATACTCGCTCGACATGCTCGCACGTCTCTCTGATAGTGCGACCCGCCACGACGTTGGTGCAATATGCGGGAAGCACTGGAAATCAGGGCCGGCTACTGGACGAACCCGAGGAACCAGAAGATGAGCCTGATGAAGACTTTGCGCCCGCCGCTCCTGAAGCCCCAGTGACGCCCAATGGTTTGTTGGGCTCGCTTAACACCATCTCCGTGCGGGTCACAGTGGTCTTGCGACGTCCATCGCGAACTTCAACGGTGGTTTCCACTGTGACAACACTGTTACTCGATACGCCATTCTTGGTCACCGAATGTGTTTCAGTGGACGTCGAAGTGGTGGTCGATGACCCTGTTTCATCAGTTGGTTCCTCGGTGACTTCTACAGTCTTTTTAGGCGGAACCGCTGATGTAGCTGCTGGGGCTGCGTTCGTGGTCGCTGGCTGAGTCGCTGGCGCATCTGCCTTCTTCGCCTTGGCGATCGCTGCGTCAAGATCCGCGTTTGGCGATCCAATGAACGAGATATTGCCATCCTTTCCAACCACGAACGAGGTTGGAATGCTGTTGCGCTTCGCGGCGGTCATCCAGGTCTTGGCCATGGTGCCATCGCCGTCAAATGCAATTGCAAATCCAACGGCGTCTCCTTTGGCTTTGACAAAGTCCTCCACGCGCTTGGTGCCGTCAGCCGCGTCCTTGCCTCGCTCAAATCCAGCGACACCGATGAATTGCACATCAGGATGTTGCTTCTGCAGTTCAGTGAGGTGTGGCATGCTGGCAACACATGGCCCACACCAAGTAGCCCAGAATTCAATCACGTGAACTTTGCCAAGCTCAAGCGTCTTCGCCTCTGGACCGCGAACGAATGAATCAACAGTGAAGGCGGGGGCCGGACTACCAGGCACAAGCACATCACCGATTGCGAAGAAGGCCACCGTGGAGACGAGGGTTGAAATGAGCATGAAATCAGCCTACTCCCTGCGCGCCGCGTCGACGAGGCGGCGAATGACCCCAAGCCCCATGGTTGTGTCGTCTGTTCGCTCTGGGTGCCATTGCACGCCCACATAAAACGGCTTGGAGGGGTCGCGAATCGCCTCAATGACCCCATCGTCCGAGACACCAATCACCTCAAGATGTGCGGCATTGCCGAGCGCCTGGTGGTGCGCACTGGCAACCAAGCCGTCGCCAAGCGCGCTGGTCACCATGTGCTGAAAATCGTTTCGGTGCCGATCGCTATCTGGTAATTGATCACCCAGGTGCTGGATCAGCTCGGCGCCATGATGAACGCCCATCAACTGCATGCCAAGACAAATGCCCAGCACTGGCATTTCTGGTGTTGCGTCAAGGTGCGTGAGTAGGGCAAAGTCCGCGGCTTGGCGCGCGCCATCCATGACCTTGGCCTGTGGGTGAAGTGGAATGCCAAACAAGCGGGTGTCGACATCATCTCCACCAATGATGATGACGCCGTCAACCGCGGAAATCAGCTCAGCCCTGAGTTTGGCATCGGCGGGCAAAATGATTGGGAGCCCGCCGGCGGCTACCACGGCATCGATGTAAGTAGCGCGTACCTGATGGCGCGCCCGGCCTTGCTCGTCACGGGCAATGTCCGCGGTAATGCCAATCCGTGGTTTTGTGAAATGTGCCATATGTAAACGATATTGCATCTACGGCCGAAACCGGGCATCATTCAAAGATGCACCCTACTAATTCAGTCAGCATGACCACTGCGGTGGCCGCTCTCTCTGCCTCCGTCGCCCTTGCCGACGTATCCCTTCCAGCTGCTTTCACTGACCACATGGTCCTGCAGCGCGACCGGCGCACCCACGTATTTGGCAGTGCGCAGCCTGGCGAGCAGATCACCGTGGAGTTGATTGATTCCAAGGGAGCAGTGCTACGCAGTGGCAAAGCGGTCGCCGGCCAGGGTGGGCGATTTATTGTTGAATTGGCGCCGATGGCTGGTAGTGATGATCCGCTCACGCTTGATGTGAAGGGTGCCAATACCGTCAGTGTGAAGGATGTGTTGGTTGGTGATATCTGGGTGGCAGGTGGACAGAGCAACATGGAGTGGACCCTGGGTGGCACCGGTGATCAAACCGCCGCTGGTGTTGCCATTGCCAACGAGCCAACCATTCGCTTCCTTCGAGCGCCACACGTCACAGCCAATCGCGCGGCTTTCACAGTAGATGCGGCATGGAGGACATTGACCCCCGCGAGTGCTCCAGACATGGGTGCCGTGGATTTCTGGTTCGCGCAACAACTGCGTAAGGCAAACGGCGTGCCGATTGGAATCCTGGAAATCAACTGGGGTGGAACGCGCGCTGAGCCTTGGACTGACTTGGCAACGCTTGGTGCTGACCCCCTCTACACCGCTCGAGTCACTGAGCTGCGACGTGCAGTGGATACGTGGAACTCGCTTTCCGTCGCCGACCGCGAAATTGCCTATCAGGCTGAACGAAAGCTCTTTCAAGAAGCTGGGACTGCGTGGTGGAGCGCAATCAACGCCACCGACCCCGGAGCAAAGGGAAAGTGGTACTCCAAGGACGCGCCTGAAGAAGCGAGTGAGTGGAAACCCGTAACGCTGCCGTTACGTTGGAATGCTGATCCGGTGCGTAAGAATATTGATGGCATCGAGTGGTACCGCCGAACGATCGAAATTCCAGCGGAATGGGACGGGAAAGAATGCTTCATCGAACTTGGTGCCATTGATGATGCTGACGTTCTGTTCGTGAATGGAAAGCCAATCGCCAACACTATTTCCGACATTGGCACTGCCCGTAAGTACCGCATCCCAGCGGCACTGATGAAAGCTGGGCCGTGCACCATCGCTATTGAAATGCTTGATTTGCAGGGTGAGGGTGGTTTCACTGGTTCCCCAGACGTCATGCGGATCACCTGCGCTGCCGCTAACAACGCTTCCATTCCACTATCAGGAGAGTGGTTGGCCCGTATGGGTCGATCGGCTTCTGGATTGCCGCAGCCACCAACACGCCCGTCGAAAGAGTTGGCGCCTGGAACCGGAAACGGCGACCCCGCATCAATGTTCAATGCCATGATTGCTCCATTTGCTGGAGTGGAAATCAAGGGGGCTATTTGGTATCAGGGCGAGTCGAATGCTGGATCAGTTGCTGATGCCGAGGCATACCGATCCTTGTTGCCGCTCACCATTCGAAGTTGGCGCGCGGCGTTTCAACAGCCAGATATGCCGTTTGGAATTGTTAGTTTGGCGTCGCACCATGCCCACCATGAAAACGATGCGATTGCAGGTGTATGGCCCATACTGCGTGATGCACAACTTGCCACCGAACGTTCATCTCCCAATGCGGGCGTGATCACCACTATTGATGTCGGTGACGCCGACGACATACACCCACGAGACAAGCGCACAGTGGGTGAGCGACTTGCACGATGGGCCATGGCTACCTCGTATGGCCAGCCTGATACTGCTTGGCGTGGGCCGCGGACAAAGAGTGTTCGTCGCGACACCGATGGAATCATCATTGACTTTGATGTGGAGCGTGGACGCTTGACGACACGTGATGGCAAGGCGCCGGCGAGCTTTGCAATTGCTGGCGCCGACGGGAAGTTTGTGAAGGCGGATGCTGAATTGCGCCCACCGAACACCATCAAGATTCGGAGTTCGGATGTGCCGCTGCCGGTAGAGGTTCGCTACGCGTGGCAAGACAATCCGGCTGATGCCAACGTGGTGGACGAAATGTCCAAGTTGCCCGCGCACCCATTCCGTGTTCGTGTTGAAGCGGATCCAATACAGACGCAACCTGCAAACACGCCATGAATACCCAGCCAATTCCGCTTGGCCGTTCCATTCTTGGAATGTTTGCTGGTTATCTCTTGTCAGTCGTATTGCTCATGTTGTTGGTTGGCCTGTGCTACATCGAACTTGGGTCTGAAGGCGTCTTTGTAGCAAACTCGTACCGCGACACTTCGCTCTTTGAAATTCTTAAGTTGGCGTGCGGGTGTGTTGCCGCCATAGCGGCGGGGTGGCTCGCGGTACGAATCGGTGGGATGCGCGCCGCAGTGATGCTGGCGGTGCTCATGGCGGTCACAGGCCTTGTGAATGGCTCGATCTCATGGAGCAAACAGGAGTCGCGCAAAGAGCCTTGGCTTGAACGAGCGCCTGGTCCTGTCAATTTCATACTGGCGAGTGAGAACACACAAAACAGCGCGTTATTTATATTTTCGTTGCCCTTTGTAGGGCTCGCTGGATCACTTGCTGGCGGGGCTTTGTGTGCCGCCATTCAACGCCGACGCTAGGCGTTGGTCGGCCGTACCTGCAGAACCGCGGTCCACTTTCCTGGCTTCATCCAGCCACGCGCAGCGATAAATGCTGCAAGTGTTCCAAGTGACGCCACCGCATATCCAACCGCGTACGAGTGGGCCACCGTGTTGTGCATGGACTCAAGATGTGGGCTCGCTGCTGCATCAGCCTGGGCGTTTGCATCACCAGAGCGCATCATCATTCGCAGTTCAGCAACCTGCTCACGCGGGGCAGCGCCATCAGCGGCGCCGAACCATCCAATTGCAATTGAAACCGTTGCTGCCACCACTGCCACGCCGACACTTCCACCAATCTGCCGAAATGTCTGCACCAGCCCAGACACCTGACCACGTTCTGAGTGGGGCACGCGACCAAGCGCATCAGTATTGGTTGGACTCATGGTGAACGCAATGCCAATTCCAAGTACGAACATGCCAACCGCCATGACTGGGTAGCTCTGATTCCAAGCGCCCACTGCTTGTATCACCATGCCAACTGTTGCTGCCGCGGTCCCCCATGAAGCTGGTGCCCGAACACCAGATCGGTCGTACCAACGTCCCGCCACATGCACAATGAGAATCACCGGAGCCAATAATGGAAGCAGGGATAAACCTGCTTGAAAAGGGCTAAATCCAAGCACTTCTTGCGCATAGACCGAACCAGCAATCACCAGCCCGGTCATAGCAAACTGCATGCTGGCAATCACCAGCGCGTCAGCAAGCAGTGCTCGGTCTGCAAATAAACGCAGACGCAACAAGGGGTGTGGGTGCCGAAGTTGCCGCAGCACAAACGCCACCAATACCACTGCGCCACCACCCAGCAAACTCAATGTCAATGGGTCCGTCCAAGCCATCATCCCGTTGGTCCCAACGGTGCCAATTTGTTGCAGGCCGTACACGAATGATGGAAGGCCAACGATCAACAGCCCGCCACCAATCCAATCGATGGTTCGATCCACGCTTCGAGCGTCGCGCGGGCGGGCAACTGCCGTCAGTGCCACAGCACCCACTGCGACGGGAACATTCAGCCAAAACACCCATGGCCATCCCATGTTCTCAACAATGAATCCGCCAAGTGCTGGTCCAATCGCCATGAATACCAGCGGAATTCCGACATAAACCGCCATTGCTTTGCCACGTTCACCTGGTGCAAATGCGCCAATGACCAGTGCTCCTGATGCTGGCTGCATCAAGCACACTGCAACTCCTTGCAGGATTCGCCCAACAATCAGTTGTGTTCCGTCGTGTGCAGAAGCACAAACAATGCTGGCAAGGGCAAATCCAATGACTCCAGTTATAAACGCGGGGACCTTGCCAACCAGATCACCGATGCGGCCACCAAGGGCCATCAGTGAAGCCAACGTGATCAGGTAACTGGTAATGATCCATGCCTGATCAACATCACTCATTGAAAGCGCTGAACCAATGCGTGGTAGCGCGACACCAACCACGGTCATATCCACAAAGATCATCGCAAGACTGCCGGTCATTGCTAACAGCACCAACCACCTTCGTTGTTGTACGCCGTCGGCCACAAGGTCCCCGTGGTGTCCATGAGGCAGCTGTGGAGCGTGATGAGGTGGTGTGTTGCTGCGGTCCATCGCGTTGGTGCCCCTTGGGTCATTCGGTCATGAAGAAACTTCTGGGCATAGTCAACGGGTGATGTCTGGCGCGGTGGGCCGAAGTGGTTCGGCACTGAACCGACCAGATTGTGACAGGAATCGCTGTGGGTTTCCAAACGTCACTTGTCGTACCAAGCTTTCCAAGTGGCCACGACGGCGCATTTCCATCTGTGCTTTTGGGACTGCAATCGGATCGCTATGACCCCAATCGCCTGCGGAATTCATCCAAATGCGCTCGCTTCCATACGTTTCAATGATGTCCACGGCGCGTTGTGGCGTGCACTTGGTATCGGGATAAAGCGTCATGCCGCACCAGAAGCCCCGATCAAGCACGTGTTTTGCTGTGTGTTCTTCAACGTGATCGATCAACACACGTCCCGGGTCAAGTTTTGGGAAGCGACGAATTGCATCCAAGATCAGCAGGGTGCCCTTCAGTTTGTCCTCGAGATGCGGCGTGTGCACCAGCACCAAGAGATTGTGGTCACTGGCAAGCTGTAAGTGTGCCTCCAATATCTCCATTTCATTACGGCTGTTCTTGTTGAGCCCGATCTCGCCAATCCCAAGCACATTTTCCTTCTTCAAGAAATCCGGAATGAGCGCTATCACCTCTCGAGCAAACACTGGGTCTTCGGCCTCTTTGGGATTAATGCAAAGCCACGTGTGGTGGCGAATGCCATATTGCGCTGCGCGCCGCGGTTCGGACTCAGTGAGTTGACGGAAATAGTCAAAGAAGCCTTGTGGACTTGAGCGGTCATATCCCGCCCAAAATGCCGGCTCGGTGATCGCCACACAACCCGCTCGTGCCATATGCACGTAGTCGTCGGTGCTTCGACTCACCATGTGAACATGCGGATCGATGTACATCGTCAGTGCGCCTTTCCGATTGGATCATGGGCGCCTGTTGCACCTTTGACATGCGCGGCGGCAATTGGCGTTGTGCTTGGGTCGCTGAATAGTTCCAATATGCGACAGGTGCGTTGTGGCTGGCCATCAACCAACAGTGCGATCGCGCCGCGGTAGGCATTCATCCGAAAGTCATCCGTCCCCGGTCCAGCGCGATCAATGCGGTCAAGAAATGCCGCCACATCAAGAAGACGGGCGCGATGCTCCATGAAATAGGCGTCGACCACCTGTGCGCGCGTCATAGGACTATGGTTCAGATTGGGCGTTACTTCGCTCATGACTGAAGTCTAGGGGTACGGTGGCAGATCCATCGACCACCGATCAGGCGGCTTCAAGCATCCCGGGAAGTGAGCGAAATGGCCGCAGCAAGGGTGGATGGATCGATCGTGTGAACATCCAGCGGATCGCCAATACCCCGTAGCAAAGTGATGGTGAGCCGCCCACCGAGGTGCTCACGAAACTCAGCGAGACCTGCAACGATTCCATCCAGATCGGCCAGAAGCGGGTGAGTCACTGGCAGGTCAAGCGCGCGCAGAACAGCAAGCACCCGTCGAGCTTCCTGGCTTGGCATCAGCCCAGCACACTCAGAGTAGAGCGTGTCAATGGCAACACCGATTGCGACCGCCTGACCATGTGGCAATGCACCATTGGTCATCCCCTCCAGCCGGTGTGCCAACCAATGACCAAAGTCCAATGGCCTGGCACTGTGTGTTTCAAACGGATCACCACCCGACATGATGTGCCGGTAGTGGAGTTCCGCGCTCCGAAGAATCACCGGTATGGCGACGTCCATGGATCGCAAGGTAATCGCCGCTGCATCTCGTTCAATGCGGTCGAACAATTCACGATCGCGCAACAGGGCAATCTTGACCGCCTCGCTAAACCCACCACACCACGACCACTTGGGTGTTGACTCCAGCAACGCTGTGTCGCACACCACTGCATGGGGCACCGCGAAATTTCCAATGAAATTCTTTTTGGTACCAAGATTAATACCGTTCTTTACAGCCATTCCCGCATCATCTTGCCCAAGAGTGGTAGTTGGTAGGCGCACTAGGCGTACGCCACGGTGAGCGATTGATGCACCAAATCCAACCGCATCAAGCACCGCGCCACCACCAATCGCCATCACGTAGCTCTGCCGATCAATACGGTGCTCATCAACCACTCGCACCACACGATCAACAACACTCATTGACTGCTTGGCTAGTTCGCCGCCTGGCATGGATTCAACCAATGTGAGTTCGGGAAATGAATATTGGCACGCAGTGGTTGCTTGGGAAACACCCGCTGCGTGTGTCATGTACGCGCGAATATCGTCCGGCATTGATGGGTGTGCTGCCAAGACGTTGCTATCAATGAATGCCACCACACGACAAGTTGCGGATTCGGTCGTGGTGCCTTGTGTTGCTGAATCAAACACAGAGCGCAATGTTGGGTTTGTCACCGAGAAGACACCGCGCGTGAATGTCACTCGGTGCCGAAACGGCACAGAAAGTGGTGTATCAAGCGTGATGGTGCGATTGCTCTGCGGCATGGTGGTCGAGGATGGTAGGCAAAGACACCACTGAACCGCACGGGGGAATTTATTGCGGTGTGGTGTGGTTCATTATGGTTCATGGCACAGCGCGAACCACATGCTTTGACGCATCGCCAAGTGTCGCCATGAGCGACACCACTGCGCCACCACGAATGACCTCGATCGGCACTGCAATACCTGGCGCGCACAGGCGAACCGCCCGCATCACGCGCTGGGGATTGGCGGTCTCTTCGCCGTTCACTTTGACAACAATGTCGCCCACCTGCACACCTGCGTTTGCGGCTGCGCCGCCAGGGACTACCTGGTTGACAAGTACTCCCTGACCATTGAACCCAACCTGTGCTGCGGTGCGGGCATCGAGTGGCTGCATCTGGATTCCCAAGAATCCGCGCGATGGCGCGCTTCCGGCAATGATTGACTCCACCACACTTTTCGCCATATTTGAGGGAATAGCAAAGCTGATTCCGTCAGAACCACCGCTGCGACTTTCAATGGCGGTGTTGATACCAACCACGCGACCATCCATATCAACAAGTGGTCCGCCCGAGTTTCCGGGGTTGATAGTGGCGTCAGTCTGCAAGTAACTCTCCAATGGGCTTAGGCCAACCTCTCGACCACGAGCACTGATGATGCCGGCAGTAACGCTGTCTTTCAATCCAAATGGCGATCCAAGCGCAATGACCCAATCGCCAACCTCCGCTGCATCGCTATCGCCAAACTCAATGGCGGTCAGACCAACAACATCGATCTTTAGCACCGCAATATCAGTTTCTTGATCAGAACCAACCAGCGCTGCGTTGGCTACCCGACCGTCGTTCAGCCGCACTTTGAACACGCCACCTGAACGAATGACATGGTTGTTGGTGACCACATACCCCTCTTCCGCAACAATGAATCCAGTACCAACACCCATAGGAGCACTGTGTGGACTCATGCTGCGCGGATCCGTGCCCAGAGGAACCATGCCCTGCAGCCCCATCCGACCACCTTGCCGGCGCACAACGGATTGTTCAGGGGTGACCTCGATCGAAACCACGGAAGGCCCAGCGAGTTTAGATATCGCCCGAAATGCTCGGGAAATGCTCTTGGCATGCCCGATCGCTGCTTGATCCTCGGATGACAACTTTGCCACCGGGCCCTGCTGCTCGCCCCCTCCTGTTGGGGTAGGGGGTTCCGCCGCCACAGTGATGGCTGGGGTCATTGCGAGCGCGCCCAATACGACCGCTGACGAAATGATGTTTCGCATGGGCTCGTTACGCCCCTCAAACAGCCCTGTTCACGCAATCGGCAGATTTGTAGGTAAGAATCGGATTATTACACACTAGTGGGGTGGGACACAGCGAACCATGACAGACCCAACAGACCAAGAAACATCTGCTCGGTGCGCCTCACCGTTCCGTCAGGCGTGAAAGAAATACGCCCGCCGCTACGCCGACGTTCAGTGAATCAACCCCAACAGCCATGGGAATTTTCACCCGCGCTGTGCACGCTGCAAGGGTGTCAACACATAGGCCGGTGAATTCCGCGCCCATGATCACTGCAATCCTGCGGGGTTGCGCCCGTGGGCGCGCAAGTTGCTCAGCCACCTCACGGAGTGTTTGTTCGCCGCCACCGGTTGCGCCAAGCAGCGCGAATCCCTCATCATCACGGAGGTATTGAAGATCCGCGTTCCACGCATTGCTGCGCGCGTAAGGCACATGCAACACACACCCACAACTGACCCGAAGGCTTTTTCGATACAGCGGATCATGGCAGCCTGGTGAAAGAATCACTGCACTACAACCAAACGCCGCTGCGTTTCGAAACAACTGACCGATGTTGTCGATGTTGTTGATCTCTTCCACCACAAGAAGTAGCGCGTCTTGCCCATGATGAGGAACAACTTCACGAACAGTGCGCTGAGCTGGTCGCCGCCCGACTGCTAGAAATCCCCGGTGAATATTGAAACCAACCGTGGCATCGAGGAGGTCATCTGCAACCAGTAATACCTCGGGGTCAGTCATGTGATGTCGAAACCCGCGTGCCTCATCAACCATTGCGGCGGCCCGCTCTGCATGCCGATCACTGGTCAGAATGCTTAATACATCGACACGGGCGCGCAACATCGCTCCGATGACCACCGCGCTCTCGCCAATGAATAAACCTGGTCTGCCATCGGGTCCAAGAGCATCGCGGTCGCGCACTTGCTGATATGGGGCAAGGTGTGGATGGTTGATGTCGGAGATGTGATGTACCGCCATGGTGATTTCTTAAACTACGCCAATTGACGGGGGTTGGCGTTGTACTCAACCCGGACAGTGGCAAGGGACTAACGGGTACAAGAGCACAAATTGCGGGCAGCCTTGGTTTGTGGGGGTTTCTTGTTTAACTACCTAGAAATAAGCATCGATGACCAGCAAATCCCCATGTTGTACGACAACTTAGATTGCACTCCATTATTGTGGGGGATTTGGCTTGGACCCAAATGCACACAGAGCGGTACCTTGCCATGATGACTGGCTTCATACTTATTAGTGCAATTGCAACAGTGTTGGCGGGAAACCCACCCGCGCGTCTGGTTCCACCGGCGCCGCCTGAAGATCTTTCGGCTGTGCTCGCCGCTGATCCAACAAAAGACGCGGGTATGGCGAAGCGAATGCTTGTGGACAATGGGGTCCCAGCAGAACTCCGAATGCGCGCGGTGAAGTCGCTTGGGGCATCACCGGTTGTGGTACTTCTTGACGCGATCGCCCAGTGTGGCGGTACCTGTGGTGCCACCCGAGATCTTGCGGATGTGTTGGTGTTGCTCGCTGCAGAGGCCGCGAAGGATCCTGCTGTACTTGAACGCCTCACGAAGTGCGCACAAACTCCAGGGGATCCCGCCTACACAGCCGCGCTTCGCACAATCGCCGCGATGCCCACTGAGCAACGTCCAGAGGTGCTTAAGGCAGTCACTGTTCGGAAAGTTGCCATTGCAACCATCCCTGGTGCGATGCAATACGACATCAAGGAAATCAAGGCAAAGCCAGGTGAGATCCTAGAAATCACCCTGAAAAACACGGACACCATGCAGCACAATCTGCTGATCACGATGCCTGGGAAAATGAGCGAAGTTGGTGTCGCTGCAGACAAGATGGGCGACACACCTGAAGGAAAGGCGTGTCAGTTTGTACCCGACACGCCATCGATACTGGCTGTCATGGGTTTGATCGATCCAGGTAAGTCTGGATCATTCTTCTATGTAGTTCCACAGAAGCCTAGTACCTACCAATATGTCTGCACGGTACCTGGACATTGGCGCATGATGAATGGCAAACTAAAGGTCGCGCCGTGAGTCATGAAGACGCGCGATCACAGCATGCGCCAGTGCCTGAATCAACCTTGGCAATCTCTGTGGTTACGCCAATGCACAACGAAGAGTCGTGTGTTGCTGAGTTTGTGCGCCGAACCAATGCCGCCTTGTTAAAGATCGGTCGCACGTATGAAATCATCATTGTGAGTGATGGTTCCACTGATCGCACCGAAGCCTTAATTGGTGACTTGTGCTTGGAATTTCCAGCACTCCGTGGTGTGTTTCTCGCACGTAATGGTGGCCAATGCATTGCGATGTACGCGGGAATTCAAGCAAGCAGTGGTGACTTGGTGGTAGTGATGGATGGCGACCTGCAACACGCCCCTGAAGAAATCCACCTCCTCGTTGAGGCTATGGATCGTGGCAACGCGCTTGTGTCTGGAAGTCGCCAAGGGCGAACCGAAAGCTTGGTACTCCGCCGCGCGCCAAGCCGACTGGCAAATTGGATGCTGCGCCGTGTCTCTGGTTGCAACGTGCGCGACATGGGTGGTTTCAAAGCCATCCAGGGTGATCTGGCGCGAAGTCTGCGTCTACGTCCTGGGCACCACCGCCTACTTCCAGCAATCGTTTGGATGCGGGGTGGCGCGGTTGAAGAAGTATTTGTCAGTGCACCGGCACGGTTTGCTGGTCAGAGCCATTATGGAATAGGGCGTTCGCTCGATGTCTTGTTTGATGTGTTGATGCTGTGGTTCCAAGGAGCGACACACAGTAGGCCGATGTACCTGTTTGGACGCATTGGATTGGTGGTCTTGGTTGTTGATGTTGCTGCTGGATCTTGGCTTTTATGGCAACGAGTGTTTCAAGCAGAACCACTCACCGAACGCCCCATGTTCTTTGTGGTGGTCATGTTGTTCTTCGCGGCACTATTCATGCTTGCGATGGGATTTGTGCTGGAGTTACTGAGCGACGCCGTCAGTGGTATCGGTGGGGTGCGCCCCTATGTGATTCGAAAGTGCGTGGCTGGCAAGCCGCCCGCCCTTTAATTACTCGCCTGTAGCAAGGCTTCGTGCACCGTTTCGAGGCGTCCTACACTGTGTTGCTCACATGACCGCTCAAGATCATCCTGATTCGCAGGGTCACCTTCCAACAGGCGCTTCGCCCGACGCGCTTGCCCGCACCCTGGCGCGACACCCGCGCCCGCTTGGTGGAGATACCGCGCGCAATGTGGGTCCAGCACTAGTGAGTTTGACGGGCATGGTGTTAAACAACAACAGCGCGCCACAACAAAGCATCATTGGACGCAAACCAGACTGGTTACGCGCCCGTGTTCCAGGTGGTGCTGGTTATGAACGGCTCAAGGGAATAATTAGTGAGCACCGACTGCACACGGTTTGCCAAGAGGCGAGTTGCCCAAACATGGGAGAGTGTTGGAGCCGTGGTACCGCAACCATCATGATCTTGGGTGATACATGCACGCGGTCGTGTGGCTTCTGTAATGTGAAGACCGGACGCCCAGAGGCTGTTGATCGTGATGAGCCGCGGCGGGTTGCCGAGAGTTTGGCTCTCATGAAACTGAAACACGTGGTGATCACCAGTGTGAATCGTGATGAGCTGCCTGATGGTGGCGCGGAGATTTGGGCGGAAACAATTCGTGCCGTGCATCGCGCTTGCCCAGACATGAGCGTTGAGTGTTTGGTTGGTGACTTTCTAGGGGATGAGCGCGCCATTCAGGTGGTATGTGATGCTCGTCCAGAAATTCTTTCGCACAACATGGAGACGGTGTATCGCATGCACCCCGCGGTACGGCCGCAAGCGAAATATCAACGAAGTCTCGCGGTTTTAGCGCAGTTCAAGGCGAGTGGCTTGGTAACCAAGACTGGGGTGATGGTTGGTATTGGTGAGCGTGACGAAGAGGTATTGACGCTCATGGACGACATTCGCGCCGCCAGCAAGGCAGACATCCTGACCATTGGTCAATACCTACAACCAACGCGCAATCATTTGCCAATTGACCGTTGGGTTCACCCCGATCAGTTTGCGATGTTCAAGCGCGAAGCCTTGGAGCGTGGCTTCTCTGTGTGTGAGAGTGGGCCACTGGTTCGCTCGAGCTACCACGCTGAAGAGCAAGCCGACCAACTCAGCCGCGTGGTGTGATTGAAATTTAGATAAAGCGAAGACCGGCTTCGTGGTGGGTTGTGTTGCCGTCGGAGTCGCGAATACTTCGTGACCAAACCACCATCACTGTGCGCTCCATCTGTTCGTCACAAGACTTGGCCGTCATAGCAACTCCGGTCATTCCCTCGGGGAGTGGTGCATTGGTACGCAATCGTGCGCCGGTGTTACTGAGATCCAGTGTCACGTACCGGCACATGTCAGCTGGGTCGTGATGCCAAAACATCACAAACTCAGTCAAATTGTTGCGCCGGTCCATATCTCGACGCTCAATTGATTCCAAGAAAGCGTTGTCGTGGCGGATATGTGGGCGATGGCGTGGATTGTCCATGTAGAGAGTCTCCTTTTGAAATCGCACTTGTTCAAAGGCTCAACGGGACAAACAGAAGAATTGTTCGGTCTGTGCTGCCTGGAATGTCTCAAAACCACCCACATCGCAATGGTTCTAGGCGCTAAATGTGCCGGTAGGGGTGTGGAGACTGGTAAAGAAGCCCTAGAATGCCCCCTTATGGCTTTTGAATTTCGGCACACAGTCCTCGAAAATGGTTTGACGGTTATTGCTGAAACCAGCCCTGACTCGCATACCGCGGCGGTCGGTTTCTTTGTGAAAACTGGCGCTCGTGATGAGCCGCGGGAGCTGATGGGTGTCAGCCACTTCCTTGAGCACATGGTGTTTAAGGGGACCGAACGCCGAACCGCCGACGATGTCAATCGTGATTTCGACCGCATTGGTTCGAGCCACAATGCATTTACCACTGGAGAACTAACAGCGTTTCACGCTCATGTCCTTCCTGAGAAATTGCTGGAGGCCACCGCGATCATTGCGGACATCCTTCGTCCATCATTGCGACAGGCAGACTTTGATGAAGAAAAGGGCGTGATCCTTGAGGAGATCGCCATGTATGACGACAACCCGTTTTGGCGACTGTGGGAGCACGCGAACGAGCGGTTTTTTGGCGCACACCCTCTCGGACATCGTGTGCTTGGAACCCGCGAAACCGTGGCAGCACTCACCCGCGAGCAAATGCAGTCGTATTTCGATCGGCGTTACTGTGCATCAAACACGGTGGTGTGTGCTGCGGGCGCCCTGGACTTTGACAAGTTGGTTGAACAAGTCCGTGCTTGTTGTGGATCATGGCAACGCGGTGAGGTTTCCCGAACGCATCCGCCTTTCCACACACATGAAGAGCGTGTGATGGTTCCAATGAAACAGGCGAATAGGGCTTATTTGGCTTGGCTTTGCCCGGCGCCTTCAGTGCAAGATCCGCGTCGCTACGCCGCAGCGATGTTGGCGCAAATCCTTGGTGATTCTGAGGGTTCGCGCTTGTACTGGGCGTTGGTGGAAACTGGGATTGCTGAAGAGGCACAAGCGCAATTTGATGGCCATGATGGCATTGGTGAATACGTGGTTTATGTGGCGTGTAGCCCAGACAATGTCGCGCGTGTTGATGAAATTGTTCGAACCGAGCTTGAGCGGGTGTGCACGGCGATTTCTAAGAAGGAACTAGCCAATGCACGCGCAAAGATTGCAACTGCTGTAGCTATTGCTGGTGAGCGACCTGATGGACGCATGCGCCGGCTTGGTTCAGTGTGGTTGTATCGAGGCGCCTACGCATCGCTTGAAGAGGAGTTGGCGCAGATTGAAAGTTTGACGGTTGAAGATCTACTGTCTGTGGCGCGTGATTTCCCACTGCGTCCAACATTGCGGGCGCAAGTTGTTCCAGAGACAGCTGTTTGTTCAACTTGATGCTTTACTGAAGACCGCACGCATGGTGGCTGGTTCTGTTCCCAAAATGTGGCACGCGTAAGCCGCAAGCAACCGGTTGGCGCGATCCACAGTCACCGCTGGTGTGTTGTGTTCGGGCCATGCGCCGATGGTGGCTAAACACTCGAGTGTGGTCCGGCGCACTTTCCACCGTGGTCCATCCGTGGCTTCCCCATGTTGAAGGATGCCACCCGAAGCGGGTGCAAACTCAAAGACATCACCCGCTGTCCTGCTAGTAAGTGTTGGTTTGTAGCCTGTTTCGGCCAGCAATGTCCACTGAAACACCAACAGTGAGCCGGCGCCGTCTGGTGGTGGTTCTTCAGGCGATCGGGCTGCACCAATAGTCCGAAGAGACTCAACAAAGCAGTCGAATAACAAGGGGTGAGGGTCCTCTGGTTGCAACATTCTGCCCACCAGATCCGCCATATAGAACGCTGCTTGATTTGCTATGAGATCGGTACGCAGGCGTGGAAACACTTCCAAGAGATCCCACTCGGTCAGTGTTGCTAGATCTCGATTTGGTTTGATGATGGCACCAAATTCACCCCGCGACAACAAGTCGACTCCGCCGTCAAATGCACCACGCTCCCGGCGCGCCCCTTTTGCAAGGCCCCGAACAACACCAAGTGATCGCCCAAACAGGCTAACTGTTTGACTTGTTTCACTGAAATCCCATTGGCGAATGCACACGCCTTGATCGTGCGTAGTGCCCATTGTGTTAACCAAGAAGATGCGCTGCCACTGCGGCCTCTACTCGATTGCGCCCGTTCATTTTGGCTTGGTACAAAGCTGCATCTGCGGCCAACACCAAGTCTTCTATGGTGGGCGTGTTGGGAAGGACAAGGATGTCCGCAACACCAAAGCTGGCGGTAATCACCATTCCCGGCACACTTGGCCAAACCTCTTGTTCGATCGCCCGACGGTATCGATCCGCTACTTCAATAGCCTCTGATCCGCCGGTGTTTGGAAGAATGATGCCAAACTCTTCGCCACCCCAACGGCAGGCGATGTCACTACCGCGTCCGGTCTGAAAAATACGAGAAATTCGCTCTAGTACTTTGTCGCCGAATGGGTGCGTGTGCTCGTCATTCAGTTTCTTAAATCTATCCACGTCGCACATCACCAGCGACAAAGAACGGCCGTGTCGAACAGCCTCGCCCACCTCTTGTGTGAGGCGCTTATCAAAGTAGGTTCGGTTCCAAAGCCCAGTCAGGCCATCAACCTGCGCCTTCTGTGCCAGCATCCTTACTAGCTTCTGTACGCGCAGTGCGCTGCGAACACGCGCTTGCAGTTCCACAATTTCAAATGGTTTCGCCACGAAGTCGCTGGCACCCATATCAAGTGCGCGCACGCGCTCTTCCATCGTTGACGTGCCTGAAATAAAGATCACCGAAACATCTTGGAGGTCTGGATCGTCTTTGAACACCTGTAGCACGCCAAATCCATCCATACCTTGATTTTTAAGATCAAGCTCTATGTCAAGCAGTACGACATCGGGACGTAACTCGCGCGCCATCTTGATGCCCATATCAGCGCTGGTGGCACCAAACAGTTGAATCTCTTCGTGCTGCAGTCGGACCTGAAGCAACCGATGAATCAACACCGAATCGTCGATGGCAAGGACCTTTGGAAATATTGAGGACTGCGCGGTCATAAAGGGATAATCACTATCGTAGTTACTCGACACTTGCCGAATCGGTACGCGCCATGTGTGTTATTCATTAAGGTCGAATCCGGGCTGCTACCGCCGCCAACATCCCCACCCGGCTACGGATGACATTATCGTCATTGCCCACTCTTACCGCCTGATCAATGAGGGCTGCAGCCTCACCCAATTTAGGGAACCCATAACCCCCAGCGGCTCCTTTCAATTGATGTGCCAACATGCGAAGTTGCTCATGATCTGCCGTGGCAATTGCCACGTGCATGGCTGCTAGGCGCTGTGGTAGTTCATGAATGAACAATGCAATAATCGCGACCATGTCTGGATCGTCGGCGAACTCACTGCGAAGCGTTGTTTGATCGTTGGATAGGCGCATATTTACCGACACTGATTGTCGAATTTAAATCGCCTAGTCAAACCAGCTGTTTGCGAGATTAGACAAATTTTACATATTGGCCTTCATCTTCACAGAAATCGGACCAATAGTCCTTACGATTACTCATTCGCACTTTCACCCCGCCGCGCGAAAGCGCTGCGAGAGGAGATTCCCGCATGATTCCGCGTATGCCTCCACAGGAGGCTCGACTTGGCTTTGTCTACTCCGCCCCATTTCGCATCCAAGGCGTCTCTGTCGCCGGGGAACAGGCGGTCGTTCATGTGCCCGAGTTAGACCTGGTATTTGATATTGGACTCTGCCCTCGGCCGGTGTTGGCGTCGCCCATTGTGGCTTTGAGTCACACGCACATGGATCACGTTGCTGGTTTGCCCTACTGGTTTAGCCAGCGGGCTTTCCAAAAGATGCCTGGCACAGCGCGGTGCTTAGTGCATCCAAAGATGGTGGAACCAGTTCGAAGGATGATGGCTGCGTGGGTTGATCTTGAACGGCAACAAACGCCTCATGAGATCATTCCTATTGAGCCAAATTCTGACTATCAATTACGGCCGAATATGTTTGTTCGTGCCATTGAAGTTAGTCACACCACCCCCGCGCTGGCGTTTGTAGTGATTGAACGCCGTAGTAAGTTGCGTGAAGAATTCCGTGGTGTCTCTCAAGAGCGCCTGCGTGAATTGCGTGGTCAGGGTGTTGAAATCACCAAGACGATTGAGATTCCATTGGTCGCCTACACCGGCGATACGGAAATCGGCGACTTCTTGTTTCGCGAGGAGTTCCGTCAAGCACAAGTGGTGATCACTGAATGCACGTTCTTTGAAGATGAACACCGCGACCGCGCCAAGGTTGGCAAGCACATCCATGTTGAAGATTTGCAGCCACTGCTGGAAGCGTGGACCGCGCGCGACATCATCATTGGTCATGTTTCGCGGCGCACATTGATCCCATTCGCGCGCGAACGCATCGAGGCAATCGCTGGGCCTGAACGGGCGCAGAGTGTGCACTTGTTGATGGATCACCGATCGAACCGCACGCGCCATGAAAATCAAGTAGCTGCGTTTGAAAATAGTGCAGGAAATTTTAAAACGCAAAAAGGTGAATTATCAAGTGAAATTCAAGGGGGTTCTGTTCTTGACTTGCCAACCCTATCCTCTGAAATGACCGTTGACGGAATTGATGGCCATTTGTGATCAGGCGTGATTGACGGTCGCACCTTTGTGCTCTACAGTGCCGATGTTTGAGAGCGCGGCGTGGTGGGCAATCTCTCCGTGCGCAACAATATGGTGTTGGTTAACTCTTGATTCATTTGCAGTTGTTGCGTTTGCGCGCACACTCATCATGGATACGGGGTTTGGTTTGAATCTTCGCGTTGCGCCTTCCTGGTGTCAACGAGTTATGTACGCGCCTTGGTGTGTGGTGCTTCTTTGGGAGATTTACTGGTCATGGCTGCGCGAACCATTGCACACAACACCACTTCTCACTCAGCACATCTTGCGAATGCGGAAATTCGCGATCGATTATTTGAGTATCTGCGCACGCATCATGGTGAGTTGCAGCGCCATTGGTTTGACCAAATTGAGGTGGTGGCTGTTGATGGCGCGAATCTCTCGCTGTTAGTCACCGAGCCAGTGCGATTGTCGTATCTGCAGCGTTGTTGTGTTCCGCAGTTCACGGAAGCTGCTTGTGTGGCAACTGGTCGTCTGATCGGTGTGCAGTTTGTTGGTGACCGGGTGGTACCTATTACTCACCCAACCACTTCGCTGGCGTCTAACGCTGTTGGCGCGGGGGCCACTGGTGAAGCGCTCTTTGATGAACAAATCTTGTTGTCTCCGGATTATGTATTTGAGACCTTTGTGGTTGGGCCAAACAACCGCCTTGGTCACGCTGCTGCACAGGCTACAGCGCTCAAACCTGGCCGTGCTTACAACCCGTTCTTTGTGCATGGTGGCATTGGGATGGGTAAGACACACTTGCTCCAGGCCGTGTGTCAAGAGATGTTGCGGCGTGACCCAACAACTCGAATTGTCTATATCTCTTGCAGCACATTTATGGATGTGTTCCACGAAGCGGTCCGCGCGGGGCGAATGATGGAGTTTCGGCACCGGTTTCGGAATGTGGACGTGCTGGTGATCGATGACATTCACTTCCTCTCCAAGCACGAACAAACGCAAGAAGAGTTCTTTCACACATTCAATGCTCTGTACCAGGGTGGTCGGCAAATCGTGTTGAGTTCTGATGCCGCACCTTCGGAAATTCCTGACCTTGAAGAGCGCTTGGTAAGTCGATTCAACTGTGGCTTGGTGGCGCGGATTGATCGACCGCCATACGAGACGCGTGTGGAGATTCTGAAGTCGAAGGCCGCGCTTCACGGCATACAGCTACCTGATGATGTTCCTGCCTACATTGCGGCTCGCCTTGATTCAAACATTCGTGAGCTTGAGGGTGCGCTGACGCGCCTTCGTGGCCTTTCCATGGCGAACGGTGTTCCAATCACGCTTGAATTGGCTAAGCAGGCGCTTGCTGATGGCCGTCCAACCGATACCGCTGGTGGTTCATCACAACCAACTATTCAGCAGATCATTGACGCGGTGACTCGTTACTACGACATTAAGCTGAGTGAACTGATGTCCAAGCGTCGGCACAAGAGTGTGGCGCTTCCGAGACAAGTGTGCATGTGGCTCGCGCGCAAGCACACCCGTTTCTCACTGGAAGAGATTGGCGGTTATTTTGGTGGTCGCGATCACACGACAGTCATGCACGCGGTACGAACCGTTGGCGCCAAGACCCAGACCGACACGGCGTTATCCGGCGACGTGACTCGTATCGAACAGTCCTTGGAACGGCACAATAACGCGATGTAGGCGACTGTCCACGCGCGTGGGTCGATGGTGTGATACCTGACGATTACTGACGGTTGTTCGCGCCTGCTTGAAGAGTAATAACCGCCTGGTCTTGTGGGGCGTTATGGATAACGCTGTGTGTTGGCCGCGCGCTGGTCCACACACTTTGTTAACAGACGCCTCATGAACGTTCATGACTAAGAGTTGACAACTCAACCACAATCGCATTTGGAACATATGTCGTTGTGGCGTCGTTGTTAATGGTCTTGATTTCTAGGTTGTCCACCAAACGTCAGGGCTCTTTACTAGGAGGAGGAATATATAAGAGTTCACTCTTTCTGAACCCTGTCGCGGCAAGGTGCACGTCACTTTCAATCAGCAGTGCTCGTGCTATTCACACCGGGCTGGCACGAACCACACCAGACGGTCGTACGACCACCGAGACGCGTTTCGTGAAGTGATTCCCGGCAACATACGCATGGATCGCCCGCCCGCCCATAAACGGCGTGGAGGGCTTGCGCGGTACCGGCAGCCCCAAGGCCCGATCGATAGTCACGCAGAGTGCTCCCACCATGTTTGATAGCACGGTTCAAGATGGTCCGAATTGCAAGCGCGAGCGCTGTGACACGTTTGGGTGACAACTGATCACACCGGATGCGAGGATCGATACCCGCAATGTGCAGTGATTCATCGGCATAGATGTTTCCGACGCCAGCCACAATCGTTTGATCTAACAGGGCGACCTTGACGGCGCGTGCCCCAGTCATGGCAGAGCGAAGGGCTTGCGCCTGAATCGTCAGTGCATCTGGACCAAGTTCTTCATTCCAAGATTGATAGAGAGATGTTGGACTTTCATATGCCGTCAATCCGCCAAATCGGCGTGGGTCTCGAAAGATTAACGGTATGGATGCCGACCGATCGATACCTCGGCCGAGTGTGGGTTTCGCTACAAGCCACGTGACATGTTGATGTGAATCGCCGGCATCACCGCCAGCAATCAATTGTCCGCTCATACCAAGCTGTACGACCAAACAACGCCCATCTGCAGCGATGATTGCCAAACGCTTCCCGTGACGCGCAATTGAGCGGATGGTTGCCCCATCTAACAATTCCAAGGGAGTCATCCAGGCGCGTTTGGTTCGACGACCTTCACCCCGGCCATTGCCGCGCGCGCGCATGTCGTATGGGCCGATAGTGACCACCCGCAACACGTGCCCAATCAGGGCAGGCGCGATCGTGCGGCGCAAAGCTTCAATTTCCGCGAGTTCCGGCAAGGTGCACAACTATACTTCCACCATGCAAGAATCTGCCCCACCGACGGCCATTCATACCCCCGCCGATGCAAAGGCGGCCACCGAGCGATTGCGTACGGCGGTGCATTCGGTCATTGTTGGACAAGACCGGGTGATTGATGAAGTCATGATCGCGCTCGCGTGCGGCGGGCATGCGTTGATTGAGGGTGTTCCCGGCCTTGCTAAGACGTTGTTGGTTTCAACATTAGCCCGGAGCATGTCCCTTGGGTTCTCGCGCATTCAGTTTACGCCGGACTTGATGCCAAGCGATATGACTGGCACTGAGGTGATTGAAGAAGATCGATCAACCGGAACGCGACGCCTGCGATTTGTTCCAGGGCCAATATTTTCTAACGTTATTCTGGCAGATGAAATCAACCGCACGCCACCGAAGACCCAAAGCGCTCTCTTGGAGTCAATGCAAGAGCGACAAGTAACGGTTGGCGGCGTGAATCATCCATTGCCCGATCCATTCTTTGTGCTGGCGACGCAAAACCCCATCGAACAGGAAGGCACCTATCCACTTCCAGAAGCGCAGCTCGATCGATTCATGCTGCAGATTCTGATTGGATATCCAACCGCGGACGAGGAGGCGGAAATCGTGCGTCGCACCACTGGTGCTGCGCCGAAGCCAACCGAGCGGGTACTCAGCGGCGAAGATGTGCGTGCCATTCAGGCGCTGGTACGGGAAGTCCCAGTTGCAGATCACGTGGTGCGGTATGCGCTTCGATTGGTTCGCGCTACTCGACAAGCGCAAGATGCCACTTCATCAAACGCAGTAATGGGTGGCCAAAAATTGCGGATCATGGACTATGTCAGTTGGGGCGCTGGGCCCCGCGCAAGTCAATTCTTGGTGCTGGCCGCAAAGGCTCGCGCGCTCCTTGCAGGCGCGCCCACCGCGACACCCGATGATGTGCGTGCGGTTGCGAAGCCAATTCTCCGGCATCGGCTGCAATTGAACTTCAATGCCCAAGCGGACCGCATTGGTCCAGATCAGGTGATCGATGAATTGCTGCGGGAGATTCGCGTGGAAGACACCGGCGCAGCCGGCGCCAAGGAACTGGAACGCCTCGTGAAGCCTGCGGGCGCCTGAACGGAGTTCTGTGCGCGCAGAGCAGTACCTGGCACCAGAGACACTTGCCCAATTGGGACCATTCGAGTTGCGCGCGAAGCGCATCGCGGAGGGTGTCATGAGTGGAATGCATCGTTCGCCGTACCAAGGCCTGGCGGTGGAGTTTGCGGAACACCGGCAATACGTTGCTGGCGACCCCGTGCGCCACATCGATTGGAAGGTGTTTGGGCGCAGCGATAAGTTGTATCTCAAGCGATTTCAGCAAGAAACCAACCTTGATATCCACATCATGGTGGATGCCTCGGGAAGCATGCGCTTTGGAACGCTTGGTAGCAAAGATGGATGGGGCGGCACACAGACGGGCAAACAATCAAACTGGACAAAGTTTGATCACGCCACGGCGGCGGCCGCTGCTATGGCATTTCTTGGACTTGCGCAGCGCGACCGCGTCTCTACGGAAATGTTCGGGCCAACATTGATCGCCGCAACCCGTTGCTCCAATTCACAAGGCCACTGGCGTGCCATTGTTCAATGCTTAGCAACCCATGCTGTTGATGGGCGCGCTGACTTGCCGCGCGCGGTCGATGAATTGCTCTCTCGAGGAACCCACCGATCACTGGTAGTGATTGTGAGTGATTTCCTCATGCCGAAGCAACAGGTCAAAGATGCGCTTGCTCGGTTACGACACCGTGGCCATGATGTCATCTTGGTTCGCGTTCTCGACAGAGCGGAGTTGCGATTTGATCTTGATGAGAACGCGCCGTTTGAAGGCCTTGAGGGTGAGGCGACGCTCGAAGTAGACACACGCAGTATCCGCCAAGCGTATTTAGATGTATTGGCGGAAGATGAGCGCGAACTGGAAAGGCTCGCACGTGGCTTTGGTTTCGACATGATTCGTTTGGATACACATGAATCTGTCGGGCCGGCATTGGCTGCGTTGTTGGCGCGTCGCGAAACGTTTCTACGTGGGGGCGGCCGTTGAGCCTGCTGACCTTTGCATCACCAGGCTTGGCTATCGCGGCAGGCGTAGCAACCGCTGTTCCTGTGGCAATCCATTTATTGATGCGAAGAAGGCGCAAGCCAGTTGAGTGGGCCGCTATGGACTTGTTGCGCGAAGCACTGCGCCGCGTCGAGCGCAAACGGCGTGTGGAACGCTGGCTGCTTCTTGCGGTTCGCTGCCTCTTGGTGATTTGTGCTGGCCTGGCAATAGCGGCGCCATTTATTGGATCGACTATTGCAACCACACGTGTTGTTCGAACATTGGTGGTCATCATTGATGATTCCGCGGCCGCAAACGAGCGTATTGGTATCGGCACGGCATTCGATCAGTCGTTGGTAGCCGCACGATCAGAGATAGAGCAACTATTACCCGGCGATCGTGTGGCGGTTGTGCTCACATCGCGGGCGAACATTTCCAGTCGCGAGGCGGCTTCACTTGACCATCGCGGCGCTATCCAGCGGCTGACTGGGCTTGCAGCAACAGAATCTGCAAGTGACCTCAGTGCGGCGCTTGCGGCTGCCACGGCCATACTTGCGCACGAAGAGTCTGCGGGAACACAGCAAGAAATCTTGGTTTGCAGCGCATTCCGGGCAGGGTTTGTGGGTGGACTTGCACCACTTCAAAAGGTTGGAAACACCGAAACACCAGTGACTGTTCGTGCAACAACCGAACCCACACCTGACGGTATCAACCTTCGCATTACCTCCATTGAAGTTGACCGGGTAGCCGGAACAGGACCCGGAGCACCGGTTGTGTTACGGGTGATGGTGACCCGTGATCGTGGCGATGGGGTTCTTCGCACAACTGTTCGTGTGACTGGACCAACCTTGACCTCCCCAGTGGAGCGACCAGTCGAACTGAGCGCAGGAGAGCGCGAGCGAGCGGTGACAGTGATGCTCTCAGAGCGGGCTGGAGATCCAGCATTGGCCTTACGACGGGCCGTGGTGGCGTCAATTTCGGCTGACGCACAACCTGTTGATGACTCGCGTGCGACCATTCTTGCACCCACCGATCGATTGCGTGTGGTTGTTGTTGATCGACGGACGTTTGAGACCAGCGCTGCGATTGACCGGCTTCCTGCTGGCGAATGGGTTTCTCGAGCGCTTGCGCCTGGGGACGCGGCTGCTATCGATGTGACCATGACGGATCCGGCCGCACTTGACTCACGGACCATTGCGGCGACCGACACCATTGTGATTGCACAACCACAACTTCTCAACACGCAACAATGGACCCTGTTGACGTCGTTTGTCACTCGTGGTGGTGTAGTGGTTGTTCTTCCAGCGGCGGGTGAATTGGTTCAGGCGTGGACAAGCCAGTTCACCAGTGCTTTTTCTTCACCATGGAAACTGGCGCTTGAAGCACATGACCTTTCTGCTTCAAGCACACTTGCATCCGAACAACCGAACACCTCCTATCTGGCGACACTTGGGGCTGAACTGCCACAGCTGGCACCAGCGGTTGAGGTGTTCCGCACGCTCGCTGTAGATGTTTCGATGGATCCGACCGCAACCCAACTATCACTGCAAGACGGGAGCCCGTTTGTGGTGTCGTGGCGCCCATTGAGTGCACGGGGAATGGTGGTGCTCTTCACCAGTGCGATTGACTTGTCGTGGACGACCCTGCCACTAAAGCCACTCATGGTGCCGCTGTGGCAAGAGTTAATCGCTGAAGGCCGGCGACATGCATCGGCCGCACAAGTAGTGGTTGTTGGTTCACAGCCAGATATTGATCGTGCTGGTGTGGTGGAACTACGACCAATAGCGCCGGACGGCGGCGCCTTGCCAGGTGCTCGAGCGATTGCTGTGGGCGCTGGCGGGCGCGCGACAAGCCCAATCGAGCGCGGCGGCATGTTTGAAATGCTCGACAGCTCTGGGCGGGTGCAAGGCGTGATGGCAGCCATTGTTGATGACCGGGCGGCTTCAGTAGCACCTATTGAACATGACCAATTGAACAAGTGGCTCAGTACTACTGGTGAAGTGAGTTGGGTTGGGAGTACAAACAATGGCACTCCTGCTAATGGAACACAACCAATATCGCCACGGCAAACCAGCAGTATTGCGCCGTCACTCTTTGTGATGGCGGTGTTGTTGGCGGTACTAGAAGCATTCCTTGCTCGCCGATTTTCGTATGCCACAGGCGCTCGCCCAATCACTGCTCGCCAACTAAACACTCAACAGGTAGTGAGTGGGGGTGTGTCGTGATCAACAACACACTGGTGCGCTGGATGTTCGGGCTGCAATCGCTTCCGGTTGATGCAACCGCGGTGCGCTTTGCGTGGGAGCGTCGCATCCCCACATTTGCCTGGTTGTTGGTGTGTGTATTGGCGCTACTGGTGGCGTGGGGCTCATATCGAAATATTGCCATATCCACCGGAAAGCGTCGGGTTTTGTGTTCGTTGCGAACATTCACGATTATCTTTCTCGTAGCGCTGTTCTTGGGGCCGCTACTTGAGGTTCCACAAGAGTCGGTAGAGCCAGATTCGGTGATTATTTTGGCGGACAGAAGTCGTTCCATGGAAGTGGCGGACTTGAGCGATTCACTCAAAGAGCCCAAGTCTCGCGACGCGGCGCTGCGGCAGCTTGTCAGTAGTGATTCGCCATTCGCACAGATCGGCAGTGAGCACCGCGTGGCGTGGTATGGCTTTTCTGATGCCTTGACACCACTGACCCGTGCGAACGATGGAAGCGTTGCTATTGGTGATGCCGTTGGTGATCAATCACTTCTTTCGCGCTCTATTGAGCAAGCGCTTTCGCGTTCATCAGGGAGACAAGTGAGCGCGGTGGTCTTGCTGACGGATGGTCGAACCACCGATCCGCCTGATCGAAATCTGATTCGACGGCTTCAAGCGGAAGGTGTCACCGTCTCGTCGGTTGTATTGGGTGCAGACGTGGCGGTTGGCGACACAGCAATCGCCACTGTTCAGGCGCCAAAACGTGCATTTTCCAAGGATATTGTTCCGGTTGAAGCAATCATCGAACGGCGCGGTCCAGCGCGCGCGCGCGCTTCACGTGTTGAGTTGGTTGATACCGCCACTGGCACAGTATTGGACTTCGCCGAACTTTCAGCGGGAGCGAATGTGGAAGGCGAGGCCGCACCACAACGCGACACGGTGCAACTGGTAGCAAGTCCAACAACCACCGGCGACGCGCGTTGGGAGGTGCGTGTTTCGGATTCACTGGTAGCAAGCACAACTACTGATGGGCAACCAGCACGTGATTTGTTACCTGTGAATAATCGACGCGCTGTACCAATCACCTTGGTGGATCGGCCAATGCGAGTCCTTTACATCGATGGGTATCCGCGCTGGGAATATCGCTACCTCAAGAACTTGCTGCAACGCGAACAAACGATCGAAAGTTCCGTGATGCTGCTATCCGCTGACCGGGACTTTGCGCAGGAGGGCAACACGCCGATCGCGCGGTTACCACGGACGCGCGAAGAGTTTGAGCGGTTTGACCTCATTGTGATCGGCGACATTCCTGCCACATTCTTCACCGGCGAGCAACTGTTGGAAATGAAGCGCGCAGTTGCAGAGCGGGGTACTGGGCTTGCGTGGATTGGTGGATCACGGAGTACGCCGCGAACATGGCATGGCACATCCGCTGAGGAATTGCTGCCGTTTACAGGGCCATATGAACTAGAGCGCTTATCTGTCCCAGTCAATTTGTCACCCACACCACTCGCCGCGCGCCTAGGTGTGTTGCGGTTGGCTGATGATCCAAAGTCGGCATTCCCAGCGGAGTTACTTTCGCCAGACGAGGGTTGGGCGCAGTTGGAGTGGGCACAACGTATTCCGATTCAATCACTAAAGCCCGCAAGTGAAATCCTTGCCGAATCGGCGCAGGAGATCGAGGGTGGCCATGCTCCATTGGTGGTGGGGATGCGCTACGGGGCTGGAAATGTGTTGTACGTAGCGACCGATGAGATTTGGCGCTGGCGCAACGGTCGTGGCGAAACGTATCCAGAACGGTTTTGGGTGCAGTTACTACGGTCATTGGCGCGTCCATCATTGGGTATTGGGCGCGAGGAAGTACGCATTGCCATTGAGCCAGGTCGCGCATTTGTTGGAGATACAGTGCGAGTTGAAGTAGAGCTTCCTACTGGTGCGCAACCAACAACCGTTGCCCTGGAGGCAATTCCTGAGGACTCACGCGGATCAACCGTTGACATCGTTGCGATGCCTGGCACAGGTGGATTGTTTGTAGCAGCGTGGTCCCCAGAGCGAGAGGGTCGCTGGAAGGTTCGCCCGCGCGATCCATCGTTAGCTGCGCGTGCTGGAGACGGGGCGATCCTTGAGGTCACCCGGAGTGATCGTGAATTGCGCGATGCCGAGGCAGACCGGCCACTGCTTGAGTCACTTGCACGTGAGACGGGCGGTCGGGTGGTCGGGCCAGCAGACGCGGCGGCACTGGTTCGCTCACTACCAAACAGGTCGATTCGCACCGAAAATCCACTCCGTGATCCGATTTGGAATAGCCCACTCGCACTTGCAATACTGATGTCACTCCTGGCTTCTGAATGGATTATTCGGCGAAGTGCGCGACTGATTTAAACGACGATGAATGGCAAATCTCCAATCTCAGAAACTGTCACACCAACAACCAAAGGGGTGTTGGTTGCGCTTGGAAACACCCGATCGGCAATTCGTCGGGCTTTGGTGATCGAGCGGTTGTCGCAAGCCATTGCATTTGGGTTGCTCGCCATTGTTTTTGCGGTGGTACTTGATCGGTTGCTTCGCCTGCCGCCGTTCATTCGCGTCATTGAATTGGCGATGCTTGTTGGGGGTGGGGCTGCGTGGTTTGTACTAAAGGTGCTACCAGCGTTTCGGTTCTCACCATCACTGGTTGAGGTTGCATTGTGGCTTGAACGTGGAAGCGTGATGGCGCGCGGGAAACTGGCGGCGGGTGCCGATCTGGCACAGTCGCAGACCACACCAAGCAGTCACGTCAATCCGTTGACGTCCATGGTGATTGATGAGGCACAGGCGGTTTCTCAGAAGGCAACGTATCAACGTGTGAACCAACAACCCGCGAAGCGCGCTTTGACAGCGGCAGGTGTGGCCATTGTCACACTGTTGCTACTGGTGATCTTTGCGCCTGAGACATCAAAGACCGCGCTACTTCGTTTGATGACTCCATTCGCCGATATTCAGTGGCCTGCTCGCACCATGGTGGAGCCCGCCATGGCCTCGTTGGTTCATCCACGTGGTGTTGCGCTGTCGCTGCGGGCGCAATCAGTGCGTGGCGACGCAGCAGATATGCGAGTGGAGGCTGAGTACCGGCTATTGCGCGATGGTGATGGCGAGTGGCGCAAAGTGCTTCTGTCTGCTCAGCCTGATGGCGCGTTTGAGCGCTTGGTGGAGACTGATGGCGAGTCAATCGAGGTGCTCTTCCGCACAGAGGATATGGAGACACTGCCGATCGTCATTCGGCTGGTTCCGCCACCGGTTGTTGAATCAGCGCGTGCCACTGTGACACCACCGGCGTACCTGAGTGGCCAGGTGGATATTCGAACTATTGAGCTTGGAACCGGCACTGACCGGCGCGCCACTGTTTCGCCGCCAGTACTCACTGGATCGACCGTCACTATTGACACAGTGATGCGCGGCACGAGTGCTGTTCCGACAGAGCCATCTGCCCGCGCTTTGTGGCTTACGGAAACCATCTCCATTGTCGGAGTGGATGGAACACAGATCACTCCACAATTCACAGTGGATGGCGGTGACCAGACACACTGGAGCATGAGCTGGGTTGCTAGTGGCCGCGGTGTGTTGGAATTGAAACCACGCGGCACTGATGGCATTCTTCCCGCAGAGCGAATTGCGTTTGAGATACCAGCGATTGATGATGCGCCACCCACAATCACCATTGTTGAACCCACCGCTGATGAAACCGTTACACCAGCCGCTACACCACAGGTTGTTGCCGAAGGTCGAGATGATTTTGGCGTGAAACGATCATGGATTGACGTGTCGGTGATTCACAACGATGTGCCATCGCGCCGTGTTTCGACTGTCGAAGGGTCGCAAGGAACCAGTGCGCGTGTTGAAACCACCCTGTTGCTTGCAGAATTCGCTGTGGAACCAGGCGACCGCGTGGTGTGTGTTGGAAACATCACCGATGCATTTGAGAACAATGGATCGCCACGACCGGCAGTGGTGAGTTCACCCCGGGTATTTCGGGTGATTTCCACCAGTGAATTATCTGCGCAGGTTCGTTCGCGCCTTGGGCAAATGCGCGAGGCGGCTGGTCGATTGCGTGAGGAACAAGCCGGCATTGCTGATGCGATGAAGGATATTGCCGAGCGAACCAAGACGAATGGCGCGGCAACAACCGAGGCGGAGCGAGCACAGATCGCTGGGTCTGAAGGTCGAATGGCGGATCGAATCGCAGCGTTCGAGCGCTCCTTGGCAGAACTTTCATCAAAGTTAGAACGCAACAAGACGGACGGCGAAGGACTTTCAGAGACCATTCAAGAGGCAAGCGAGTTGGCGCGCACTGCATCGCAGCGCTCACAAGAGAGTGCCACAGCCCTGCCAGATCCGGCACTTGTTGCCAAGGCGGCGGAACGTGCCAGTGAGTCAGAAAGTGCCCTGGCAGACCTTGAAACAGCGCTGCGGCGTGATCGAGAAACCGCAGAACTCACTCGCCGTATTGACAAGCTTGCAGAACGTATTGATGTTGCAAGCAAGGACACTCGCGCGGCCGCGGAGAAGTCTGTTGGAAAGCAGCGCAACCAACTTTCGGAAGAAACCAAAGCATTGATGGATCGGTCGGCGCAGGCGCAGCGTGAAGCAGCAGCGGAGGCGCGTGCGCTGGCGGAAGACCTGGGAAAGCGCGCTGAAGAAATTCAAAAACAAGACAAGCCCGACGAGGGCGCAGCACAAGCGATGCGCGAGGCCCAGCAGGAGGCGGATGACCGTGGTTTAGCGCGGCAACTTGAGCAAGCAGCGCAGCAAACCGAGCAAAATCAGATGCAGGGTGCGCAGCAATCGCAGCAGCAAGCACAACAAGCTGTGCAGGCAATGCAGCAGGCGATGAAGAATCAAAGCAAGCGGCGTACCGAAGAGTTGGAGCGGCGGATCACCGATGTGGTTGACGCGCTACGCTCGCTCTTGGGAACGATTGATACAAATACGCTCACTATGCAGAAGTTGACCACTACTGATGTGGCAGAGGTGGACCGCCTTGCGAAGCTCATGTTGCAACTCTCTCGGAATGCATCAGGAATCGCCGAGCATGCTGGCGCTGCGGGGCAACCAATGCGCCGCGCCACCACATTGATCATTCGTGGGGCGGAGCAGCTTGATGCGGTGGCGGCATCGTTGCGAAAGGAAATAGCAGATGTTGCACAAGCGCAAGAATCGCTCGATGCCGCGCGCACCTCGATCCAAGAAGCACTTGCTTCTGCACAGAAAGCGAAGAACGACGCTGAGAAGGATGCTGAAAATCTTCGTCGTGAAGAACTTCGTGGCGTGTATGAGCAAGTATTGGAGCGACAGCGGAGCGCACGTAGTGGTGCAGAGGCGATCGTTCCAGCACCAGGAAAGACCCTTGACCGACGTGGATTTGTTGAAAGCAAGCGAATTGCGGCTGAGCAGGCAACCGTGACAGCGTTACTCACCACTATTGGTGCGCGTGGGGATGTCTCAGGGAGTGAGTTGTATGCCTCAAGCAATCAAGAGATGATTTCAGCCAGCACACTGGCTGGGCAAGACCTCTCTGCATCAGCAGTTTCACAGCGAACCGTGTTGGTGCAACGAGAGGTAGAAGCGTCGTTGGCATCGCTCATTGAGGCGCTCGCTGATCCACCAGAGGCCGATGATCCATTTGTGGAGGCTCCAAAGGAAGCTGGTGGTCAACAGCCACCTGGCGGCGGATCAATGGCTGGTGCGCCGCGTGTTCCACCAATGGCTGAACTTCGCCTCTTGCGCAACATGGCTCAGCGCGTCCTTAATGACACCAAGAGCGCGAGTGAGTTACCAGAGGCTGATCGAACGGCTTATTTAGCGCGAATCGCCATGCGGCAGAAGCGACTGACGGAACTTGGCGAGCGATGGGTAAAGGCGATGGAAGAGCAATCACGTCCGCCAGATGTGAATATGGAGTCACCAAACAACAGCGACGTGCCGACTACGGGTGGTTCTGATGCAGGAGGAAAGCCATGATGAATCTGAGCATGTATGTATTCAGCCTGTGCATTGCGGTGGCGCCACCGGCATCAGCGCCAATCCTGCCTCCAGTCCCAGCCCAACCACCAACACCATCTGCGGCCGACAAACCGCCGTCCCTTGATGAAGCACTTGGACTTGGTGATGGTGCAAAGCAATCGGACATCACGAGTGATGCGTCTGAGCTGCAGCGCAGCCTGGATGGTGCAAAGCCGCGCGATATCTTGAACTCAGCGATTGACGACATGAAGCGCAGCGCACAATTGTTAGAAGCAAACGATTCCGGAATTTCAACCAAGCGTGTTCAAGAGTCGGTGGTTCGAAAGCTTGACGAACTCATCGCCACAGCACAACGGATGAAGCAACAACAGTCGCAGCAAGGGCAAGATTCACAGGGGCAACAGTCTCAAGGGCAAAGCGGGAAGAGCAAGAACCAGGGCGCCAAGGACGGTAAAGATGGCAAGGATGGTCAAGACGGCAAGAAGCCCGAACTCGGCGAGAACGGCCAACCACGGGGTGGTCGTGATGGCAAACAAGACCAAGATGGAGCGAACGGAAAGCGTCGCGCGGATGGTGACGCCACTTCAAATGAACCACCAGAACTAGCCGATCCAACCATGAATGACGCGCAGTTTGATGAGGGGCGCGCAGAGTGGGGCCGCCTACCGCCACGTGTTCGTGAGGCTGTTCGCCAAGGGTTGCGCGACCCAATGAGCGCTGCGTACCGACAGTTGACCCAGGACTACTACCGACGCCTGGCAGAGGAGCCAAAGCGATGATGCATCCGTTCGTAGCAACAGTCACCGTGTTGATGTTGGGCCTGTGGCAACAGTCGCCTGTGGTTACACCGGCCAATGTATCACCCGCACCACCCGCACCACCCGCAGTAACCGCACCATCCGCAGTAACCGTTCCACCCGCAGTAACCGTTCCACCCGCACTAACTACGCCACCTGCACCACCACGACCCGCTGTTGCAGAAGCCAATGCTCCAAACGTCGTTGCCGAACCAGACGTAAAGCGACCAGTTGATGCTGGCGTTTCTGCACAAAATGCACCAAGCCAGAACGAAACAAACACACAATGGCGGGACTCGGTCGAGCAAGGCTTAGAGTGGCTTGCGAAGTCACAAAACCCCGACGGGAGCTTTGGCAAAGGTCGTATGAGTGGCAACGCGGGCATTGTGTCACTGTGTGCACTCGCACTGATGGGTGACGGGAACTTGCCAGGACGTGGTCGCTATGGCGCGGCGGTGGCACGAGCATTGGAATACGTGTTGCAACATGTCTCGGAGAGTGGTCTTGTGTCAAGTGAAAACATGAACGGGCCCATGTATGGACACGGGTTTGCAGCGCTTTTTCTAGGTGAAATCTACGGAATGTCCTCCGATGACGCGCGTGTTCGCGACGCACTCACACGTGCGATTCGTCTGATTGAAAACAGTCAAAATGACGAAGGTGGCTGGCGCTACAACCCCGTTCCCGACGACGCGGATGTGAGTGTCACCATCTGCCAAGTCATGGCGCTACGGAGTGCTCGCAATGCGGGAATTCGTATTCCCAAGCAAGTGATCGACAACGCGGTTCGCTATGTTCGGGAATGTCAGAACCCGGATGGTGGGTTTCGTTACATGCGGACATCTGGGGCGAGTGGTTGGCCACGCACAGCAGCGGGTGTTGCCACGTTGTTCTATGCCGGCGTGTATGACGATGATTCCATTCCGCGTGGCTTGGCGTATGTCCGCCGCGCCGCCACACCAGACGGCGCCGGACCGGCTGTTCAAGCGTATTACTTTTACGGTCATTACTATGCCGCCCAAGCGATGTATCTCGCAGGTGGTGATTGGTGGAAAGCCTGGTGGCCACGTATTCAATCAGAGTTGATCCAACACCAGAACGCCGACGGTAGTTGGTCTGATCCACAATGGGGCCAACCACTGGGAACGTCAATGGCGCTGATCATCATGCAGATGCCAAAGCGCTACCTTCCAATCTTCCAAAAATGAGCAGCAACGATCAACCATATTCGCAGCACTGGGCACTGGGCGCGGCAATTGTGCTGTGGTGCTCGCATGGGTTGTGCGGCACCATCGGTGGCGGTGCGCATGCGCAGATTCCAGTTGAAAACCCCGACAAGATTGTGATTCCGACACTTTCCAATCAACCACAACAATGGGTTGCCAAGGGTGAAGCCATTGCTGAAGATCTGACCTACTTGGTGGTTGGAACCGACGCTGTTGTTGGACTTGTCTCACCAGATCAAACACCTGGCGACTCATCATCCATGTCGGCGCTGCTTGCAAACACGTCGCTAGCAACCACAAACAATAGTGCGCAACTTGTGCTGGTTGATGGCCAGCGAATTCCTGGGAAGCTTGAGAATCGCCAAGGGGTAGCAATCTGGGTTTCATTGTGGTGTGCGCCGCGTGTATTGGTCACCGATGAGGTCCGGTCGCTTGTCTTTGGACGAAACGCGCCACCACCAGCAACAGATACAGATGTCATTCAACTAAAGAATGGCGATCGCGTTACAGGGTTCATTAGTGCGATAAGCCCAACAGCAGTGACGGTTGATGTTGGATCTGCAACAACGACCACACTCACGGTCGCCATGGACACCATCACCGCGTTGAGCTTGGCCGGGCCAATTAAACCACATACTGGAGCCCGCGTATGGCTCACCGATGGAACCGTGCTTGATGGACCATCAGTAAGCTGGATGAGCGCTAGTTACCTGCGAATCATGGGTATTGCCGGGGCAAAGACACCAGTAGTCACAGTGCCGCGCGACCGTGTGTTGGCTGTTCAATCGGCGCCAGGTTCAGCAACTCCGTTGGCGACACTCACGCCGGTGGCTTCCATCCCTCAGGGTTGTGATGGATTCCGGTTCACAACTTCGATACCACTGGTGGCACCAGGAACATGGGCACTTGACGCGCCACCGCTGGAACTTGATGGCCCGGTTTTGCTCACTTACCCAGCACCGGTGGTGAACACCCGACTGGTGGCTGTGGCATACCGCACACCAACAGCGCGACTTGCTGGTAGTGTGGATGTGGTGATTCGCTCGGATGGCAAGGAACTGCTTCGGGAGCGGTTTGAGTCAAACCGAGCACGTGTGGAAATTCGAGTTGATTTGCCGATCGCGCCGTTCGAAATTGAGTTGCAGCCCGCCGATGGCAATGCGGTGGGCGACACAGTGACCTTGGAGCGCGCGGTTCTGTTTCCACGCTGATTGCAGAGGACTTGCTTCACTTCCACCCACGGACGGTCCATAGTTGTAGATGCAACCTGCGGCGGTCATCAGCGATAGTTCGAATCGCACAGTCACTTGCCGACGGGGTAGTGAGCAGTTGCGCGCGCACAGCGAGCTTTGGGTCGCCACATACCAGTACAGATTTCACTGCCGGCAACCAGTCCTGGTGCCGAATTTCAAGGATGAGACCACCATTGTCGTGTCGGGCAGCAGGGTTTGGTGGCGGCACGATTGCCTTCATGGACATGTTGCCAAAATCGAATGACTGCGTGTCGACCACTGAAAATATCGGAATGTTTCGCTCTGCGATGGCATGAAGTACATCGGTCGGGAACCCATCACGCGCACTGCGAAATGTAGCGAGGCATCGGGTATCCATGACTACGGCACCAACCTTGAATGCCAGCAGTACCTCTGGGATACCAGATACTTCAGCCAGTGACCGCGATCCAATGATCAGCCGATCAATATGGCGAACACCAAGAGCCGCAAGTGCTGGCACTATCCGCCGTGAACCAGCGCTGGAGTCACCAGCAGTTCCAGCATCGACCAAGACAGTGATCGTGTTGGTGCGAATCAGGTGGCACGCGCCGTTCCCAACAGCGATTGATTCGACGAACACTTCACCAGCACCAGGCGACTGCGCGTATGGGCGAAACGTCCCAACCCAAAGGCCGAAAATCAGTGAAACTGTCACAAACCAACAAAGAATCCTCGATGTTTGATGAGCAGCAATCCACGCTGCGACACACGCAATTAAAGCAACAACAGTCCACCACACATCTGGTCGCCCAGTGCACCACGTTCCACCAGGAGCCGAAGCGGCCATTGACGCCGTTGCACCCAAAGTTGCCGCGCAGGTTGTCGACACCACACCACACAAGCGACCAATCGGCGGTGCAAGATCCATGCTGACAATCGCTCCAACACCAGCAATAGTGGTGATGGCCGCGGCCGGCATGGTGATGACGCTGAGTGGAGCAGCCCAACCATTCATCGAACCAGCATGCCATACCGCGATCGGTGTACTGACCGTCCATGCCACTAGCGCAGCGATGAGTGCCTCAAGTATTGACGACCGCACAATCGACGCGGCCTCACTACTGGCAATGCGCTTGACGGGAAGACGCATCCACCAACGATGTGTTCGTTCATCCCAGCGCCGGTGGACACGCGGGGTAATCACCAATAAGGCAATGACCACCCCGTAACTAAGCTGGAATCCCGCACCTGCTACCGCGTTGATATCAAGAAGCATGGTCACCAACGCCACTACACCAAGTGTTCCAAGACCGCGGGCTTGTCCACCTCGGATCGATGCAATTGACGCAAGACCGGCGCCTAAACCAGCTCGTAGAACACTTGTGTCTGGCTCAGTAACCGCCAAAAACGCACCCGCGACCATGATGGCAATGATGGCGCGCCATCGTGACGAAGCACGCAGCAACTTTGCGGCACCAGCACATGCCGCAATGAGCACCGCGACGTTGAAGCCACTGATGGCAAGTACATGACTCATCCCCGCGGCGCGAAACTCAGCGGATGTGCGCGAGAGGCCAGGCAGTCGAACGCCGGTAGTCATGGCGGCGACCAGTGCTCGACTCTCTGGGGATGCCCATTCAGGCATTGCCTTGGAAAGCGCTCGGTGGGTGACACCACGGACACGAACCATGAACGAATCGACCATGCCAACATTCATTGGGGCTACCAGTCGTGCGCTCGTGGTGGAGATACTGCCCGTGGCACGGCGGGCTTGGGACCCGGGGTTTATGGTGGTCGATGGTGGCTCATACCAGCCGCGTACAGAGACGCGCACGCCACGCGCAGGCAATGGTGCAAGCCCAGAAACCCGGATCAATATTTCACAATCAAGTTCACCTGGACTGTCAATACCAACCACCGAAGTGACCCGCAGAACGAACGACTGCGCAGCCGCTCGGATGGCGTACTTTGATAGTCGATCGGTACCACCATCATCCATGCGGGCTGCAGATGCGACTACACCAATCACAGTCACTGGCCGATCATTCATTGATTCAAACGGTGATGTCTGAACAACAGACACCGTTGCAAGTGCGCACCCAACAGCAGTCACCGCGAGTATGGTCAAGGCGTCGCGTAGCCAACGTTGCTTCACGAGTAGCGCCATGACGGACGCCGTACATGCCACAACAACCGCAAGAATGACCGTCGCGGTTACATAATTCCATGATGAGACGTCGACGATGGTTGGTTCATCAGGGAGCCGATCAACAGTACGGCGAATGTTCCATACCACCGCAGCGCCACCCGCCATGGCAATAGCACAGCGGAAGGCGAGTGGCCACCGCTCCTGGGGAGCCAGTTCATCACCTTTGACATCCATCACTGAACGCTACGGACGTATCATCACACAACCGAAATCACCGCTGAATTTCAGTTGGTTTTACGTAGAAATCAACAACCAGCAGATTTACTGACGTGAAGCGATCCGGAGTCTCTCCAGGGTCTGCGCGGCACCGCCAGAGTCAATGGCGGCCTCGGCTAGTTGAATGCCAGATTGCATGTTGTCGGCAAGGCCGGCGGCCATGATGGCGAGGCCAGCATTAGCAATAGCCATGTGTCGCCGAGGACCTTGTTCGCTACCAGTGAGAATTGCTGACAAAAGTTTCGCAGCTCCCGCAAGATCACCAGCAGCAAGGTCGGCGTGTGCAGCAACCGGAAATCCAAATTGATCAGTACTCAGCAGTCGTTCGGTTACTACTCCGTGTTGCACATCAGCAATCATTGTTGGTGAGGTGATGGAGCATTCATCAAGACCATCGGTTCCGTGAACCACCACCGCGCGCACAGCGCCAAGCATCGCCAATGCATCAGCCACCGGCCGAACAAATTGTGGGGCATACACACCAACAATCTGCCGCTTGGCACCAGCAGGGTTGGTGAGTGGCCCAAGCAGATTGAAGATGGTTGGAATTCCAAGCGCTTTTCGCACAGGCATCACATGTCGCGTGGCGGGGTGATGGTGAATGGCAAAGCAGAAACAGATACCAGCCTCATCCATGCACCGGCGTTGTGTTTCACGTCCCGCGTCAACATGGACCCCCAACTCCATAAGCACCTCAGCGCTACCGCGACCAGTCCGACTGCGGTTGCCATGCTTTGCGACCTTTGCACCAGCCGCCGCCGCAATAATGGCTGCGGCGGTGGAGACATTGAATAGCTTTGTGGTGCCACCAGTACCAGCAGTATCCAAGAGCGCCTCGGCTGGAACGCCGGTATCCACTGGGTCAACATGTGCGCGCATGACAGTAGCGGCACCAGCAAGTTCTTCGGCGGTGGGCACGCGCGTTGCCAACAGCGCAAGTAACGCACCAATCTCAGCCGGGTGGCACTCACCAGACATGAGGCATTCGAATGCGGCTTGTGACTCGCCACGCAGGAGCGTTCGACCGCCCACAAGCGCAGCAATGAACGGCGTCAGGTCACCGTTGGTGGGCGCGCGGGCAAATTCAGGCAATCCGTGGGCATTCGTCGGAGTGGGCACCACACGATGGTACGCCTCCGTAGACTCCGCAGCGTGCACATCATTGCTGAGAGCATCGTCCATTCGATGGGTCCATTTGCGCTTCGGTTTACCGACACAATGGGTGTTCGTTGGTACGGCATCTCTTACGCCATGGGGTTCATTGCTGCGTGGCAACTACTGCGTTGGTTGGCAAAGACCGGGCGAACACAACTGAAGCCGGAACTGGTGGGCGATTACATGACCTGGTGTATCGCAGGGGTTGTCCTGGGTGGTCGATTGGGGCACGTGTTTCTCTATGACCAGTTTCTACTTTGGAAATTTTCTACTGACGTTCCGTTTTGGGGCGTCTTAGAGATTCATCGCGGTGGAATGTCAAGTCACGGCGGCATCATTGGTGTGGTGGTGGTGACGGTGTTGTTCGCGCGGCGCGCGGGCATTTCTTCACTTGGCCTGGTTGACACCGCAGCATTCATGACGCCGCCCGGGTTGATGTTTGGTCGGCTTGCAAATTGGGTGAACGGTGAACTGTGGGGCAAAGCGCTGCCTGATGCCATGCAAGCTGCACCACCGTGGTGGAGTGTCAAGTATCCAGAAGAAGCGCTGTCGCTAGCCCCTACACCCGACGCGTACGTTTCCGCAAAGCACCTGTACGCCATGGTGTACGCAGGGAATGCACAGGCAATGCAAGAGGTTGCTGCGCTTGTTCCCGCTCGGTACCCGAACAATTTCATTCAAGCGTTGACCGATGGCCCGCTACTGATGCTGGCGCTGGTCATTGTGTGGTGGAAGCCACGTCATGCGGGTGCGCTGACTGGCACGTTCCTGATTGCATACGGCATCTTGCGCAATGTCAGTGAACAGTTTCGCGAGCCAGACAGTGGGGTATTCACGATTGGGGTAGTCACACTCCCAATGATGGTTTCCGCAGTCATGATTGCTATTGGTGTGGCAGTGATTGTGTATGCAAAGCGATCCCGCGGTCCACTCATGGGCGGGGTGGGGCCACAGTTGCGGGCAGACTGACCGGGGTGCTGGTCAGGCTGGCGCGGCTGGTGTCGCTGGTGTTGCGGGCGCTGGTGCCACTGGAGCTGCTGGTGCGACGGGAACGACTGGTGTCACAACCTTTGGAGCGTCAACCCCAGTAGTTGGCGATGAAGTCCCTGACTGACGCCGAACAACAATCTGCACCTCGCTCCACTTGTTCTTCATGGGAACCTGTGGACCGTTGTAATTCAAACCACGTGGATCGCCAGTCGCTTCCCACTGTGACTGTGCTGCAAGCCACTTGGAGAGTTCATCCATTCCAGAATTCACCGTGCCCATTCCATAAGCACCGCGCATACCGATGGAAAGCACAGTGATCTCTGGCGTATCAACAACCTTGATTCGTCCATCCGCACCGGTTGGGCCAAGATCAGCCTTGCGATAAAGGAAACTCATGGTCCATGAGCCCTCTGCGTCTTGCATTGGCGCAAGTGGGGTGCGCTCACCAGTTGGCTTGTAGTCCATTTCTACTGGACTGGTCATGGCAATTTCGCGGCTCTTGATGTGGTTGAAGAGCGGCCAGAATCCAACATTCATTCCAAAGTTGCTCGAGCCCTTAGCGCTGTACTCAGCGCGCCGAACGCTTGGATAGGTCTTCAGTTCAATCATGCCTGGAGGCGTTGGTGCTGGGTAGCCCTCGGGCAGTGGTGCTTCGATCAATAGTCCAAGTTCCGGCAGGCGGTATTCGCCGTTCTCAAGAACGGGCTTGACCGAGGCATCGCCAAGCACACGCAATACAGCCCCTGGTGCGGGTGCACCCTCTGGGCGCGTGGTTGTTGACGCGGCGTCAGGGGCGGACTTTCCAGTGGCAACAGTGTCGCTATGGGGCTGAAAGGCGGAAGCGAGGAAGGCAAGTGTGGCAATGATCATGGGGTTCTCCGAGTGGTATTCGCACGATGGGCACCCGGCGATTCACCCACATAGGGCTCCACTACGGTGTTGACATTCAGCAACCATGAACAGGGTGGCACGGCGGGCAAAGTACGATCAAGTGATGGCCGATGCACCTACCGGAAACTCCCCCGTAACGACCTGGGAATACAGCCCAGCACCCGAAACAACCCCTGTGGTGATTCCAGACCAGACCCAGCTGTATGTAGGCGGGAAGTTCATCGAGCCGCATTCCAAGAAGCGCTTCGCCACCGTTAATCCAGCCACCGAAGCGACACTCTCACAGATTGCAGATGGCGATGCAGCGGATGTTGATGCGGCGGTCAGTGCTGCGCGAAAGGCGTTGAAGCCATGGGGCAAACTTCCAGCCAGTGAACGTGCCAAGTACCTGTATCGCATTGCACGAAGAATTCAAGAACGCGCCCGCGAGCTAGCCATTCTTGAATCGATGGATGGTGGCAAGCCGATTAAAGAGAGCCGCGACGTTGATATTCCGCTTGCTGCTCAACACTTCTTTCATCACGCGGGTTGGTGCGACAAACTCCGATACGCCATGCCAGGCACCCGCGAGCCACGTCCAGTTGGCGTGTGCGGTCAGATCATTCCGTGGAACTTCCCGCTACTCATGGCGGCGTGGAAGTTGGCGCCGGCACTTGCGTGCGGAAACACCGTGGTATTGAAGCCAGCCGAGACGACATCTCTGACCGCCATGCGCTTGGCGGAAATTCTTCAAGAGTGCGACCTTCCACCTGGTGTGGTGAACATTGTCACCGGAGCCGGTGCAACCGGTAAAGCACTGGTTGACCATGCGGGCGTTGACAAAATCGCCTTCACTGGAAGTACCGAGGTTGGTAAGCAAATCGCTCAAGCATGCGCGGGGCGCGGCACCAGATTGACGCTGGAATTAGGTGGAAAGAGCGCAAACATCATCTTTGCGGACGCAGCGATTGACCAAGCGATCGAGGGCATCGTGCAGGGGATTTGGTTTAACCAAGGCCATGTGTGCTGTGCTGGAAGCAGGCTCTTTGTAGAGGAGTCAATCTTGCCGGAAGTCATCCGCAAGTTAGAAATGCGCATGAAAACGCTTCGTGTTGGCGACCCACTTGATAAGAACACCGATATTGGTGCCATTAATAGCAAGCAGCAATTGGCGATCATCGAGCGCTACATCGCCGAAGGCGGTCGCGAAGGCTGCACGGTGTGCCAACCGAGTCACCAGACACTCCCCACCAAGGGCTACTGGTGCCGACCAACATTCATGACGGGTGTTCAACCGGCGCATGTGGTGGCACGCGAAGAAATCTTTGGACCAGTGTTGGCGGTGATGAGTTTCCGCACTCCTGAGGAAGCGATCAGTCGCGCGAACAATTCTCCGTATGGCTTGGCAGCCGGAATTTGGACAGAGAAGGGCAGCAAAATGTTTGACGTGGCGCGGCGCCTCCAGGCGGGCGTTGTGTGGTGCAACACGTACAACCAGTTTGATGCAACCAGTCCGTTTGGTGGCTTCAAAGAGAGTGGATTTGGACGCGAGGGCGGCATGCAGGGCCTCGCGGCATACCTCTCAGAGTGACATCACAACCGCTACAAGGATTCGAAACATGAATGATCACGAACGACTGGCCGTACTGAAGACTTGGAAACTGTTCATAAAGGTCAGCTTTCCACGCTCGGAGAGTGGACGAACGCTGCCGCTGCACAATAAAGATGGTGAGTTGATTGCTCACCTGTCACACGCAAGCCGTAAGGATTTGCGAGAGGCCATTGAATCAGCGCGCGGGGCATTTGCGGGATGGAGTGGCAGCACGGCATATCTGCGGAGCCAAATCATCTACCGGTTGGCGGAGATGCTTGAAGGTCGACGATCAGAGTTGTCAGACGCGCTGCGAAGCACTTCTGGCGTTTCGAAGAAGAAGGCTGACACCGAGGTCAGTGCATCCATTGATCGAACCGTCAGTTGGGCTGGTTGGTGCGACAAGTTCCCCATGGTTCTTGGCTCGCGCAATCCTGTGGCGGGTCCCTATCACAACTTCAGCACGCCAGAGCCGAGCGGCGTGTGTGTGGCGGTGCAAGGGATCGCAGAGCAGCACTCGTTACTTGGGTTTATGTCGCTTGTGTTGCCACCACTAAGTACTGGTAATGCAGTGGTAGCTGTTGCAAACACAGAGCATCCACTAGCGGCACTGTTGGTTGCCGAAGTGGCACCAACTGCTGATATCCCGCCGGGCGTTCTCAATGTCATCACTGGTGATGCCAAGGAGTTGGCGGGATGGATTGCAAGTCATCGCGACGTTGATTCGGTGCACGCCATTGCTGACGAGTCCATTGCCGCCACCCTGCGCGCTGGCGCGGCGGAGAATCTCAAGCGGGTGCAGATTCTCTCCAAGGATGAAGACTTTACGGACACCGATCGTTGGACAAATCCGCGTCGGTTGGCTCCATTTGTGGAGACAAAGACGGTCTGGCACCCTTCGGCTACTTAACCAACATCCGCTCATCAACACGACGCGGTTTACGATCTACCTATGACTGACACCAACACCACCACCGACCTTGTTGCACTCACGATCAATGAGCACATTGCAACCATCACCCTGAATCGTGGTGATAAGGCCAACGCGTTGAGTCATGCACTCATTGATGCCATGGGTGTAGCGCTCGACACTATTGCCCCACGCTGCGCGCCTCACGGTGATATTCGCGTGCTGGTGATTGCTGGCGCTGGCAAAGTGTTCTGCGCTGGTATGGATCTGCGTGGCGTCATTGATGACCCCGCTGCGATGGGTGAAATGCTCCGTGGCCTCTCACGTGTGAGTCGCACCATTCGACGCCTGCACATTCCAACCATTGCACGCGTGCAGGGCGCGGCGATTGGTGGCGGCTGTGGGCTCATGGTCGTTACGGACTTTGCGGTGACACATCCAGAGGCAAAGGTTGGATATCCAGAAGTCGATCTTGGCATTTGCCCCGCCGTTGTGGCGCCGTGGCTGATCAAGAAGATTGGCGCTGGACGTGCTCGTGCCATGCTTCTTGCCGGTGGAACAATGACTGGGCAACAAGGCTTTGACGCCGGTCTTGCCACACACCTCTGCGCGCACGATCAACTTGATGCAACGGTTGTTGAGCTCGCCAAGCGCCTGTGCGCTGGAGGTCCAGAAGCAATTGCCACTACCAAGCGTTGGCTGAATGAACTTGATGGGTCGAACGATGACGCCGTGCTTGATAAGGCCGCAGATCTCAGTGCGCAGATCATTGCCGGCCAAGAGGCGCAACAGCGGCTGCGGAAGGTGTTTGGCGAGAAGTAATTCTTGTGCTCATTCACCCCCCATATTGAGCCGTAACACCTGATTTTCCGTACTCTCCCTGAGATGCCCACCCCCCTTCGAATCGATCGTGACTCCGACGGCATTGTCACGCTTTGGCTTGAGCCAAATCCAGCAAAGCCACGTGGCGGCGTTGTGGTGCTTGATGCATGGTTGATCGGCGCGATAAGTGCTGCGTGCGCGCAGATAGCGCTGGATGGTTGCACAGGTCTTGTGCTTGCTTCGGCGAGCACGCGTGTCTTTGTTGCTGGCGCAGATCTAGCGGAGATTGATGCCCTTGATGACGCAGCGCTGCACACCTATCTACAGCACGGCAGCGCGGCATTCGCAGCGATCCCTGCGCTTGGTGTTCCAAGTGTGGCGGTGATTCACAAAGCCGCGCTCGGTGGTGGCCTTGAACTTGCCATGCATTGTGATGCGCTCATAGGAACACTTCCAGCAGAAGGCGAGAAGCCATGGATGGTTGGCTTGCCTGAGTGTGGGTTATGTATTTGCCCAGGGTGGGGCGGAACACAAATGTTGCCGGCGCGCATTGACCCAAAGGCGGCGATGGTCGCTACAGCGAACGGCGCGCCGTGGAAGTGCATGGATGTTCCGGCTGGACTCTTCACACAGGTCTTACCAGCGGGAAGTACGCAGGCGCAGATGGTGGACGAGGCCAAGCGTTGGATTCACGCACAGCGAGCCACTGGTGCAAACGGGGCCGGATCTACAGGGAAACACGCACCGAGTCAGGCACCGAAACACGCCATTTCACCTGTCGACGCCGCGCGTATGGAGCCCTCGCTTGCATCAGCACGCGCCGCGGTACCAGCGAGCCCACACGCAGACGCGTGCTTTGATTGCGTGCATGTTGGATACACGTGTGGATGGGTTGCCGCTGTTGCTGCTGAGCAAGCGCACCTGGTTCGCTTGCGTCACACACCAGAGGCGCGCGCCAAACTGACAGCCTTTCTCAGCAAGTCGTAAGACCGAGACATTTTCAGTACGAACAAATCATTGTTGAATCACTATGAATAACTACTACGCCATTCTTGCGTCACTTGGAGTAGCCGTGCTCCTTTCCCCAGAGATCACTGTGCTTGGACTTATCGCCGCGAGTGATCAGAAGCGTCCACGCACGTTCGCGTGGGCATTTGGAATAGGAACCATCATTGGTCTGGCGTTTGCGCTGGTCATTGGATTCTTGCTTGCGCAGACGCACGGCAGCATGCCAGAGGAACACCACCAGGGGACTTGGGTTGGGTTTACGGTGCGCGCAACTATTGCGTCCGCATTATTTGTTGTTGGCATGTATCGGCTAGTGAACGCCATCCGGAATGCGCCAATTGAGAAGACTCCCGAGCAAGAGGAGCGAAGTCTCAAGCACCGGATCGTGCATTGGTTCAAGTTGAAATTTCCAGCGATCACTAAGCGCTTTGATGGCAGCATTGATGTTTCAACCACCGAACGCGCCATTCGTTGGGGGCTCCTTGGGTTTGCGTGCGACGGCCTGCATCCCAAGATCTTTCCGATCGTGACCGCCGCTGGTCACGAGGCGCTGCAAGTTTCAGACTCCAGCGAACGAGTGATCGGCATCGTGATGTTCGCGGTGATTGCGTTGATCCCCGGCCTCATTCCTGCGGTGGTGGAGACTGTGCATCCAGGGGTATCGGCGCGCATCAAGGATGCCTTTGAGAGCTTCATGAAGCGTTACGGCCGATTGATTAGTGCGGCGTTCATCCTGGCAGTGGCCGCGTTTGTTGGGAACAACGCCAGGAATGACATGCCAGGACGGGAGCCGACGGAGGTGCCGGCAGCCGTAGCGCCTGTGGCGGTAGAGAAATCCCCCGCGGCGATTCCAGCGCCTCGATAGACGCTGCGCCAGCGAGAGTCTTCATAGCGATGGGTTGGTGGAGATACCAACCGTTACGGTTACTGCACGCACGGGCCCCAGTTTGCAAGCAGGAGGCCAAGGTCGGCGCCGTTCACGTTGCCGTCGCGGTTGATGTCGGCGCGCGGGAACGCCGGGCTCACCGGACCCCAGAAGGCGAGGAGTGCACCCAGGTCTGCACCATCGACGATGCCTGTGGGGTTGAGGTCATAGGCATAGCAGGGCGAGCATGGAATGCCTTGTTCGCAGCAGTCAGGGATGTTGTTTGCGTTGGCATCAGGCAGGGAGCCATCGAGGCACTGGCCGAAGTCGACGATGTTGTCGGCGTTACAGTCGGCTTCGAACTCAACAAGGTAACTGGGCTTGCCACCTTGAAAGGAGTCGTAGTGATAGTCAACGCATATATTTGGGCCAGTCGTAGTTCCTGTGTAGAGCGCATTCTCGCCCCCACCCTCACATGGCCATCCACATGGCATGGAATCACACGAATACGGCTCATCAGTAACCCAAGCAAATGTCTGCCCACTTGCGCGATATCCGCCGAGCCAACAACACCAAGGCGACCCCCAGACCGTATCAATAAATCGATCATTGAAGTTCGACCAGATAAATCCAGACTCTTCGGGAGCATTAATGGTGGCCAAGTGTCCACCCACCTGTTCAGATCGCGTCCGCGCAACGCCCCAAGGAATTCTATTCACCCCGTCGCCAGGAACAGCAACAAGCTCATACCAATGCCCATTACCCCCATCTTCCACGCGCCACTGCACAGCTGTCGACTGCGCGCTCGCCCCGGAAACGAGTGCGATCTGTGTTACAGCGAGTACGCCAAGGGCGCCTGCTGTCCGGAATGCGTGCAACGTCTTCATGTTTGACTCCTGGTGGGGGTCAATAGAGCCGTTCGCGCCCTCAATCCGCGCGGAAATCCCTGAAGATTCCATGGGTTTCATAAGAACTGCCCCGACAGCAAGGAGGGAGGCTCCAAGGATTGCACACACAGCGGCCGCAGGCTTTGTGTGAGTCGAGCGCGTGTCGGGTGTATTCACCGCGCTAGCCCGGAGCCCGCGTGACACCACCATCGCCGACCAGCGAAGTGGTCGAGCACCGACCTGCGCGCACGCCGAATGATCAGTGACCCCTGGACGGTTGGTCATGGCTCGCCCGCAGCCTCGTTAACAAGTAGTAACACCTCAGCGACAGCGGCATCCATCGCATGTGGAAGCACACCTTCTTCGCGCAAAATTTCGCGGACGGCTTCACGCATGCGGTCACTCACCCGGCGTGCGGCGTGTTCAGCTTGCGCAACAGTGATGGAAAGCTGGGCGGCGATGGATCGATATGGCATCCCATCAATGACATGCAGGCGAAATGCCAGCGCATCATTTGGCCGACCACGCTCATCAGCGTCAGTAATGGCGATCGACATCGCTTCGTTTGCAAGCGCTACCGCCCACGCATGGTCAAATGCGCGCGCTGGATCTGCAGCGTCTGCTTGCAGCGCACCAAGGCCGTCGCTACCCAATATTCGACCGCGCGACCGGTTCTGATCACGCAGTTCACCTCGGCAATGAAATGCCATGGCGTTCATCATCCATCGACGCAGTGGCATCTTTGAATCGCGCCAGCGCCGCAGGAAATCCGGAGCATCGACTGCCCGGACGAAGAACTCCGCAACGATTTCTTCTGGCTCACCAAGTCGAACCAGCGCGCTTGTTCGCACATAGATTCGCAGTGCGTCGTAGTAGCGCTCCATGAGGTGTCGCCGCAGAGCAGCACGCGCGGAGGCGGCCGCACTGGCGTTCATCGGATGCGCTGGATCCACGTCACCACGCTCGGCGATTGTTAACTGCGCGTCGATCCACGCGGCGTGAGTACTTGGGAAGTGATCTGTTTCCACCGGGGCGCGGAGAATAGTTCAGGCGCCGGATGGTGTGGGACGGCGCTTATGGGCATGGTCCCCAGAACGAAAGGAGACTGCCAAGATCTGCACCATTGACGTCACCATCGCGGTTGATGTCGGCTTGCGGCAGGACGGGGTTGACGGGTCCCCAGAACGCGAGCATGGCACCAAGATCCGCGCCGTCAATGATCTGGTTGTTTGTGATGTCGGCGTCTTGGCAGGTTGGACCTTCACAGATGTCGGGGATGCCGTTGGTGTTGGAGTCGGGGAGTTGGCCGTTGAGGATTTGGCCGTAGTCGACGATGTTGTCATTGTTGCAGTCGGCGGACCACTCATAGACCGCTCGAACATCAATGGACTCTGGGAGGCATGCACGATCATCCCGCCAACGGCCACCACAACCGCCGATCCCGCTGCAAAGTTCGAGTACATCCTCGTCGTACGTGCAGCATCCGAGGTCAGCCCAGCTCGAATAGACCCACGGCTCATCTGTAACCCATGTCCAACCACAATCCGGTTCGCATGCATCAGGTGACTGGAATCCCCCTAGATATGTGTGGGGAACAGTCTGCACATCATGCCAAATCGCGTACCGGTAAATGTGCGCGTTTTCAGCAGCAGTTGTGGACGTTGCGAGGTAGCCACCCACCAGAACAGCCTGATCCCTGAATTGCTCCCAACAGATGCCGCGCTTGACTGGAGTGACTTGGTACCAATGGCCGTTGCCACCGTCCTCCGTCCGCCACTGCATTGGATAGCCACCAACAACGCACGCTTCCCCGCGCTCGCAGCAGTCGGGGATGTTGTTGGTGTTGTAGTCGGCAAGCGTGCCGTTGTGGCATTGGCTGTAGTCGACGATTCCGTCGCTGTTGCAGTCGGCGGACCACTCAACGATGAGTGTGTTCGTTATTGCGTCCATCCCCGAGAAGTCATTCCAACAAAGGTTTGAAAACGCCCAATAGTGCAGATGAATGCCGTCCCCAGTCGGTTCAGATCCGCACCATCCTGAGTAGCTCCACGGTTCACCATCGATCCACTGCCATCCGTTGGTCTCTAGCCGACCTCCGAGCATGGGTCCTTGGCCAACTCCAAATTGGGGCGGGATTTGGGTAACAGCATTAGCAACAATGAAGTCGTTCTCCGATTCAGATGTCGGTGTGGCGAGGTGACCACCGCGCTCGCCGCAGTACAAGGAGGCCGCGTCCCACCGGTTCGCAGGGCTCGATCGGTTAGGCAATTGAGCACCGGCATACCAATGCCCATTCCCCCCATCCTCCACCTTCCACTGCACCGCCGCACTCTGCGCCCCCACAACCGTTGCTGCAATTCCAACCACCGCCGCAGCGGTGACGCCTGTGATCTTGTTCAACATCTTGTGGTGTCCCTGGAGTGTGTCGTGTGTGTGGCGCGCGCCGGTATCTGGCGCTCGTCCCACTAAGCCGCTGGATTGCGGCGCATTCGGTGGGACTTGCTCGGAATTAGCCTGAACGAGTACCGAGAATCCCATGAGACCCAGGACAGCAAGGGTAATCCTGCCCGCCGCGCGACTGGCGGGGGCTTGGTGAGCCATTGTTCCATGGGCGGCCGCGCCAACAATCACGCCGTTCGTGCCGCTATCCGCCTGATCAGCCTCACGCATCGGCTCCCCACCGATCCGCAACAACGCCGCCGCCTGCGCGCCTGAAAGGGGCACTCTCGCTGGTCGATCCGTTTGTTGGCTATCGGTGTCCCTTGTCATCCACCGCACGAAGCCACCAATCGCACGCGCGTTCGTTGCGAATTCCACGGAATCTCGGTTCGGCACACTTTATATCGCACAGTCACTCCCCGTCGACCAGCCGAAGTACCTCGGCAACCGCCTGCTCGAGTTCAGAGTTCGGCACGCCTTCCTCGCGGAGGATCTCTTTGACCGATTCGCGCACCGCCGCTGCAACTCGACGAGTGGCGTTGAAGCACTCCGTACGCGAGAGCCCAATCGCGCGCGCTACGTCTTCATACGGCATGCCGTCAATCAAGTGCATGCGCAGAATGGCATCATCATGCTCGCGGCCGCGATCAACAAGCTCAGCCTGCACGCGCGTATACGACTCATTGACAATCGCCAAAGCCCACGCACGATCAAACGCCGCCGCCGCGTCTTGGCTGACAGTCTCGGCAGCGCGGAGCTCTGTTGGGCCGTCATTGGACACGCGCCCACGCTCGCGAGTCACATCTCTCCGCACGCCGCGGCAGTGGAAACTCATGGCATTCATGAGCCACCGGCGAAGGGGCATCCCGCTACCGCGCCAACGCGCAAAGAATGCGTCATCAGCCATCGGGCCGACATAGAAACCAGAGACCAGTTCATCGCGCTCGCCCGAGTCGCGCAAACCACTTGCGGAGACATACGCACTGAGTGCTTGCGTGTACCGCTCCATCACATGTCGACGCAATGCGGCGCGGGCTCCGTGAGCGCGGGGCATTCCAGCGAGATCACCGGTACTCGCGGCACGCTCGCCGTCTTCGGCGATGGTGAGTTGCGCGTCGATCCACGTGGCGTGGGTGCTGGGGAAGTGGTCCGTCGGCATGGCGCTACAGGGTAGCGGGGTGTTGCGGAAATCACTCATGATGCAGTGCACCTAGGAATACACTCATGATCATGCAGGTCAACATTCAACTGGACGAACAGGACATCGATCGCGCCCGGAGGTTGACAGGGATCGAGGATGTGCAGGAGCTCCTCCCGGAGGTGCTCAAGCGATTCTCCCAGCAAGAGACGGCCATGCGCCTGATCCGTATGGGCGGCACGATGCCAGGCCTTCAGATTCCACCACGGCGGAGGCCGGAGGATCCGTCGGTCGATGCGATTGGCTGAAGTTGGGTGACACCGAGATCAGGCGCGAGTGTCTATTGGCGTGCCCACAACGCAACAAATTTAGTGCGGCGAATCACCATACTCGCGCTCAGCCGCGTCGATCCACTCACTGAGGCGATCACGAAGCGATTCTGGCACGTGTGCTGTCCATGAACGATCAATGGCCTTCGCGCGCCATAGGTCGGCGATGTGAACGCGGTCGTGGGTTCGATTCGCAATGAGCTTCATGGTGAGTAACAGTCCAAGTTCAGATCTTGCCCATGGGAATGCCGGATCGCGGATGCCAGGACCAATATCTGGCACGGGCTCGGTGCTCCACTTTGAAGCGGATTCGCCAGCGATGACAATGTGAATGCCGTGCTTTGGTGTGCCGTCTGGGCCATCAAGGAACATCGGAATGCCATTGACTTCCACAAACTGGAATTCATGCGCGCGGACCGCATCGATTGCTCGCGCAAGGTCGGCGCGGCGAAGGCAGACGTCGACATCCTTTGTGTTGCGGACGTAATCAGGATTTGCGTTGGTCACCCATGCGATGACTGCCATCCCGCCACAAACCGCGTAAGGAATGCCAGCCGCATCCAACGCCGCTGTAAAGCGCTCGGCGCGACTGTGAAGAAGTTGCTGCATATAGCCCGCCCCCATAATGCCAGGCAAGCTTTCCCAGACCGTCTGGTTGAATCGCATGCCCGAAGGTTACGTGGCGCGATCATCCCCGCCAAATTGAAACCGCCGCCCGAAGGCGGCGGAAGTTCGTGTTGGAATTGCAGAATTGTGTGAGCGCGGTCAGTGGCTGCACAGTCCCCAAGATGCGAGCAGTACGCCCAAGTCCGCACCGTCGACGTTGCCATCGCCGTTGATATCAGCTCGTGGGAATACAGGGTTCTTTGGTCCCCAGAAGGCAAGTAGCGCACCAAGGTCCGCACCATCAACCACACCGTTAGCAGTTAGGTCAGCGTTGCAGCAGACTTCGGGGTGCTCGGCACACTGGCAGGAATCAAGCACACCGTCGTAATTGCGGTCGAGCGAAGAATCGGCGGTGATGTCTAGATAATCGGCGATCTCGTTGGCGTTGCAGTCAGGGGTATAGATCCGAAGTTGATGGTCGAAACCATCATTATGACACGATCCAAGCGCATCAACGAGAACACCAATGGACTGAACGATACCGACATCAATCGTGACATCGATCGATGGAGTACTCCCTTTGATTGATGTCCATGATTCGACGACGCTGTGATTGGCCATTAAATCGATACGTAGCCCTGGCGAAAGTACATTCGGAGCACCCGTCACTTGCACAAATGCGTGCATTGGAACAGTCGATCTCCACTCCCGAAGCGGGCGTTGGTCACCAGGGCTAGTCGTATTACAGTTAAGCGCAGTGTTTGGATGCATACTGGTCGCCGACACGATGCAATATCCACCACCATTTCCGGCGACGGTGGAAGCACACCACACAAATTGATTTTCAAACGTGACGAAGTAGGGGATTTCTGTAACCGCGGTGTTGGGTCCTCGGTCATACAGATACCACCATCCACTCTGGCCCTGCGTTCCGCTGAATTGCGCTTGAGAATCCGCAACAATCACATATCCCGGAGGCGCCGCGCAAAGCGAAGACGCGACACTCACGACCGCCGCAACACCAACCGCGCTCATTTTCTTCATCATGGTGAACTCCTTACCGCCCGCTCCGGAATCGGGCGGTGATTCGAGCAATCCACCAGACGACCATGCATGCTGCGGGCCTTCCAGTGAAGCAGTCATCACTCCCGCAAGGACGGCCCCATACACCACTATCGCGTGCCAAGATGATGTTTTTATAAACCACGAGCGGGCGGCGCCACCCCACTGCTGACCGCCCTCACGACCCACATCGGGCCCCGCCGAGGCAATCAGCCTTCGCGCTCCCGCCCGGTCGATCCTTGGCAATTGCTCCGTCGTTGGCTTTGACTTGCGTTGCTCCTGCATCCGCGAGAGCAATCCACCAAACCCGCGCGCATGCACCGGCTTATCCACCGCCCAGCAAATCCTCAACCTCGCGCACGGTGCGTTCCACATCTTCCTGCACGACGCCTTCACCACGCACCACCTCGCGCAGCGCCTCGCGGATGCGATCACTTACGCGCCGCACCATGTTCGCGCATTGCTGCCTGGTAAGACCAAGGTTGGTACCAATCACCGCGTACTCCACACCATCGATCACATGGCGGCGGAAGACGTCGTACTCATCCAGCTTGCCGCGCTCCGCGAGGTCGGCGTGTACTAATTCATGCGCGGCATTGAGAACCTCGAGCGCCCACGCCTCATCAAACGCGCGCACCGCGTTGTGTTCATCGACGAGCCGACCATCAGCATTGCCCGCCTGTGTTGCAGAACCATCGCCGTCTGCGGCGGACCCAGTGGTTCCACCATCATCGAATTGTCGAAGCCGGTCTCGTGCTCGATCGCGTATGACGCCACGACCGTAGAAACTGATGCCGTTCATCAACCATCGTCGTAGCGGCATGCGGCTTTCGCGCCAATCGGCCAGAAATCCGTGCGCTCCTACGCGGTCTGCAAAGAAGCCACCCACAAGTTCGTCGGCGTCACCAAGTTGGCGCATACTGCTCCCGCGCACGTAGGCGCGCAAGGGCTCGTGGTAGCGCTGCATCAGGTGTTGTTGCAGTGCGCGTCGGGCGGATAGGCCGTCTTCCGTGTGTGAGCCTGCGCGCTCAGCGATAGTCAACTGCGCGTCGATCCAGGTGGCATGGGTGCTTGGGAAGTGGTCCACCGGCATCTTTGGAAGGGTAGCGGCAACAGCAGGAATCTTGCCGAAATTCCGCAGCCATCCGCATGCGCTTTCGCAGTGGCCCGATCATGGCGCGTATGCGAAACGAATTTGGAACAACCATCATGGAGACCTACACTGATGCCTATGGACCTGCGGATTACGATCGACGATCGCACCCTTCGGAGCGCAAGCGAGCTCACTGGCCTGAGCGACCCCGGCGCGGTGGTCGCCCATGTCCTGGAGTTGTTCGTGCGCGATCAGGCGATCCAGCACCTGATCGACCGGGCGGGGAAGCACCCGGACACACAGGCGCCGCCACGCCGACGGGAGCCGGACTTCCGGACGGACCTGCCGCCGAACGATGCGTGAGCGCGGTTTCGGCGGGAACCAGACTGCCGTTGGTCTTGGTCGACACCTGCGTCTGGGTTGACCATGATCGCGTCGGCGTGCCGTTGCTCCAGGAATTGCTCCTGCAGTCACGGGTCGTGACGTCATCCGACGTGGTGAACGAGCTCCGCGTCGGATGTGGTTCCTCGGCACTCGAACTATCGAATCGGGTTTCCGCACTTCCATGGATTGCCGCGCCGGATGATCGCGCCCTCATGGACTTGATTCCAATATTGGGGCTGCGTTGCTGTCGCATCGGCGTTGCCGACGCACGAATCGTGCTCGCTGCCCATCTTGCGGATGCGAAAGTGCTGACTTTCGACCGCAACCTCAAGCAGGTTTCCGAGCGCCTCGGATGTCGGTTCGCGCCATGATCCGCAACGTATGCGCGCAATGGCTCGTGGTAGCGCTGCATCAGGTGTTGCTGCAGCGCGCGGCGATCACCATCAGTGCGCCGACCCGCCGTAATGTCGCTCCGCTTCGTTGTACGCGCGGTCGAAGCGCTCGCGCAATTCGGCGCGCACTCGGTTGCGCCAGGTGCGGTCGATGAGTCCCACGCGCAGTAGATCACCGATGTGCGCGATGTCGTGTGGGCGCATCGCGAGGAGCTTCATTTCCAGGAGGCGTTCAAGCTCAACGCGCGGCCATGGCACATGACCGTCGTTGCAGCCAAGGCCAAGATCCGGCGTGTGAATGGGCTCGTAGCGCGAGGCTGGTTCATCCGCGAGCACAATGTGAACCGCCTGGCTGGGTGCGCCGTCAGGGCCGTCAAGGAACATCGGTATGCCATTGACCTCGACAAAGACGAACCCGTGCGGTGCCAGTGCATCGGCGGCACGTTGCAGATCGGCGCGGCGCATGAGGACGTCGACATCTTTCGTAGAGCGCGCGCAGCCCGGGTCGCGTGTTTCGACCCAAGCCATAACGCTGAGTCCGCCGCAGACGGCAAATGGAATGTTTGCGGCACACAGGGTGTCAGAGAAGCGCCGTGCGCGATCAAGAATGCAGGTCATCGTGTAGCCCATCCGTTCAATGACGGGCATGCCGAGCCAGACATTCTGGTCGAATCGCATGTTCGTAGCGTACGGGCGACATCATGGGGGACCAAACGAAACCGCCGCCCGGGGGCGGCGGAAGTTCGTGTGAAAATTGCCGAATTTTGCAGGCGCGATGCGTTAGTTGCTACACGGTCCCCAATACGCGAGCAGAATGCCGAGGTCGGACCCGTTCACCACGCCGTCAGCGTTGAGGTCACATGCTCGCGATGGGGCAGCGCTTGTTGTTGGTCCCCAGTAGGCGAGCAGGGCACCGAGGTCCGCGCCGTTGATCGCACGGTCGACGTAGATGTCGCCGATGCACTCGCAGGTGTCGGGGATTGAGTTGCGGTTACTGTCGGCGACGGCGCCTGTGACAATTTCCTCAAGGTCAGGGGTACTGTTCAAGTTGCAATCGGCGCAGGATGGAATGAATGTCGATCCAGTGACGGCGAATCGGGCGCCACCACTGGCTTCAAGTCCGGCGGCAAATCCACAGCCATCGCACTCGATCACGTCGACAAAGCATCCATATGCACTGATCGCATAGTCCTGACCGCCATCGGCAGCAGTGAACTTGCACCGACTCACTTGGATATTGTGACCCATGGCCAGATGGATAGTGAGACTTCCCCAAGTCCATGGGCTGTCGACGCTCCATCGCTGCCCAACGAATAAACAATCTTCGATTGAGCCCGAGACAGTCGCACCTTCGGAGTTGACTCGTGCGACGCAACCAGAGCTTAGGTTCGAACTGAATACACAACGCTTGAGAGAGAACGTCCCGCTTCCGAAATGGAACCACCCACCAGACGTTGATGCGTTGGGGCTCACATTTTCTGTGAACAGACAATCCTCCACCACCGAAGCACCACCCGCGCTGCGGAACCCCGCACCGCCCCACCAATCCGACGCGGTGTTCGCACGAAAGGTGCAGTGATGGACGCGTACAGAGGAATCACTGACCAGCATGCCTCCGGACGTATAGCCGTTGCCGTTCTGGATCGTGAAGCCAGAAACCTCGCAACCAAGAGGCTCGTTCGCACCAACGACTACGGTGTGAACGTCTTGTCCATCGAGAATGGTCTGGGCGGCACCCGCCACACCGTGAAGAACAAGTTGTTTCCCCGAAAGATTTACCTGCTCGTAGTAAGTGCCCGGCGAAACCAGAACAGAATCTCCCGTTTGCGCCGCATCAATTGCCGCCTGAATCGTCGGGTACTGCGCCGGCACCAGTAAGTCTGCGGCGCCCGCCACCGTCGCTGTAATTCCAACCACCGCTGCTGCGGTGACTCTGGTGATCTTGCTCAACATCTTTGGGTGCCCTTGGTTCACGTCTGAGACGTATGGGTGAACTGAATTGCCGTCGCCCACGGAAGGGCCCGGCGTGTGGGGGATAGATCCAGCGGGCTGGAGGCCTGACGATGGCACGTTGGCGGAATTTCTAGGAATTCCCGCCGTGGGGGCCACGGTGATCGCTGCAGCCATAAACATTGCAAGGGTGACACCACCACAACCAGCGCGCAAGTCTTTGTTATTTATGTATTTACGAACATCAATACGCGATATCGCAGTCGCCATCACACCCTCGCCCGTGCCCCCAGAACGCGCCTCACCAACCGCCCCCTCCCGCAGCGCTCGAGCCATCTGCCCCCGGGTCAGCATCGCCGTGGCTGTGGATCCAACCCCGACCGTCGCACCAATGTTCGTGTTTCGTTCCATGCGCGGGGATCGATCCACAACCCGCACGCACAGACGAAACCACTTCGCAAGATTTCTGATTGTCCCCCGGTGTTCGATCACTCGTCACGGCGCTCCATGATGGCCAACACTTCGTCGATCGCCGCGTCGAGTTCCGATTCCGGCACACCTTCCTCGCGCAGGAGCTCGCGCCCTGCCGCTCGCAAGGCGCTTGAAACGCGACGTGTGGTGTTCAGGCACTCTGGTTCAGTCAACCCAGAGGCGGCGGCAATCTGCGCGTATGTCAATCCGTCCACCACATGCATTCGGAAAATCGCGTCGTCACCACTGCGCCCGCGCGCTGCAAGGTCTGACTGCACGATCGCATATGCCTCATTCGCAAGCGCAAGGGCCCACGCGCGATCGAATGCATCGGCGGGATCGATTTCAACGGACGACAGTCCGGCGGCTGTAGAAATCGCATCGGTGTTGGTGTTTCGCTCACTCTCCCGTTGCGCGTCGCGCATCACGCCGCGGCAATGAAATGCCATGGCGTTCATCAGCCAGCGCCGCAGCGGCATGTTGCTCTGTCGCCAGCGCGTGAAGAATGCGGGATCGCCCATCGTGCGCGCGTAAAAGCCTGAAACAAGGTCATCACGCTCACCGATTCTTCGCAGCGCGGGCGTGCTCACGTACGCGGTCAGTGCGGGGGTGTAGCGATTCATCACGTGTCGTCGCAGCGCGTCTTGCGCATTGTTGGCGCGCGCGTATCCACCGGCATCGCCCGCGGCAGCAGCGCGCACGCCATCTTCAGCGATGGTGAGTTGCGCATCGATCCACGTTGCGTGCGTGCTGGGGAAGTGGTCGATGGACATGCGCGTAGAGGATAAGCGCGGACGTCAGGAAATTTGTTGTGAAGTTCCGCGGTAGTTGGCGGGCGGTTTCGCGGGGGTGACATGATGGGGGCACAACCGGCACGTGCGGGTTTGGTAGCGATGAATCGGAAAGGAAGCGTGCAAATTGGAAGCACCGGAGCAATACACTCATGATTATGGAATTACGCATCCAACTAGAAGAGCGAGATATCGAGCGGGCGCGCGTTCTCACGGGGATTCAAGATCCCCAAGAGTTGCTGCCTTATGTGTTGAAGCGATTCTCCCAGTTGGAGGCGGGGGCTCAGCTGGCGAAAATGCGGGGGATCGATCCAACCTTCGAGGTTCCACCACGGCGGCGACCAGACGATCCGGTGGATTGACGGTCGGAGAGCAACAGGCGAATGGTGCCAGCCCCATTCCGATGAACCCCGGAATTCTTGTTGACTCAAGTGCTTGGATTCGTCATATTCGATACGGTGACGCGGTTGTCGACCGCGCAATTGCCGAGGGCGTAGCGATTGGTCATCTCGATGTCGCAGGTGAAATTGCCATGGGAACGGGCGATCATGCCCGGCGGTTTCGCGACATCATTTTGCAGCTCACACTTATTGAACCCGTGGATCGGAGCGAACTGTTCGCCCTGGTTGTTGCAAGGGACATGAATGGCCGCGGTGTTGGTTGGATTGACGCCGGGATTATTGCCGCATGCTTGCTGAGTAACCCGCCAACCGCGCTTTACACCCTCGATCGGCGAATGCGTGAGTTGGCAGAGATGATTGGGGTTCCGGTGATACCAGCCCCGCTTTGATCAGTGACTATTTCGCCGCGCGTTGTTACCCATGGGCCAACCTTTGTGTGCCCTGCCTACAATCCGACCCTTCCCCCGAACACGGAGCCGCAGACCACTATGACCCAGACCGATCTCGCCAAGGACCTGAAGAACATCTCTGAGAAGGATCGCAAGCAGATTGAGCAGGCGCAGGAGATGCTCGGGCCTGATCCAAAGACGATGGGCTTTGTGAAGAACATTTTCTGGGGCAATTTCCGGCAAGACTTGGTCTTCCCGTACCCAACCCAGACGGCCGACGAGAATGCGCGCTGCGAGAAACTGCTCGCGGAGCTTGACGTGTATTTGCGCAATGAGCATCCATCCGTCGAGATAGATCAGAAGCAAGAGATCCCGGAGTGGGTGGTGAAGCGCCTCTTTGATATGGGCGTCTTGGGGATGACTATCACCAAGGAGCACGGTGGTCTTGGCTTCGGCATCACGAGTTACAACCGCGTGTTGCGCCGCATTGGTCGCACGTGTGGATCCACGGCAGTGCTTGTGTCGGCGCATCAGTCGATCGGTTGCAAGGCGCTCATGCTCTTCGGCAATGAGGAGCAGAAGGCACGGTTCCTTCCGCGCATGGCGAAGGATGCACTGAGTGCGTTCTGCCTGAGCGAGCCCAACGTCGGTTGCGACGCCGGTGGCCAGGAAACCCGATGTGTTTTGAGCGATTGCGGCAATTTCTACATCTTGAATGGCGAGAAGAAATGGGCGACATCTGGGGCAATCAGCGCACTCTTCACCGTGATGGCGAAGCAGAAGATCACCGATCCCAAGACTGGCAAGGAGAAAGACGCTGTCACAGCGCTCATCTGCACGCCGGATATGGAAGGCGTGGAGATCTTCAGCCGCAACCGTTCAAAGTGTGGCATCCGTGGAACATGGCAGGCGCGCATTCGGCTCACCAACGTCAAGGTTCCGAAGGAGAACTTGCTGCACAAGGAAGGTCGCGGCCTGAACGTTGCACTGACTTGCCTGAACTACGGTCGCTGCACACTGAGTGCCGGCATGCTGGGCGCAGCAGAATTTGCCTACGAACAAGCGGCGAAGTGGGCGAAGTACCGCTTCCAGTTTGAGCGTCCGATCAGTGAGTTTGACCTGATCAAGGAGAAGCTCGCGCGCATGGCTTCGTACACCTACGCCATGGAAGCGATGCTCTTTATGACCACTGGCTTCCTTGACCGCAAGGATGAAGACATCATGCTTGAGACCGCGGTGTGCAAGGTCTTCTGCAGCGAATTTGGCTACCGCACCGTCAATGACGCCCTGCAAGTCATGGGTGGCGAGAGCTATATGACAGAGAATCACGTGGAACGCGCATGGCGCGACAGCCGCATCAACATCATTGTTGAGGGCGCGAATGAAGTGATGCACTCGTTTATCTTTGCGTACGGAAGCAAGCAGCTTGGCGAGTGGATGTTGGGCATCAAGAAGAACCCAGCCAAGCACCTTGGTTCAGCCATGCAGATCGGCAGTGAATTGTTCCTCGGTGTTCGTCGGCCACTGCCTTCGTTCACCAGCACGGATCCGCGCCTCAACGGCATGATGCATGAACTGATGATGCGCGTGCGCGAGTTCAGCCACCAAGTCAAGTTGATGTTCAAGGAGTGGGAAGACAAGCTTGTCACCGAGCAGACCATCCAGGCTCGACTCTCCATGTGCGCGATTTACATTCACGCGATGTCGTGCTCGCTTGCAAAGCTTGACAGCCACATTCGCAACGGACTCAGCGGCGAGCAGTTGGCCTATGAGATGAGCGTGGTGGAGCACCTTTGCTCAATGTTCGGACTGGCGATCGAAGAAGAGGTTCGTGCCCTGCGCACGAACGCTGACGTTTCAATGAAGCGCGCTGCTGATGCGGTGTTGAAGCACATTGATTCACTCCCGAACATTGACTTTGCAATCCCCGAGCGCACCATGGACATGAAGGCGCGCGGTACCGGGGCAACATTGAATGCGGTGAACGAAGAGGCGATTCCGCACTTCGGATCTGGCTCAGTGTTCCACGGAGATGTTATCAAGCGCGCGCAGCCACAAACGGTATAACCGTTTATGGGAGAGGCACTTGCGGCGTTTGGTTGCCCAAGTTTTTCGGCCAAGAAGCGTGCCTGGTGCGAGTGGCTGTTTCATTGCACGGCGGCGGGTCGGTAGCCTTTCCGATTCGAGTTCTCGCGGTCGTGCCCGTCAATTTCACGAACGACTAGTCGGTTTGGTCCCTCTCACTCACACAGGAATTTCATGAAGCTTTTCGACACGATGAATCAGCATGGTCACGAGCGCGTGGCATTTCATGTCGACCCGGTCACTGGTCTGCGGGCGATCATTGCGCTGCACTCCAGTGTCCTTGGTAACGCACTTGGCGGCACCCGGCGCTGGGCTTACACGGATGAGAGTGAAGCGATTCGTGACGTCCTGCGGTTGTCGGAAGGCATGACCTACAAGTCCGCCGCCGCCGACCTCCCGATGGGCGGCGCGAAGAGCGTCATCATGATCGAGAAGGGCAAGATTCCAACCGAGGCGGAAGCGCGCGCGATGGGTCGCTTTGTGAACACGTTCAACGGTCAATACATCGCCGCCGAAGATGTCGGCGTGAATACCCAGTACTGCGATTGGATGGCACAGGAATCAAACCACATCATGGGTGGCATCACTGTCAGCCATGGTGGCGATCCGAGTCCATTCACTAGCCAGGGTTGCTTCAACGCCATGAAGGCATGCTTGGCGCACACTGGTCGCAAAGTGGACTTCTCTGGCTTGAAGATCGCGGTACAGGGCCTTGGTGCCACTGGCTACGAACTTGCGAAACGTTGCCGCGCCCACGGCGCGACTGTTGTTGGAACCGATATCAATCCAGCCGCTGTTGAGCGTGCTGTGAAGGAGCTTGGCGTCGAGGCCCTGAAGCCCGGCCAAGACATCTTTGCGCAAGAGTGCGACATCCTTGCGCCGTGCGCTTTGGGTGCTGTTCTCAACAACTCCACGATCAAGCACCTTCGCTGTGCCATCATTTGCGGCACGGCGAACAATCAGTTGCATGAACCGGATGTCGACGGTGCTTCGCTGAAGCAGCGCGGCATCTTGTATGGTCCGGACTTCATCGTGAACGCTGGCGGCGTCATTCGTCTGGCTGGTCTTTACCTTGGCATGACTGAGGCCGCGCTTGATAAGAAGATTGAGCAGATTGAGCACACCACACTCGCTGTCCTCAAGGAAGGCAAGGACGACGCGAGTGAATACGTGGCAGCAGTGAACTACGCCAAGCGCCGCATTGAGGCCGGGCGCGCGAAGGGTGTTGCTAGCAAGCACCCCGCGATGGTTTAAATACGCTTCTTGATAGCTTGCGACAAACTTTCCAATCGCCCCGGTTATGCCGGGGCGATTGTGTTTCCACGCTGGATACGCGCACGTTGCAGATACATCCATGCGCCGGTGCCCACAATTGCAAGTGATACGACGTGGTATCCGCCAAAGGCTGCAAACCAGCGCACGTCGTCCCGCATGAATTCGTGAGCGAATCGGAATGTGCCGTATGCGATCAAATAGATATTGAATCGCTGTTCGCGCTGCCAATTGAAGCGTATGGCGCAGACAGCCCATATAAAGAATGCGAGGTTGAACATCATCTCAATAGCTGGTGCCGGCCAGCGCGCGTGGCCGTGCGTATCAGTGACGGTCCACCACGCCGCAGCACATACGGTTCCTTGACAGCAGCCAGCGAACATGCATCCGATCCTTCCAAGCGCAAGAGCGAGGGGAACGGTCACAGCGAACATGTCGCCCGTGCCTTGCTTGTATCCAGTGACGTGCTTCGCTGTCTCCACACCAAGGACACCACCCAGGAGAGCGCCGGTCACACTGTGCCCAGTGAAAAGGGCCATTGGCTCCTGCCGGTAGTGCCAACCTTCAGCTAGCAAAAAGGCGATTTTTGCGCCGATATACGCCCCAGCAAGGGCGCCACCGTACACCGCGTACAGGCGATCATCGGGAGTGCGTCCTTCGGTCCGCGCAAGTCGTTTCCAGAGCAGCGCCGTCACCACTATCCCCACCACCGTAGTGACCACATACACCGGGCTACCACCAGGAATCCCCGTCAACACAAAATGGTCCGGGGGGAATGGGAGGAATGGGAGCAATTTATGTAATGGCCAGGTTTGTGGGATTGAGTGCGCATTTCAGGGCGTTAAATTGGTCCGGGAGGAACGGGACGAATTTCCCGGGAGGAACGGGACGAATTTCCGTAGTGGCGGCAGAAGCTGTCGAGGGAGCCGTCGGTGCGGATGACGTGCGTGCAACAACGGTCAATGCGGTCTTGGTCGAATGTCCACGCGTCCATGAATGGCTTGATGAAGATTCGAAATGGGTCTTCTGGTCGTAGTTCCAGCGCCTTTAGCAACTCTCCCAGTGGTTCGGTCTCGCAACCGCACTTTGCTAAGTCCTCAATGTTGTAGTTCACGCGGTTTTGCAGAAAGCCAGCGTACTTTGGAACATCAATCAATCTGCTCAGCCCCACTGGGCCCGCTGGCGTGCGCAGGATGTATCCAATCGTGTGGCAATTTGGGTCGCCACATGGCAACGGCGTGAAGTCGGCCTCGGCTAGCAATTCTGGTGCTTGCTCCACACACGCGCGCACCGCATCTGAAACACCCATGGTATTCACGACGCCGCGCGTGTTCGCGCTCACCCCTGTACCCGTATCTGCCCCTGGAAATATAGGAAGCGTTCGGCTTTCAACACTCGCCACGCGCCCACTGGTGAACATCGGTTGCAAGCTGATGCCACGCACATGAGCCCGAGCCATCGCCCAGCGCAGCGTGTCACCAACACCAACAATGGTCCGCTCGTCAAGCACCATGGCAAGCGTTGTTGGAACACCAAGCGCGCCGGCGGCATCGATTGCCTTCTCGCGCATTGAGCGCAAGTCCGTTCCCCGCAGTTCATGCTGGCCAGACTCTTGCACACCATCAAACTGCACGTACAACTCAAACTTGCGATGCTCGCGCCGAACATTTGCCAGCATTTCGCGGAACGCCGCATCACCAGCCACGCGAACAGCATTGGTATTGACAAGCACATATCCAATCTGTGGATGCGACACCGCCCAGCGCAAAATGCGTTCAAACTCAGGGTGAATGGTTGGTTCGCCACCCGAGAGCTGCAGGATGTCAATCAAACCTTTCCGCGCAATCACGCCATCAACGCGCGCTTGCACATCATCGAACGATGCACACTTGGTATCCCCACCAACACCGTATGGACTCTCTGCGTAGCAGGTTGGGCAAGTCAAATTACAACTATCAACAATCTCAATCAGCGCAACGCACGTGGAAAGTTGTTCGAACGGATCCACTGATGTGCTCGCTGATGTACTCGCCGGCGCACAGCAACCGCCGGTACCACAACACGCCGCGCCTTCGCCGGATGCATTCGCGGGATTTCCCTGACTGGTGAAGTACCAGCGGGCGTCGCTCTGCAATCGCACCACGAAAGAGCCGTGCTCCACGCACTCCTTCTCCATAAACACCGCGCCGGCGCGCTCAACAATCCGCGCTGAAATTTCCACGGCGCATACTGGGCAGCGACTTTGCGTCACCTTGATCGTCTGTTCAGCGCGATGAATGGCAATAGTGATCATTGCATTTCCGATTTCCTACTACTTACCAGTTGCCAACGTTGCCGAAAGCAAACACCGTGATACACGCCCCAAACGTCAGCACGTTAAAGATGATGACGGTCGCTACGCCAACGAGTATGGGAATGGTGATTGATCGTGGAACCACGATGAGGAACGGTGCCGAGCGAATCCGTCGCGGCAATCGCTTCATCAGCACAAAGGTTTGCCATCCTGAATTGATAGGACCGACAACAACGATCGAAACCACAATGAGCACCACAAGGGCTATGAAGTTCGGCTCAGGACGATCAGCCATCCACAACGCCACCAACCCAAGTGACCACGCCATCAACAAAGGCCACCCAAACAGCCACAAGAGGCGCATACGGCCGGGCAGTGGTTGCAGCATTCGCAACTGCACTGGTGTTACCACGCCACATTCTGTGCACGGCGCACCCTCGGCAACGCGATCGAGGTTGTGGCCACATTCAGCGCAATGCATACTGGTCAGGGTAGCACGCGCCTTATCATTGGACGCATGAGCCAATTGCACACGGTCAATGCGCGCGCGCCTGGGTACCTCACGGCGGGCGGAATCTTGGCGTCGCTGGTAGTGGCTTCCTTGGTTGATTTGGCCACCGCGCAATCACTGAGCCGCACCGACCTTGCACCGTCGCACGCAGTGAAACTGTTTCAGGTGCTCGATATGTATGCGAGCCCAGTGGCGTGCGTCACCTCGTTGCTCACCCTGCTGTGTTGGGCCACGCGTACACGCAAGTGGTTTCGGCCAATGTTTGATCTGACACTTGCGCTCTCCATGATTGCACTCCTGGACAATGTTGTTGGCTTGGTGCTGTGCCTCTTTGATAAGCAAGAGAATCCTGCATTTCTGTTGCTCTCAGCGGCATTGGTGTACATTGAAAATATCGCCGTATTTGTTGCGTTCTATTGGCGCTTTGATCACCCGTTTCAACAACGCGTGGCGGATGGAGAACAAACCCATCCGGGAATTCTGTTTCCGCACAGCACCATGCAGATGAAGTCACTGGCAGGATGGCGCCCGGCGGTCATTGACTACGTGTTTCTTTCGTTCAATACTTCAAGCACGTTCGGTCCAACACTTCCGGTGCCATTGCGTGGCTCGATACAGTTGGGCATGATGTTGCAAGTAGCGGTAGCAATGACCGTGTTGGTGATGCTCGCGGCGCGTGCGATCGGACTCATTGGGTAAATCACCACGCATGGCCGACCGATCCATCCCCAACACCCGAAATGTGCAACGCGTGTCCACGCGAAGATTTCAGTACTTGGCGGCGATCAGCCTGATTCCATGGATCTGCTGTGTAGCGTGCGTGATGTATCGCCCCGTGGTGACTCGTCCACCAACCCTTGGTGATGAGCTCATATCACTTGATCAGGCTAAAAAAGACGGACTTATCACTCAAGAGGAGTTTGATAAACGCCGTGCCGAAACGATCGCTGTATGGAAGGCGATTGGAGATGCGCCGATTATTTCTGTACCAATTCCGAGCGAGCCAGCGGCGGGCGAGGTGTCCAAGTGACCCGTGTCTCTGCGGCCATCCTCTGGCTATTGCTGGGAATCGCCGCATCGACCGGATGTATCCCGATCATTGTCCCAGCCGTTCAACAAGACATCACGACTGGTGAGAAGCTTCGGGCTATTGACCTGGAGCTGAAGCGCGCCACACTTCCAAACTCCAGCGGCGCATATATGGAGGCGAAGTACCAATCACTTTCGGCTGAGCAGTGCAAAGAACTCCGTCGCCGTCTGATTGCCGGGCCGCCGAGCATGTTTGCATACGTGTCCGCGGAAAGTGGAACTACCCCAGAGGGTTACTCAGTCTTCAATCCGGGCATGTACGCGCCAGAAGATCGCGAACGGATCGCCCTGAAACGCGCGCTTGATATGGGCGCTGTTACCCAGGCGGAGTTTGATGAACTCACTCTGGAGGTAGGTATTCAGGCGCGGCGTTACTTGGTACGCCATGGCTTCGAGACTGCAATCGTGGCCCTCTATGTTCGGACCGGATATCAGAGTCGCAATTTTGTGAGGGATGACGTGGGCGGTCGCAATGGCTGGGTGGGGTATCGGTGGATTCAGATAACACAGGGGCGTTATGGCGTCCCGAAACTTGGCTTTGACCCGAATTTGCCAGCGAATGATCCGCTCATGCGAAGTTACCGAAAGTGGGGTGGGACGGCGTTCTATATGGAGCCACACGCGGCGGTGCCACCACCCGCGCCTGCATCGTCCTAGTGATGTCCAACGGGCCAATGTCCAGATATCTCGGCAATAATTGCGGGTTTCAGCGCCCAATTTCAACCATCTTGTCCGCGGCTTCACAGCAATCAATCCGCCGCGGTGGTCTAGACTGCGCGATCTATGCCCATCACCACCGCCTTTAAGACCGAGATCCCGCGCATTTCGATCCTCGACGAGCATGGGAACTTCGACGAGAAGCTCGGCAAGGGTCTCATCCCTGACGCCGATCTCATCAAGCTCTACGAGGCCATGTTCACGTGTCGTCGCCTTGACGATGTTGCCTTTCGCCTTCAGCGTTCCGGTCGCATGGGTACCTACCCGCAGAACATGGGGCAAGAGGCCACCAGTCTGGGTGCCGCATACGCGCTCGACAAGAAAGATTGGCTGGTCACCTGCTATCGCGAGAACTGCGGTCTGTTCTGGCGCGGCGTTCCGATGGAAGCAATTCTTCTGCATTGGATGGGTGACGAACGCGGCAATGCAATGCCTCGCGAGCACTACGCCACGCCGATCGCTGTTCCGATTGGCACACAGATGCTTCACGCCACCGGCCTCGCCTGGGCGGCCAAGTATCGCGGCGAGAAGCAGATCGCCTGCACCTTCTTTGGCGACGGCGCCACCAGCGAAGGCGACTTCCATGAAGCGGCCAATTTCGCTGCAAACCTTGATATTCCCGTGGTTTTCGTCTGCCAGAACAACTTCTGGGCAATCAGTGTTCCTGGTCGTATTCAATGCAGTGCACCAACTGTTGCGCAGCGTGGAATCGCCTACGGAATGCCTTGCATGCAAGTAGACGGTAACGACATCTTTGCAACGGTTTATGCAATGCGTGAGGCGATCGAACGTGCGCGTACCGAAGGCAAGCCAACGTTCATAGAGATGGTGACCTATCGCCTCGCCGACCACACTACGGCGGACGATGCGAGCCGTTACCGCGACAAGGCTGAAGTAGATATGTGGCGCGCGCGCGATCCAATGATTCGCGTTCGTAAGCACATGGAGAAACTAAAGCTGTGGGATGACAAGAAGGAAGCCGCACTTCTTGAACGTGCTGAGAAGTTGATCGGCGAGGCTGTTGCGCGTGCTGAGAACATTGCTGCGCCGCACTCTGCTGACTTCTTTAATTCCATGTATCTCGAACTTCCGCCAGACCTTGCGCTGCAACGCGACACCATGCAGACGCATTCGCTTGGCCAAGACCCGAGTCAACTTGCAAACACCGATCACCTGAACCGCGTGACTGAACAAGCGCACTGATCGATTCGCTCAATAACCTGTCAAATCAGGCTGAATTTACTCACAGAGGATCGCACGATGGCAAACCTCAACATGGTCCAGGCAATCAATCTCGCCCTCATCCAAGAGATGGAGAAGGACCCACGCGTCTTGCTTCTTGGCGAGGATGTCGGCGCAAACGGCGGAGTGTTCCGCGTCACCGAAGGCTTGCAGAAGCGCTTCGGCGAGAAGCGCGTGGTCGACACGCCGCTCGCAGAGAGTGGAATCATCGGCACTGCGATCGGCTTGGCGATGGGCGGCCTGCGCCCGGTTCCAGAGATTCAGTTCGATGGATTTCTTGGACCGGCCTATGACCAGATCTGCAGCCACGCAGCGCGCATGCGCACCCGCACGCGCGGTGCGTTTCCAGTTCCACTGACGATTCGCATTCCTGTCGGCGGTGGTATTCATGCGCCGGAGTTGCACAGCGATTCGCCTGAAGCGATCTACGCGCACACGCCTGGCCTAAAGGTAGTGATGCCAAGTTCGCCGTACGACGCCAAGGGCTTGTTGATTGCTTCGATTCGCGATCCAGACCCAGTGATGTTCTTTGAGCCAAAGCGCATCTACCGAGCATTCCGCGAGGAAGTTCCGGAAGACGAATACGTTCTACCAATCGGTAAGGCCCGCACGGTGTGCGAAGGAAACGAGCTCACCATCGTCAGTTGGGGCGCCAGCGTTGTGCAGTGCATGCAGGCGATCGAGAAGAGTGGCAAGGACATTGAACTCATTGACCTGCGCACGATTTATCCATTCGATATTGATGCCATCGAAGAGAGTGTGAAGAAGACCGGTCGTTGCGTGGTGGTGCATGAGGCACCACTGACGTGCGGCTTCGGCGCGGAAATTTCAGCACGCATCATGGAGCGCTGCTTCCTTCATCTTGAAGCCCCAGTGCAGCGCGTTAGTGGGTTCGACACGATCATGCCGTACTACAAGCTTGAACTTGATTACATGCCCGATGCATCACGCATTGGTCGTGCGATCGACGACATCATGGCGTACTGACCGAGTAGCAAAGGGAACACCGATGGCCGGAATCAAGCAACCGAGCGACAAGAGCCACTTCCTCCTTCCTGATCTTGGCGAGGGTCTCGCTGAGGCGGAACTCATCGACTGGAAGGTGAAGGCCGGCGACACCGTCAAGGAGAGCCAGACGCTCGCCGAGATGCAAACCGATAAGGCGTTGGTGGAAGTTCCTTCGCCATGGGCCGGCACACTGACAGAGATCTGCGGCAAGGCGGGCGACATCATCAAGGTGGGCGCGGTGCTGGTGCGGTACGTACCGGTCGGCGCGGCGGCGAAGAGTGCGCCAACCACGAGTGGTCCGAGCAGTGCGGCCGCGAAGCCGGCGGCGAGTGCAAGTAGCAACGGCAGTTCCCAGACCGCGTCGTCGTGCGTATCTGCGCAAGTAGCGGCTGGCGCACCCGCAGCTGCGGATGATCAAGGAACGGTCGTTGGAACCATGAGTGGAACACTGACCGTGAGCGACCGCTTTGCGCGTCGCGCGTCGGAAGTGGCCGTGGTTTCTCGCGAAGGTAAGGCGCTGGCAACTCCAGCGGTGCGTCGCATCGCGCGTGAACTCGGCGTCGACATTCAACGCATTCCCGGCAGTGGCCGTGGTGGGCGCGTGACGGCCTCGGACATTGAGTCCTTTGCGAGTGACGGTAACGGCGCTCCAGCGGTGAGCACGGCGTCAGCGGCTGGATTTGCGCCCCGTTCCACGGCAATTGCAGCAGGAACGGTGTTCATTGATCAAAACGGTGTCACCCAGCGCGTGCCGTTCCGTGGCGTGCGACGCAAGATCGCCGAGAGCCTCGACCGCAGCGTTCGAACCGCAGTGCACTTCACTGTTGTTGATGAAGCAGACATCACCCAACTTGATCAGAAGCGCAAGGAGTACAGCCGCGTCACTGGTCAGAAGTTGAGCATGTTGCCGTTCATCATGGCGGCAATTTGCAAGGCGCTGAAGAAGCATCCATCGCTCAATGCCATCACGGATGATGCCAACAGCGAGATCCTGATCAAGGGTCCAGTGAATCTCGGTTGCGCCGTCGACACCGATGCGGGACTGATGGTTCCGGTGATTAAGGATGCAGAGAAGAAGTCACCAGTTGAACTTGCCAACGAGATCAAGCGTCTCGCTGGAGCTTGTAAGGATCGATCCATCAAGCGCGAAGAGTCGATGGGTGGAACATTCACTATCTCCAACGTGGGTAGTTATGGCGGCATGTTTGCTACGCCGATCATTAACTACCCCGAAGTGGCCATCCTTGCTGCCGGGCGCGCCAAAGAGCGCGTGATGGTGAAAGATGGACGTTTCTATGCTGGTCTCTCGCTTCCACTGTCCCTCAGTTGCGACCACCGCGTGGTGGATGGCGCAGAGGGCGCCCGCTTCCTCAATACGGTGGTTGGGCTGTTGGAGAATCCAGAGAATCTGGTGTGAGTTACTTCATTCGGCGTTGATTTACTGCCGATGAATACGGTCTTGATATCTTCGAACAACATTGAAACCCACTGAATCCGGCCTGGAACAAACCATGAACGCCATCGCTACTGAACTCCTAAAGAAGATCGAATCCAAGACCGCCACCGTCGGCATCGTCGGCCTTGGTTACGTTGGCTTGCCACTCTCGCACGCTTGCCTCAAGGCTGGCTTCAAGGTGGTTGGCTTCGACATCGACCAGCGCAAGATTGACAGTATCAAGGCCGGCAAGCCGTACATCCATCACCTTGGGCAGGACTTCTTTGACTACATCAAGTCAAACGACGGATTCCTGGGCACTACCAATCCGGTTGATCTCCAGAAGGCCGACGCGATCCTGATTTGTGTGCCAACGCCGCTTGGCCATCACAAGGAACCAGATCTCTCGTTCGTTCTTGACTCCACCAAGCTGGTTGCCAACGTGCTCCGCAAGGGGCAACTGGTCGTGCTGGAGAGCACCACCTACCCCGGCACCACGCGCGACGAGATGGGGCCGATTCTTGATGCCACCGGACTAAAGCGCAATGAGGATTTCTTCTTGGCGTACAGCCCAGAGCGTGAAGATCCAGGTAACCCAAACTTCTCTGCTTCAGTGATTCCCAAGCTGGTTGGTGGCACCGACGAAGTGTCCGGCAAGTTGGCATACGCGCTGTACAGCCGCGTGGTCAGCAAGGCGCACTTTGTTTCCAGCGCCGAAGTGGCTGAAACAGCCAAACTTCTTGAGAACATCTTCCGCGCAGTAAACATTGCGCTCGTCAATGAAATGAAGACCGTGCTCACGGACATGAATATTGATGTCTGGGAAGTGGTCGCCGCCGCTGGAACCAAGCCCTTCGGATTCATGCCTTTCTATCCAGGCCCAGGCCTTGGTGGCCACTGCATTCCGATCGATCCCTTCTATCTGACGTGGAAGGCGAAGGAAGTTGGTCGTATCACTCGCTTCATTGAACTTGCTGGTGAAATCAACACTGCCATGCCGCACTACGTCATTGAGCGCACCCAAAGTGCGTTGAATGACGACTGCAAGAGCATCAAGGGTTCCAAGGTTCTGGTGATTGGCGTGGCGTACAAGAAGAACATTGATGATTCACGCGAAAGCCCAAGCGCGGAGATCATTGAGATTCTCCGCGACAAGGGCGCTGAGGTCACTTATCACGACCCACACATCCCTTCCTATCCATCCATGCGTAAGTATCGGATCGATTTGAAGAGCGTTGACTTGAACGAAGCGAACCTCAAGGCCAGCGACTGTGTGCTCATCCTCACCGACCACGATGCCGTCGACTACACCAACCTTGCCAAGAACGCCAAGTTGGTGGTGGACACCCGTAACGCCATGGCCACCGTTCCTGCCGGTACCGGCAAGGCACGTGTGGTGAAGGCGTGACGAAAGGTCCGTTTGACCGCTGAAAAACCCTTGTTTTCATGGCGAATCCTCCGCGCAGGGGGATTTCGTCTTGATGGGGGCGGTATGTTTGGACTGATCCCGAAGTCCATGTGGAGCAAATGGATTGAGGCCGATGCAGACAATCGCATTTGGTTGTCCATGAACTGCGTGCTCCTCGAACGCACCACGCAGAGCGGTGCAGTCGAGCGCATATTGGTGGAGTCTGGCGCCGGTGGGAAGTGGACACCAAAGGAAGAAGCGATCTATCTCTTTGAGCGATGCGCCGATGGTCGTGTTCGTACTGTGGAACATGCGCTTCAAGAGATTGACATTGATCCAGCGTCAATCACCCACGTGATTCTGACACACCTGCACTTTGACCACGCGGGTGGGTTGACTCGGTTGAGTGCAAGCGGTGCATTGGAATTGGTTTTTCCAAATGCGCGCGTCCACGTGCAGCGCCAAGAGTGGCTGGATGCCCTTGCCAATAAGAGCACCATGTCGCGCACCTATTTACCTACCAACTTGGAGCCATTACAAGGGTGCGTGGTACTTCACGATGGCGACGCGGAGCCAGTGACCGGCATACGTGTCCGCGTCGCGCCTGGGCACACGTGGGGTCACCACATGGTGCTATGGAACGACAGCAAGGGAACAGTGTGTTTCCCGGGCGACACCATGCCCACCATTCATCATGCGCACCCCGCTGCGAGTTTGGGATACGACATGCTCCCGTACCAGACCATGCTGACCAAGCGGGCGATGCTGGCTGACGCCGATCGTGAGCATTGGCGGCTGGTACTTGATCACGAATCGGGTGATTGTGTAGTGCAGCGCGGGCTGTCAACAGGGAACGAGCGGTAGCACCCGCCCTGAATCGCTGCGCGCGCATGGTGATCCCGCCATGGCTAAAGAAAGCGCCATCACCGCGGATTTCACCTTGAACCCGGTATCCTGCCGGGCTCCTGTTTAGCCATGTGGCGAGCAGGGCACGCGCGAACACAGCGCGCTACACAGCCGTCCCGGAGATTCATATGTCGCGCACATCGCTTCGTCCGCTCATCTTCCTTAACGCCGGACTGTTGGCCGCGCTTGCAGCGGTGACACTCATGCCATCCGCATCGGCACAACTTCGTCCCCGCTCCACCTACACCATGGTGGGCGGAACGGTGAACGGCATCATTCAGGGTGTTGTCTACATCACAGACGAGACCACCAATGAAGTAGTTGCCATCAGTTGGTACGAGAACACTAAGCGCTTGGTTGGTCTTGGCTATCGCAACATGACCGCCGATGCGGTACAGGCTGCGAAGACGCGCTGATCACCGAGCGCCATCACCAACACTTTCACCACAAGCAACTCACCAAGGACTCACTATGGAACACTCAAACGAAACATCAACATGCACCACCGCTGGTTGCGCCTGCGGCACAAAGCAGCGCACGCAGCAAATGAATATGCCAGCTGCCCTTCTTTGGGCGAGCGCATTTCTCCTGGCAGCACTCACCATCATTCAAGCAGCTCGCTTGCCGCTGAATGCCGCCTTCGCCGGCGCCGCCAACCAAGGTGGACAGGGCATGAGCGTTGTCACACAGAACACGGGCCTTGGGCCTCCCGAGCGCCCGTACGAGGCATTGTGGGTACTTGATGGCCGCGGCGAAATGCTCTTTATTTACTACGTTGAGAACGCAAACGCCGGTGAAAAAGCACTTCTTCTGCGCCAAGCAATTCCGGTGACGGAATTGTTCCGCGTTGCGCGAGGTGGTTGATCCGTGATGCGCGGTGTCGACGCCATCATGGCCGCGCGTCGCGCGGAATCGTTCACGAAGCGTTCGATCAAGGCTTCTTCGAAACAGCACGCCCTCCGGTGTGCTGTTTCTATGTTGGATCTCACCACGCTGGAAGGCAAGGACACGCCGGAGAAGGTTCGGGCTCTTTGTCGCAAGGCGATTCAGCCCGTTGACGTTCCGGCGGGACGTCCTGCACTTGAGTGGCCCGCTCCTCACGTGGCAGCTGTGTGCGTGTACCCCATGCTTGTGCCTACCGCCAAGGAGGCGCTCGCTGGTTCTGGCGTCAACGTCGCGGCGGTTGCGACGGGCTTTCCAAGTGGCCAGTATCCACTGGATATTCGGCTCCGTGATTGTGTGGATGCCATTGCTGCTGGCGCCGATGAAATTGACATGGTGATCAGTCGGGGACTCTTTCTTGCTGGTCGCTTTGATGAAATCGCCCAGGAGATTCGCGAGACGCGCGCACGATGTGCCCAACCGCCAAAGGGCAAGCCCGCGCATCTCAAGATCATTCTTGAGACTGGTGAGCTGGAGACCTTGGAGAATGTCCGCCGCGCCAGTGATTTGGCGATCGAAGCTGCGTGCTCAGTTCCAGGAATCGCCGCGCCGAAGGATGGCGAGGTATTCATCAAGACGTCTACCGGCAAGGTGCAGCCAGCAGCAACTATGCCAGTGACACTGGTGATGCTTGAGGCAATTCGTGATCACTTTCTGGCAACCGGTATTCGCATCGGTATGAAGCCCGCGGGTGGGATTCGTACCGCAAAGCAGGCCATTTCATACTTGGTGATGGTGAAAGAGACCCTTGGTGACGAGTGGTTGACACCGCACCTCTTTCGGTTTGGGGCAAGCGCACTGGCAAATGACCTAGCAAGGCAGATCCTGCGCATGCAGGGTGGCGGGTACATGGCCGCTTACGACATCACTGAGGCGTGACCGGCGGCGCGTTGTGGCGCTTCTGCCAGAAATCACCAAGCATGGTTGCAAACTCGTCTCCCTCCGCAGCAGCGGCCGATGCTTCGGCGGCGTGGTGGAAGCGTGTGGCATCGTTCGATCCGTCAAGTTCATTGACCCAACGCTTTGTTGCGCGCATGGCGGTTGGCTCTTTGGCCAAGAGCGAATCAACCAGCGCGCGGCATTCGTGTGCAAGGGATTCTGGGGTGCGAGCGCAATGAGTAGCTAGCCCGGAACGAACGGCCGATGGGCCGTCGTGGATCGACCCACCCATGGTGATGTGTCGTGCTGATCCAGTGCCGGCATTGGCCATCAGCGCAGGCAGGGTGACCGCTGGACTCACTCCAATCCGATGTACGGGATAGCCGAGTTGTGCATCCGGCGAGACGATCACAAAGTCAGCGCCGGCGAGCAAAGCGCAGCCACCCGCCAGTGCCGCGCCATGGACTTCACAGATCACTGGAATTGGAAGTGCGCGAAGGGCTTGCACTGTGCGGGAGAGTTCCATCACTAGTTCGCGCAACAGCGCGGCGTCGGCAACGCAAGCGGCCAAATCAAATCCGGCAGAGAACGAATGTCCCTCGCCGCGAATCACTACGACATCAGCACCAATGCGCGATCCGTCGTGTGTGATGAGGCGATCATCAGCAGCGAGCGCGGCAACCATCAGCCGCGCGTTCAGTGCAGAAAACATGGCTGAACTCAACGCATTTCGCCGACTGGGGTCAGCAAGCGTGATTTCAAATGTTCGATGATGGCAGGTGCTGCGCGCAAGCATAAAGAATGTTCGGAGTGAGAATTTTGTGTCAAATTTAGGGAAACAGTGCTGAACAGGCTCGCTGGCTCGATCGTAGCAAAGGTGTTGGAACACATCACCGCATGTGTTCCAACAAAGCACCCTGTAGTCCACACATCAGGGTGGGGCGCATGTCTTGGCAACGTGCCAACGGCATGCGCCTTATTGAAATACAGCCCACACGTCACCGCCACACTCGCGGCCATGCGAGTCGGCGGCGGTGCCGTTTAACCCAATCGCCGTCGATGTCGATCAGGCATGGTCCCACGTGGCATGGTTCGAAGGTGGAACATAACGGCACCAATCGCCGCGCGCGTAGCAATCATCAAGTCATGTGCGGATATTGGCCGTGCATCGTTTGGCCGCGTCGCAAACTGCTCTTCGAGCTGTGGGACATGAATGAAACCGGCGATTGCTGGCCAACCCGTAGCCGCACTCCGTTCAAGTGAATGAAACATCACCTCGTTACAGAGATAGCTACCCGCAGTCAAAGATGTTCCTGCTGCAACACCGGAAACACGGACAGCGCCCACGATCGCTCGTACCGGAAGGGACGCGAAGTGCGCGGCAGGGGCGCCCTCAATCACAGGCGTGTCTTCCGCACATACGCCCGCATTATCCGCAATGCGGTAATCGCGAAGATTGATAGCGACGCGTTCAACACTGAATTCACTGCGAGTATGCGCCTCACCAAAGTGAATGGCCGCATCAGCTTGAAACTCCGCCAATACAGCATCAAGCATCGCCCTCGCTGAACCGGGTCCAACACCACCCACCACTGGTAGGACCTCGGCACGCATCATGGCACCAGCAATTCCTTCGGCTGCCAAACGCTCAACAATCAGCGCTGTGGGGTTCAGGAGGCTGCCTGCAAAGGGCTCGAATCCGGTTACCAGAATGCGGGGAATGCCGATCATGGTTCCCGATGCTAGAACTACGCACATGTTCGTGCATTCTGCCCCGACAATCGTTGCCGTTTCGCCCGTTCTGGTGGCCGCGGTGGCCGCCGGAACCGCTATTGCCATGGTTGCCATTTGGCTGATGGCGGTCTACAACGGGCTGGTGACGCGCCGGGTACGTGTGCAGAATGGATTCTCGCAGATTGATGTGCAACTGCGCAGGCGTCACGATTTGGTACCCAACTTGGTAGCCACTGTGAAGGGTTACATGCACCACGAGCGGTCCACCCTTGAGGCGGTGACCAGTGCACGTGCCGCTGCGATCAGCGCGCGTAGTGCCGTTACCGTAAACCCTGGTGATGCAGGTGCGACACTCGCACTGGCGAACGCAGAAGGTGTATTGCAGGCGGTGTTGGGGCAATTGATGATCTTGATGGAGCGATATCCAGATCTCAAGGCCAACAATAATGCACTGCAGTTGCAAGAAGAATTAGTAAGCACCGAGAATCGCATTGCATTTGCGCGGCAGGCGTACAACGATGCGGTGATGACCTTCAATACCAAACTGGCCGTCTTCCCCGACGTTCTGGTAGCGCGATTATTTTCCTTCACAGCAGCCGCACTCTTTGAGGCTGACCAATCAGCGCGTGCACTACCAAACGTAGATTTCAACGCGTCCGCTTCTTTGGAAACGCCACGAAACACCATCGATTCCTGACGCACGGAGACCGGCAATGGATTTCTTTGAAAGCCAAGAACGGGCGAAGCGCAACACCAGCTGGCTGGTAGCGCTGTTCATCATGGGTGTCGTTGCCACGGTAGTGAGTGTGCATGTTGTGCTCTCGCTCACAGTGTCGCGCGGCAAGATCTTTGATCCATCAATGTTTGCGCTATCGGTTGGCTCGGTTCTTGCTGTTGTCGGCATTGGTACAGCAGTGAAATTTGCGCAGATGTCGCACGGCGGTGCGGCGGTGGCACAGGCGATGGGCGGAATTCAGGTGGACCCTGGATCAAGTGATCCAGACGAGCGGCGAGTCCTCAATGTGGTTGAGGAGATGGCCATTGCAAGCGGTGTTCGCGTTCCACCGATCTACCTCATGGAGGACCAGACCATTAACGCGTTTGCGGCTGGGAATTCTGAGCAAGACTCAGTCATTGGTGTGACGCGCGGCTGTATCCATGCGCTGTCGCGTGATGAATTGCAGGGGGTGATGGCGCATGAATTCAGCCACATCTTTCACCGAGACACGCGACTCAACATGCGTCTGGTGGCTTGGCTTGGTGGAATCTTCGCAGTTTCTATGGTTGGTCGAATTCTGATTCGTTCGCAGATGTATTCCCGCCCATCGCGCGAAAAAAACAACAGTGCGGCCGTTGGTCTTGGAATTGGTGTCGCGCTCTTCATCATTGGAATTGTTGGGTACTTCTTTGGGCGCATCATTCAGTCGGCGGTGAGCAGGCAGCGTGAGTTTCTGGCAGACGCCAGCGCGGTGCAGTACACGCGTAACCCAGATGGCATTGCCGGTGCACTGGAAAAAATCGCACGTGGCGCGGGCAGTCAACTGAGCGCACCGGCAGCGGCGGAGTTCAGCCACTTCTTCTTTGCTAATGGCATTGCATCGTTGTTTTCAACACACCCACCGATTGAGGACCGTATTGCGCGCATTCGTGGTGCCAAGATGGTGGCGGCCGGGGTGACGGCGGTAGCGACGACCGGGGCAAATGCTTCAGCAACGACTGCGGCAGCGACTGCAGGAGTCATTCGGCCGGAACCAACCGCGCGCGCCGCGTCAGTGGCAGCATTTCATGGGGTTTCCGCCGCGGCTATTCATGGTGCGCGCCGCACTATGGGGTCACTCAACCCACACGACATCGGGATGGCGCACAGCCTCATCGCGGGGCTACCTGAGTCCGTGGTCGATGCTGCGCGGAATCCATTCAGTGCACGGGCAGTGATTTGTTCGTTACTTCTCGCGCGTGACCGACGCGAACGCCAGGCGCAGCTTGCCGGTATAGCCGCTACTGATCCTGCACTTGCTAGCGCAACCGATGCACTGCAGCAGACCGCAACGATCACCCCGCGCCAACGATTGCCGGTCATTGAATTGTGCGCAGCGTCGCTTGTACAACTTTCTCCCGCGCAATATCAGCAGTTCCGCGCAGTGTTGGCGCAGCTCATAGCCACGGACTCGCAGGTTGACCGTTTGGAATGGACAGTCCGAGTCATCTTGCGTAGTGCAATCGAGGGACCAATTGCAGCGAAGGACCCCGGTGCACGCGCGACAGTAGCAGATGTAGCGTTGGTGGTGAGCGTCTTGGCGTGGTCAGGCGCCACTGACGAAGCGGGCGTAGCGCGGGCATGGCGCGCGGCGCGTGGATCACAATCGTTGTTGCCCACAGCGCAGACGGCGGCACATCTTTGCACGCTTGACACCCTTGATGAATCACTGCAGCGACTATCGAACACGAAACTCGGGATCAAGCGAAATCTTGTCGACGCTTGTGTTGCTTGTGTTGCGGCGGATGGTCAGACCACCGTGGAAGAAGCGGAACTGCTGCGCGCGATCTGTGCCAGCATTGGCGCACCAATGCCGCCGATTGCTAGCGCTGCGTGAGTCAATTCATGCGGCGCGGGATTGCTGGCCGGGCAGGGCATGTGCGCGATTCCACGCCTCGAGCGCCTCGCGAACCTGCAGCACTAAGGTTTCAGCACGCCACCCATGGGTAGCACGCGCCATGTCCGGCAGGACGATTGATTCTATTGGTGGCCACTCATCAGCGATGTTCCACGCATTAACAGCCCGCAGCGCGGCATGAAGTGCGCTGTACATCAACGGTTCCCCGGAAATGTATCCAGGGAACTGCGTCGCCGGCGCAGCCACCATAAACGGCATCGTGAAGTCGCCGGTTGGAATGATGATTGCCTCGCCTACCGGAAGTTCAGCATCGAACTCACAGGCAATGCACTCTTGGAGTGAGCGTTGCAGACGTGGGCCGAACCGGCGCGCGAACGCGCTGTCAATCCCCGCATCGAGATAGCCGAAGCTATTCGTTGGCGCGATCACAGCGTCTGCAACACACCCATCCAAGAGCGGCCCACGCACGATCGATAGTCCGGGCAGGTCACCAAGCAGTGTGCGATACATAGCAGCGTTGGCGGCAACCGGAGTGCGGAGTTGAATCTGCACTGGTCGCCATGCAGAGGAAGTAATAGCGATTTTGCCGGCCAGGTTGCTCTCGCCGTCGACTTTGTCACACATCGCTTGCCCTCCTCAAATTCCTGAGCCCTGCGTGGTGGTCCACACTGAATCACCACGCAGGGTCATTGGAACGGTCTGATCCGTGGATCGCAGGTCAAGGATTCTGTGAGATAAATGTCCGGACAATTGCTCGCGAAGTCCGTTTGGATAGTCCGCGAGCACATGGGCTGAAGGTCCGCGTAGTGTGGCAGAGTTAGCGGCGGCGACGCTTGAACGGCGTCGGTTGGCCCTGATTTCCAGGCTTTCCAGCAGCCCCCACCAAATCCGGGGTTCCGGCTTGGGGGCGAACAGCGTCCGTACCACCCGCTGGCGCACGTCCGGATTTCTGCGCGCTTTCCAGTGCCATTTTATTTAGCACCTGGGCGCGATTGATGGCAGATTGAAAGTGCTCAACCGGCGCACCCTGGAAATAGGCGGCTGCAAGTGCCGCTTGCTCATTGAATCCGTCGATACGCAGTTGGCGCGTGGCGGCATCCACAAAGAGTGATCGAATTCCGAGGTCCGCGGCGAGTTCAACGGCGGCTCGGAGTCGCAGGTCATTCTGGTCAGCACCCTGTGCAAGAAGTTCGGCGAGGTAACTCGCCGCAGCCATGGCCGGATCGTTCTTCGGATCGGTGCGCCGCTTCTCCATCTCAGCAGCCTGCGCCTTGATGAGTTCGAAGTTGTTGATCTTCACGTGCATCTCAATGCCGTTCACCTTGATGTGGCGGCCAGCCACCACCACAAGGCCTGCGGCGAGTGCGCGACCTTCATTGATGCCCTCTTCGGTGAAGTGCTCAATGATCGGGCGGGTGTCAATGTTCGCATGCTCACCCTTCTCCCACTTGACTTCTCGCTTCTCGCCATCGCCTTCAACGCGCGCGGAGGCAATGCCAATTTGCCATAAGGTCCACAGGATGGCTTGGATGCGGGCGTCGTTTGTTGCCAGGCCTTGGGTGGTTGTGCCCTCGTGCGCAAACACCGTCAGGATCGCCGGAAGCGGCGGGCCTTCGTGGAGTCGGCGGTAGACCTGTCCGGCAAGCCATGCAAATGACTCCCGTGTTTGGGGCTCAAGTTCGATGGCCGTTCCGTTGAGTGTGAAGGTGGGCATAGGGGGCGATCAGTTTACTTCAGCGGCATCAAGGTGAGGTTACGGAGATTGATGAAGGATTCACCCGGCTTGCTCGCCGCCTTCACCGATATAACGCGGGTTCCGGCGGTAAGTTCGATATTCCCGACTGCCAGGTTTATGAAATCGCTCCAGTCGGAGCGTGGCGGCAGATTCTTAGTGATTGTCTGGGTGCCGCCCCCGTCTGGGTCAATGACAGAAACTTCAAAGTCGCCACCGCAGGTGGCGTTGCATGCGTAGGCAACAGCTACGTGGTACTTGCCGGTGGCGGGAATCTGCACGGTCCAAGAGGCGGTGCTGGCTGTGTCGCGCCACCAACCGAGATTCTCAAATCGATTTTCGTACTGGATACTGCCGGTGACGATCGCGTCTGCGGCCGTACAAGTGATGATCCCGTTTCCATCGGGCTTGATGATGAATGGCTCGACCGCCGGCTTGCCAACAACGCCAATCTGTACGACGGTCGCATCCTTGTCGACCGGCGTGGCACCAAGGCCACTGACAACGATGGTGTCGCCCTGGCGGGTGACGGTTGGTGATCGGCCAGATGCACCAAGAATTTTCGCGGAGATCGGTTCGTTACTCATGCCGGGGAGCCGAAGTGTGCCGTCTGTTGGCCAATCAAAGACTATGAGGTTCAGCATGGTGCTTTCACGGCCACTGAGCGGACCAACTCCTTGGGTGATTCGGCCCCACTGAAATTTCCGTGGGAACGGTGTGGCTTCAGTGCCATGAATTGCCGTGCCGTTCACTTTCATCCATTCGCCCATGCGCTTCAGTCGCTCGATGCTTTCTGGTGGGATGGTGCCGTCGCCGCGCGGTCCAACATTCAGGAGAAAGTTGCCACCCTTGGACGCGATGTCACACAACATGCGAATGAGTTCTTGCGAACTCTTCCAGTTGTGATCAGAAGACTTGAAACCCCACGTGTCATTCATGGTCATGCACGTTTCCCAATCCTTGCCTGGCATGCCATTTGGTGGAATGGTCTGTTCCGGCGTTCCGTAGTCGCCACGGGACGCCTCATCTTTGGAGAATCCCTCCATTCCGGCGCGACCGCTGTCGACGCGATTGTTCACAATGATCTGTGGCTGAATGGCGCGCACGAAGTCATCGGTGGCTTTGCCCCAGCTGTGGTTCCAGGTGTCTTCCCATTCACCATCGAACCACACGATGCCGATTTTGCCGTAATTGGTAAGGATTTCCTTGAGTTGCGCCTGCATGTAGTTCACATAGCGTGGATAGCTTTGTGGATCCACTGCACGCTGGTCCCACGGACGGCGCGGTAGATAGTCAGGATGATGCCAGTCCATGATCGAGTGGTACCAGCACATCTGCATTCCGTCGGCACGCACCGCTTCGGAGAGCTCCTTCATGATGTCGCGCTTGAACGGCGTGGCCATGACGTCGTAATCACTCACGGCGCTGTTCCACAGTGCAAATCCGTCGTGGTGCTTGGTGGTGATGACTACATATTGCATGCCGGCATCACGAGCGAGATCCGCCCATTCCTTGGCATCAAACTTCACCGGATTGAATTGCGGCACGAGCGTCTTCTCGTAGACGATCGGATCGATCTTTCCATTTTGTAGGAGCCACTCACCAACGCCACTCACTTCTTTGCCGTCCCACGTACCCGCTGGCGTGGAGTACAAACCAAAGTGGATGAACATTCCAAATCGTGCCGATCGCCACCACGCCATACGTGCGTTACGCGCATCAGGCGTCTCTTTCACTCCTGGCGGCGGGGCGTTAACAGCAGTCGAGGCGGCGAGCATGGAACCAAGGACGATGGCAGCCGAAGCCGCGGCAATCGATGTGCGCATGTACGCAGGATAGGTTGAGCTGGGACTACCGCGCCCCGCCTCACCTCATCGTTCCTCACCGCTCCGCGCCTGGTCTCGCCGCGTCTTACCGCGCCTCACCGCGCCTCACCGCTCCAACAGCACCACCTGGTCGGCTGCTACGGTGAGCGCTATCGGCTCTCCACGGCGCGAGAGATGCCGCGGATTTAGTTCGAATACCTTGATATTCACGCCGCTGCAATCAACGCGGTGCTGAGCCACTTCACCAAGGTAAGTGGTCTCCGCAACGACACCGCGGAGGGCGGGGCGATCAGTAGCGATCTGGTCCTGAGGATGCATACGCAGTGACTCGGGGCGAACACTGGCAACCAAATTTGCGGACGCGGGGTGATCGCCCCCGGTGGTGGTTTCCAGGATGCCGGCGCGGGTCTTCACCAGGCGCGGGACATGAGTGGGGGAACTTTCGACGGTTGCATCAAGGAAGTTGGTTTCACCCAAGAATTCTGCTACGAATCGATTGCAGGGTCGCTCATACATTTCACGCGGGCCGCCTACTTGCTCGATGCGACCTTCGCGGAGAACCACCATCTTGTCGGCAAGACTCAGGCTCTCTTTCTGATCATGTGTCACGTAGATGGCGGTGACGCGCAAGTCATCCACGATGCGGCGAATTTCGCCCCGCATTTCTAAGCGCAATTTGGCGTCAAGATTGGACAGCGGCTCGTCAAGCAGCAGCACATCAGGCTTGTAAACAATGGCGCGCGCCAGTGCAACGCGCTGTTGTTGTCCGCCAGAAAGTTGATTCGGCTTACGATCGGCGTAGGCGTGCATGCGAACCATCTCCAGCGCCTCGCCAACACGCTTGCGCATTTCGGCTGCTGGCACCTTTCGCACCTCAAGCCCAAACGCAACATTCTGTGCAACGGTCATGTGTGGCCACAGCGCATAACTCTGAAACACCATGCCGCAGTCACGCTTCTCCGCAGAGATGTGCGTGATGTCTCGGTCTCCAAAGCGAATCACTCCCGCACTCGGCTCAAGAAATCCAGCAATCATGCGCAGGATGGTGGTCTTGCCGCACCCGGACGGGCCAAGCAGAAACGTCAGGCCGCCTTTGGGGGCTTCCATGGTCACACCATCGACAGCCACGGTCGATCCATAGGCCTTGCGGATATTTTCAAGAGTTACGGAAATCACAGAGCGAGCACGATACCCACTCGGAAACATGCACCTACAAACTACGATGCACTTTCATGGCGAAGCGGTCGACAAATTCAAAGGGTGCAACGGGTTCGGGCGGCGAGACGCTGCCAGCCCGCGTAGGGGCGGCGCCAGCGGATGCCAGCAAACCGTCAGCACCGCTTGACCCATCCATTCTGCGAACTCAGCGCATGTGTGAGCGTCGCGCGTTCCGCGATAAGGATGTCTCGATCAGCCGCATGGTTGGTGATATCGCGCGCCAAGCAAAGCGTGATGTGGAGCGAAGCGGCAGTGCTGCTGAAGCATGGCGCGCAGCGATGCCGGCACAATTGATTGACGAAACTTGGATCGAGTCCGTCAGCCCAATGCAGATAGTGGTGGGGGTGAGCAGTTCCCCTGCTTCGTTTGCTGTGGACCGCGCGCTTCGTGCTGGAGCGCTGACAGAGCTTCGCCGGGTAATGCAGATTCCGGGTCTACGCGTCAAGATCCGCTTGGGGCGTTCGCCTTCATCACTTGGTCCACGGGAGTCGTGAGTACACCATCCGGAATGGCCTGAGCACGACCGTTTCGGTCGATGCAGGCAAGCGTTGTTGCGCCCGCCACCAGTAGTACGTCGTCACGCCAAATTTCATAGGTGTGTTCCACCTTCACTGCACCCACGCGGGCCAGAGTGGTACGGAGTTGCACCACCTCGTCATAGCGGGCGGGTTGCTTGTAGACCACTTCAAGCTTGACGACCGCCAGCAGCATGTTCTGCGCCTCCATGTCGCGGTAAGTGCGTCCGGTAGATCTCAGAAGTTCAGTGCGCCCCATCTCAAACCACACTGGATAAACGGTGTGATGAACAACGCCCATTGGGTCACACTCACAGTACCGGACACGGATATCAATGGAGCCTTGCACGCGCGGGAGGCTACTGTGCAGGAGCGTTGCAGCGGGTGCAAGCAGCTCACTTTCCAATACAGAAACTCGAGAACAGCCTTCCCAAGACGTCGTCGGGCGGGATGGCACCAGACACTTCGCCAAGTCGGTCGAGCGCGGTACGAAGCGCGGCGGCAACGAGTTCTGGCGCGTCGATAGTCAGCATGTCATCGAGTGAATCAGCCGCCTCCTGCAGCAGTGCAACGCGCGCTACACCCAGTGTGAACTCATGGGCATTACGCGGGGCCCGCGTGCTGATGGTTCGGGCAATGGCTGCGCGGAGTTCGGCAATTCCAACATCAGTATGGGCGCTGGTGGAAATGACGTCAGCGGCATCAGTGGTGCTTGCGGTGCCTGGTGTATCGCACTTGGTTCGAACATTGATGATTAGCGCGTGCGCACCATCGATGCGCGGTGATTCATAGGCACGGGTCACTGGATCATGGCTACATGGCTGGCACACAAGAATGATGTCCGCGCGATTGATCGCATCATGAGCGCGCGCTTGCATCAGAACGTCGACATCATGAATTGCATCGTCAAGGCCTGGTGCGTCCACCAAGATCACTTCAGTACCACCTGGCAACAAACATGCGTGTTCAATGGCATCGCGCGTTGTTCCGCGGTGTGCACTTTCGACCACACGCGTGTGCTGTAGCAACGCATTGAAGAGCGAACTCTTACCGGCGTTTGGTGCGCCAGTAAGCACCACGCGTGCGGCTCGTTGTGCTGATTCTGCGCCGGTGGATGTCGCACAGCGCGCACGAATTCTGTCGCGTACAGAACGCACGCGGTCCTCCAGTGCCGGACGCGCAATGGCCACCACATCTTCTTGATCGGTAAAGTCAATGCCGGCTTCAACGAGTGCCAATAGCGTGGCGATTTCATCTGCATCACGGGCTGAGGACTGCTCGGCGGTGTTGACTTGAAGCATTGATGCCGCTGCAAGTTGTGCATCAGTTTCAGCCATGATTACTGCAGCGATACGCTCCGCGGACGCGATCGGCATACGACCCGACAAGACCGCACGCACGCTGAATTCGCCGGGGTGCGCGCGCCGCGCTGCTCCAGCAGAGTGCGCGATCACGGCAGCGATGATTCGTTCAAGTACGAATGGATTTCCAACAGTATGAATCTCGGCGCAGTCTTCGCCAGTGGCGCTGGCTGGACCGGGCATGACCATGGCGAGCGCTGGTATGAATGGGTCTCGTAAGCGCACTACATGTACGCCACGCATGCGCGCACGAACCGCCGCGCTTCCAGGGCAGTCTGGATCCATGGCGTTCCACAACACCTTGCATGCATCGGCACCACAGGCACGGACAATCCCGCGCATCGCACTTCCCGGAGGGCTTGCGACGGCGAGGATGACGCTCTGGTTGTCCATGCCGTGATCAGATCACTTTTAGTGGAGCCGCTTGTTTGTGACGGCGGTGTTTACTTACCGCGGATCCATTTACTTATCGCGGAACTTTTTACTTGGCGCCTTGGTCGCACTCGCCTGCGCCCGCTTCTGTGCCTTCTGTTGCACGTCTTGTGCGCGCTTCATGGCGCTGCCGTAGGCCTTCTGTAACCATCCATTCTTAGCAGTTTGTGGCTTGCTAAAGTCCATCTTGGCCACTTCAGCCTTGACTCGGATGCTTTCATAGATACCAACCAGCGTGCTGGTGGCGATGTACAAGGTAAGTCCACTCGGCGCGGTGTAGAGCATGACTGGGAAGAGGATGACCATCATCCACTTCATCATCTTCTGCTGTTGCTCTTGTTCGGGCGTCTGAGTCGCCGTGGGCGGCGGGGTCATGTACTTCTGCTGAATGAAGAAGACCACGCCCATCAAGATAGGAATCAAGTTGATCGAGTCGACCGTGGCGATGTACAGGTTGGCTTCAAATGGCAGCGAGATGAATCGATCTTGTGCGCTCAGGTCGCTCAAGAATGGCCAGCCACCCATCTTCTGGAAGATGCCAAAGAACGCAGGCTGTTGACGCAGTTCGAATGCGAAATACAAGACGGCGTATAGGGCGATCCAAATCGGCATCTGCAGGAAGGTTGGAATCATGCCGCCGGCGCAACCAAGCGGATTGACGCCCTTTTCGCGGTACAGACGGATGGTTTCTTCTTGTAGTTTCTTGGGATCTTCTTTGTAGCGCTTCTGGAGTAGATCGATTTCTGGCTTGATTGAAGCCATTTGCCTGGTCACGCGTTGCATGGAGATCTGCGAACGTCGCGTGAGAGGGTGCAGCAAACCGCGCACCACCACAACCAGTGCGATGATGGCCAAGCCCCAGTCAAAGACCATGTAGTTGTGAAGGAACGCAAGGAACCACACGAGAAAATCAGCAAGCCACGCAAACGTGCAGAAGTTGCAGCACCCACTCATCAGGTACAGGATCAGTCCCTGCATATTGAGCGCCGCATATGGCTGCATGGTGGTCAACATTGAACGCTCTAGCGGTCCCGCAAAGACACCGATGTCGAATGCGGCACTTGCGCCGGGCGCAACAGTCAGCGCATCGCTTGAGCACGTGGTGAAGATCACCTTCTCGGGAATCCCCTTATGCATGCCATCACCGACCTGCGCGGCGACACTGGCAATGGCAGGGGCAATTGTCTTTACTGTTGAGCCAGGTGCCGTGTAGGGCGCATGGACGGCAAGCGCAAAGTAACGATTTGTAGCTCCGAACCACGATAGTCCATAGCGCTCCTGGGTTTGCCGTTCAGTTGGCCAAACCACAACATCTCCCTCTTCGACCTGGGTGACCAGCTTAGATTGGTCAATGGTTGCATCGTGAACGATGACGGTCTGTTGACCAGGATCACGTTCCTTCGACATCAAGTAACCGGACTGGAAACGACGCGGGTCGACAGAGTCATTCGGATCGCGGGCGAGGTTCGTTGGTCCAAATTGAATCCAACGGATGACGTGAGGCGTGGATGCAAGGTTCTCAACGCGCTGCTCGCAGCGGAGGTCATAGGAGCCTGGCTCTACTACCCATCGGCGTGTGGCGCGCAGTTGCAGTGCGCCGGTGCCGTCAGAAATCTCCGTGACGAATGTGCCAGGCGCGGTTTCTCGCCAGACATTGCCGTCGATGCGAATCTGCCGACCGTCAACATCGAGGACACGTGCGGAGAGGAGCGGAACACTGAAGCCTTGCAACTTTCCTGGCGCGTTCAACACGTATTGACCTTCAGCGGGCGGGGTACCAGTGCGTGCACTTGCCGCATCACGAGCGGTTTGCCACAGGTCGCTAAAGATGATTTCAGAAATACCTGCTCCGCGCGCGGTGAGTTGCAACTGGAATTGCGCGACCTTGGCATCGAGCGAACCGATAGGCGTCGCTTTTTCGGTGGGCGAACCAGGCGCGGCCGCAACCCACGCGAGTTCATCCGCAGCAGGCTTGACGATGGCGGGGGCTGCTACAGGTGTGGCGGTTGTTGGCTGAGTGGCAGCGGCGGGCTGCACGCCTGGAGTCGCCATGGTGGCGGCGGTGCTCGGTGCAACCGCGTTCGCCGATGCGTTGGCGTCGATACTTGGCGTGGCAACCGGACCGCTGCCGCCATTCCGACCAGTGATGATGATGCCCGCGATGCCAGCGACCACCGCAATCAATGCAGCGGTGAGCATGAATCGGCGGATGTTGAAGACGGATTGCTTCCGGGAGGCCGGAGAATTACTGTTCATAGTGTTCAGTTCAGTAACGCGCTCGGCGCGTTGGTCGGGATGCGATGCCGGCCATACAGCCGGGCCTCAGCGTCCTTCACGCAGTCGGTCGCCGAGCCAATCGTGGAGCTCAGGGATCGCATGGATCTTGTCAACGGTAATGTCGATGTCGTACGGAAGTCGGTGAAATTCGATGCGGTGCTTGTCTTCGCCAGCATCGGTGTCAAGGATGGCATATGAAGCACGCGGATCGCCATCGCGTGGTTGCCCAACGGAGCCGGGATTGATGATCGCCTTTTGCACGGGATCAACGTTGAAAGTACGGTCTGGCAGTTCGTCAGGCTTCCAGAACTCTTGATCCTCAGTGAACACTCCTGGGTGGTGCGTGTGACCCACCAAGCACATGCGGTCGAAGCGACCAAAGATGCTCTCCAACTTATGCGGATTGTTAATCGCATCGTCGGGGAAGAGGTACTCATTGATCGGCCGCCGGGGTGATCCGTGTACGCAGAGGTAACTGTTGTCGTTGACGCGCACCTTGAGGTGACCAAGAAAGTTCCAGCGGCGTTCGCCAGCAATGGTGTCTTCTTTGGCGGCAGCTTCAAATTGGCGACGAGTCCAGTAGGCAGCCTGCTCGGCGGCAGAGTTGAAATTGGTGGGCTCGTACAGGACGCCAAAGTCGTGATTCCCCAGGAGCGACCATTCACAGCGTTCAGCGACGAGGTCGGCACAGGCAACCGGGTCTGGACCGTAGCCGATCAAATCGCCGAGGCAAATGATGCGTTGCACTTTGCGCTGCTCAATGTCGGCCAGGACCGCTTCGAGGGCGGACAGGTTCGAGTGGATGTCACTAATGATGGCGGTTCGCAAAGGGGGGTCCTGAAGCGGTCGGATGCTAGCAAAAAGGCAGATTTCCGCTCGAATGGCAGGGGGTAGGGTTTCAGGGATGGTTCACCACGCTGTTGGGCGGGCGGGGGCGGTCGCGCCGCGCCGGAGATCCCTACGATGTGCAACCTTCACCTGCATTTACCTACACGAGGAACTGACCCATGGCAGACGCAAAGCATTATGACCTCATCGTGATCGGCGGCGGACCCGGCGGCTATGTCGGAGCAATTCGCGCGGCGCAACTCGGCAAGAAAGTGGTGTGCATTGAGCGCGCCAAGCTCGGTGGCGTATGCCTGAACTGGGGATGCATTCCGACCAAAGCCCTGCTGCATGCAGCGAGCGTCTACACAGAAGCATTCAAGCACGGCGCGGACATGGGCTTTGAGGTTGACCCAAAGAACGTCAAGTTGGATTGGTCCAAAGTCATTGGCCGTTCGCGCAATGTTGCAGGCACCTTGAATGGTGGCATTGGATTCCTCCTCAAGAAGAACAAGATCGAGCACATTCAGGGACACGCCAAGATCATTGCGGGCAAGACCGCGGGCGGACCATGCAAGGTTCAAGTTTCCAAGGCAGATGATGATTACTATCGCGGAACCGGCGCGGTTTCCAAGGATGACATGATCATTACCGCCGACAAGATTCTGATCGCGACCGGTGCAGCGCCGCGCGAACTGCCGTTTGCTCCAAAGGACGGCAAGACCATCATCTCCAGCTACGAGGCGATGAATTTGCCAGCGCGGCCAGAGTCGATGGTGATTGTCGGAAGCGGCGCGATCGGCATGGAATTCGCGTATTTCTATAACGCATTCGGCACGAAAGTGACCGTGGTGGAGATGCTCGATCGCATCATGCCGGTTGAGGATGATGAGATTTCCAAGGAAGCACTGAAGATCTTCAGCAAGCAGGGCATTGAGTTCAAACTCGGTTGCATGACCAAGGCTGTGGAGAAGACGGCCAAGGGCGCGAAGGTCACGATCGAAGATCAGACGACCAAGAAGTCCGAGACGATTGACGCAGAGACCGTGCTGGTAGCGATTGGCGTTGCAGGCCGCTTTGAAGGGCTATTTGACGCGTCGCTTGGTCTGAAGACAGACAAGGGGCACATCTCTACGGACTATATGGAGAAGAAGGACAAGGCGACATACGCAACCAGCGTGCCCGGCGTTTACGCGATCGGTGACGTCATTGGCGGTCCATGGCTTGCGCACGTTTCGAGTGAAGAAGCAGTTGTTGCGGTCGAGCGCATGTTTGGACACGCATCAACCGGCGTGCACTACGACGCGATTCCTGGTGCGACGTACTGCAACCCGCAAGTGGCGAGTGTTGGTTTGACGGAGCGCGCCGCGAAAGAGAAGGGCATTGAGTACCGGGTTGGCAAGTACAGCCTGAAGAGTCATGGCAAGGCCATTGCCGACGGCGCGGCCGAGGGCATGGTCAAGTTGATTGTCAGCAAGAAGTACGGCGAGATCCTTGGTGGTCACATCATTGGCGAGAACGCCAGTGAGTTGATCCACGAGATTTGCGTGGCAAAGGCCCTTGAGGGAACGGTCGATGACATCATTGCGACGATGCATGCGCATCCAACGATGGCCGAGAGCATGCACGAAGCAGCCCTTGGCGCCGAAGGCCGCATGATTCACGGCTAAATTCGTCCCGTTCCTCCCGGACCATTTTCTGGCGGTCGCCCGCGTGGGCGGCGGCGCAAGGGGCGGCCAAGGACGGCCTCCATGCGGTCGATCCATTGATCATCAGCGAGCGGATCGCCGTTCGTAGTGGCGGTATGGATCTTTCGTCTCAATAATTCTGGTTGCTCGACATCAAGACTGTCTCGCCACGCTTTGACCTCGGCGCATGGTCGATAGTCCGTCGAAATGATCGCCGGCTTTGGACCGAGTCCCGCGTGCCATGCGGCGCTTGACCAGCGCCAGTCACACGGGTTATTGGTGAGCTTTGCGGCGACCGGATTGCGTTCGATGTATCGGAGCGCGGCGATGGTGTGTTCATCGTCCATTGGCGCGGCGTAGAACGCACCTTGCCAGTTTGGGCCAACATCGCGAAGGCCGACGTTGATCCAGCGCGATAGGAAGGCCGTGGCGCGACCGATCATGAGACTCAACGCGTCTTCGCTGGGCGGGGTTAGGCACATGTGAAAGTGGTTGTTCATGAGGACGAACCCGCCCACCAGTACTCCTGTTCGGTTCGCCCATTGGGCGAGGAGGTCGATCAGAATCGCCTTGGAGTCGTTGGACTCAATGATGTAGCGACCATGCGCGGCCCGTTGGGTCACATGGTGCGGAACGCCGGGGATGATGGCCCTTCGTCGTCGAGGCATGGAGGCATCATGCCCACGCGCCGACGACATTTTAAAATTCGTGCCGAATTTCACCGCAAATAAATTGGTCCGGGAGGAACGGGAGGAACGGGACGAATTTAGAGGAGGCTGGTGCCGGTCATTTCTGGCGGTTGCGCGCAACCCATCATCGCCAACATGGTTGGCGCGATGTCTGCTAGCCGGCCACCCTCCCGTAACTGCACACCTCGGAACGCCTCGCCCACCACAAACAACTCCACCGTGAAATTCGTGTGCGCTGTCTGTGGCTCACCCGTGGTTGGGTCCTTCATCTGTTCTGCATTTCCGTGGTCGGCCGTGATGACCAAGCTCCCGCCGCGCGCCAGTGTTGCTTCGATAATTTGCCCCACGCATTCATCCACTACCTCACATGCCTTGATCACCGCTTGCAGATTTCCTGTGTGCCCGACCATGTCTGGATTTGCAAAGTTCACCACGATGAATGACTCGCAATCCGTAGCAGCAATGCGCCCCAACACCGCATCGCGCACTCCGTAGGCGCTCATTTCTGGCTTCTGATCGTAAGTTTCCACGTCTTTCGGGCTCGGAATCAATGTTCGGCGCTCCCCTGGAAACGGCTCTTCGCGGTAGTCATTGAAGAAGAACGTCACATGCGGGAACTTCTCGGTTTCCGCGCACCGAAATTGCGTCAGACCCAAGCTGGAAATCCACTCACCCATGATGTGTGGCATCTTTGCCGGGCGCTCAAACGCCACTCGCACTGGCAGGCCTTGTTCGTAGCCCGTCATAGTCACGAAGTGCAAGCCGTGCGGGCGCGGATCACGCGCAAATCCACCCGACTTCACCTTTGACCACGCCTCGTCCGGCAACACAAATGCCATGGTGAGTTCGCGCGGTCGATCACCGCGGAAATTGAAGAACACCACCGCATCGCCATCCGTTGGCACACCAGCGTCGCGCAGGATTCTGGTTGGTGGAATGAACTCATCCCCCGACATGTTGCTCGACACCGGCTTTGCGTAGTAGTCACGCATCACCTGCACGGCATTGGTTCCATACACCGTTCCCGCGCGATTCAGGATCGCATTCCATGCGCGCTCCACACGATCCCAGCGGAAATCACGGTCCAGCGCCCAGTATCGACCAATGACCGTCGCAATGCGCCCGCCTGACTGAGCGAGCAGCTCCTCGAGCCGCTCAACTACCGGAAGACCACTCTGTTGCGCCGTGTCACGCCCATCAGTAAAGACATGCACAAACACGCGATCACTGGGGACGCCTTGTGACTTTGCAAGTTGCACAAGCGTCTCAAGATGCAAAAAGTCACTGTGCACTTTCCCGCCACTCACCAATCCCATGATGTGCAATGCGCGAGCACGACCATCGTCCGTTGTCCCCTTGGCATGCGCGCACGCAGCAACCAAACCCTCATTGCGCGCAAACTCACCACTGCGCACCGCGCGCGTGATTCGCATGAGCTCTTGGTCAACAATCCGACCTGCGCCGATGTTCTGATGTCCAACCTCACTATTGCCCATCACTGGCTCGCCATTCTCGATGGGCAGCCCGACATCCTCACCAGACGTCTTGATCAATGTGTGTGGCCACTCCCGTTCTAACCGATCGCACACCGGCGTCTTTCCAAGCCGTGTTCCGTCCGCCGCGCGCTCCTTGGGGTGCGGATTGATCCCCCAGCCATCACGGATGACGAGGATGCAGGGGACATTGCGTGGCGTGGATGTGGTGGGTGCGCCGGCGTTCGAGGTCATCGCCGGAGGATACGGAGCAGCCATCGGCCGACCGCTAGCATCCTTCTCCGTGCGACAGGAAATAATCGCATGAACATCGGTGAACACCTTCTCCGTAAGTACGGCGGCCGCGATCCGGAAGACGATCCGGGATCGCCGCCGCCCGGCAGTTGGGTCGCGGCCCTCTGCATCGTCGTCGTCGGTGTCCCTGCGGCTATCTGGCTAGTGACCCTTGCATGGAACGAGCAGGCAGCAGCCAAGGCGCTGGTGGCGCTAGTCGTTCCTAGTTTGATCGTTTCGATCTTTCTCCGCGATCGCTGGGGGCGGCGGGTCGTTGCATTCCCCTTCCCGCGTCGCCCAAACAGACTGCTGTTGATGCTTGATATGGACCGTCCCGACCGCGGCAGCACCACGCTCAGCGCCTACGCCCTCGGTCTCGTGCTTTTCATCCTGTCGATCGGCCTCATTTCGGTGGCGGTGCACTGGGGGTGGGTTTCGGTCCGGACACGCCGGCGTCGGTACTGGTATTGGTTCTACTGAGCGGTGCACCAACCCACCCGGCGAGCCTGCCGCCGCGCGCGCGTATCCTCCGCGCATGATCACCGGAACGCAGGACGCGAACGGCACCACCCTCAAGCAGCGCTACCTGGATGTTCAGTCCCGTATCGCTTCTGCCGCCAAGGTCGCTGGCCGTCGACCAGAAGACATCATGCTGGTGGTGGTTTCCAAGAGCGGTTCGGTGGAACAAATTCGCGAACTCATGCAATTGGGTCAAGTGGACTTTGCAGAAAACCGCGTGCAACAACTCTTGCAGCGAACCGCGCAGATCGATGAGTGGCGCGCACGCCACGCCGAACTTGGTGGAACAGCCCCCGTGGTGCGCTGGCACATGATCGGCACCATGCAGCGCAATAAAGTCAAGAAGGCCGTCGAGGCAACCAGGCTGATTCAGTCGGTGGACAGCCTGCGCCTTGCCGAAGAAATTCAGATCGCCGCCGCGCGACGCGAGACCCCAATTGAGGTGCTTGTGGAAGTGAATGTCAGCGGCGAGTCATCCAAGCAAGGGGTTGCCCCTGGCGCCGCACGGCACTTGGTGGCACAGATCGACACGATGGTGAACGTTCGGCCACGCGGTCTCATGTGCATGGCGCCGCTGACCGGCGGTGCTGACGCCGCGCGCGCAACGTTCGAACGCTGTCGTGAACTGTATGACGACATTCGTCAAGTCGGCGCTGGTGGCGAGCGCTTCGACATTCTCTCCATGGGCATGACGTCTGACTTTGAGATCGCCGTGCAGTGCGGATCAAACATGGTTCGAGTGGGTAGCGCCGTCATCGGGCCACCACAGGTCACCGAAGAATCCGCAGATTCATAAGCGACGGTTCCGCGCAGAATGTGGGTGCAGTTGCCATGGAGGACCGCGATTCGCGGCGCCCACCCGCACACACCTTTAGCTTGAATGAACAGTACTGGTCTGGGCTGCGCCTGCAGCACTGGCACCAACGCTGGCTTTCGTCGCATTCGCCTCACCACGGTTTTCCGTCGGCGCCGCAGGATCGATCATCTTCGCCTTTGTTCGTGCTGCCGCCGCGGCAATCGCTGCTGCGGCGCGCACCTCGCGGCGCGGCGACAGATCGCTGGTCAGCCCAACGAGCGACATCGCTCGCAGTTCCCAGTACGTCACATCCAATTCCCACCAGCGGTGTTGATTGGTGCAGCATGCAGGATCAGCGTGATGATTGTTGTGCCAACCTTCGCCAGCGGCCACCAACGCCACCAGCCAATTATTCTGACTGTGCTCTTCGGTTTCGTGATTGCGATAGCCAAACATGTGCGTCAGACTGTTGACGCTCCAAGTGATGTGCCAGACAAGGACAGTGCGCAGAAATACGCCCCAAACCAGGACGCTTGCAGCGAACAGCGCGGCGCTAGTGACGTCAGTCCACGCCAGCGCGACAGCAAATCCTGCAGCAACATAGATCGCGCATTGCGCCAAGTAGAACCACAGCGGACTCCACGCGTGCTTCTCGATCCACATATAGAAAGGATCGCGCAAGATGTCGCGGGCGTACTTGTCATAGTTGGTGCGGTGATGCAGATCGCGGTTGCGCAACATGACCCACCAAACATGACCCCAAAGGAATGTCACCATTGGACTGTGCGGGTCTTCTGGTTCATCACTGTGCGCATGGTGCATGCGATGCGTGGCCGTCCACCGCGCCGGCGAATCCTCAAGACAGCAGAGCGCGCCAAGCACGAGTGTGTGCTCAAACCAACGCGGCGTATTGAAACTGCGGTGCGCGAGCAGACGGTGGTAGCCCATGGTGATGGTCTGCCCAAACACGTGAACGCCAGCAACACACAGGATCACCCCGGTCCACGAGAAGAACGCTGGCACAAACACCAAGAGCGCCAGAATGTGCACAGTGACAATCGGGACTGTGTAGCGCACCAGCAACTCAGCAGGATTGGTGGCGGGCGGTCGCGGAAGTGGAATGCGTGCGGTAGTCAACAGTGGCCTCAAAGGTGCGGGCGCCATCGCCGGGGCAGTGCCGATGCACCGCCATGACCACTACTTTAGCCTGCTGATCAATCGCAGACACTTTGCAAGATTCAGAATTTATCGGCGCTTTCCCGGGATTTATTCCGCGGAAGCCGCACCGTTTCCTTGAACTACGCCTGCCGTCGCCCCAGCGCACCCCCGGGCGCTCCGACACGCGGTCAGCCCCGCTTTGCCAGTCGTGCCGCGACAATCGCAGACACTTCATCGGTAGCGCGCGGCAGCGTGTCGTTCACCACAAATGCGTCGAAGGTGTGGCCCTGCATCGCGCGCGCGATCTCTAGTTTGCTCTCCGCAAAGCGACGCTCAATGGCAGCTTCATCCTCGCGACCACGTGCGCGCAGCCGCTTCAAGAGTTCTTGCTCATTGGGCGGAAGCACGAAAATTGCCAGTGCATCGGGAATGCGCTTGCGGACATTGTCAGCACCCTGAACGTCGATATCAAGCACCACCAAATGACCCTTTGCTAGTTCCGCGCGGACGGGAGCCTCAGGTGTTCCGTACCACGCGCGGCCAAAGACCTGTGCGTGTTCCAGGAACCGATCCTCGGTAATCCACTCTTGAAAGGTCCGCTCATCGACAAAGAAGTAATCGACGCCGTCACGCTCTTGCGGCGATCGCTGCCGCGTCGTGGCGCTGATGGAAAACAAACCACCGAATCGGCGAATGAGTTCATGCACAATGGTGGTCTTGCCGACGCCTGATGGACCACAGATCAACAGCAGCAACCCCGGACAGTGTCCGTGCTCAGAGGTATGCGCGTGCGCATGTGCCGAAGCATGATCGTTTGCTGCATGTCCACTAGCGCCCATCGGGCGGAGTCTAGATGAGACCCCGCCCGATGGTGAAACTGGCATCAAGCAATTTCGGTGCACATGCACCGATTACTTCCCGCTGGGCTGGTTCCACACTGCCACAATCCACCACACATAGATGGAATTGACTTGTTGGACCGGCATGACCCACTGCCAGGTGTTGCTGCCAAACTGCGTATCCATCCAGGTGATAAAGCAGGTTTCTTGCATGGAATGGGTCCAAATATCAAGCCACCAACGTCGGCGATTAGCCGGCCCCTCGTCATCCGCCGGAGCAACCCGCCCGCGCCCGCTTTCCGCCACCACTGGTGTGCACGGAACAAAGGCGGCACATGCCACCAACAAAAGTATTGACACAGAACGAAACGACATCGTGCCCCAGGGGCGAACACGCAAACTATGACTCAATCGACTTAATTCAAATTGCATTTTCATGGTGTGTTCCTCCTTTCATACCTTCTCGACAATGCGGGCATCGGCAAGGATTCGCCAGCCGGTTTCGCGGAACGATGGAAACCTGCCCATCGTGCCAGCGATCGTGCGGACATCTTCCTCATCAAGGATCCACTCGGCCTCAAAGCCAGTGGACTTTTCAAGGCGTTCTCGCCGCATCTGCTCAAGGCTAAATGCGCGTTCCCGGAGCGACCAGTTTCCAAGTCGGTCCGCGATTTCGATCGCCTTGTTGGTAAATATTGCCATGGCGCGATGGAAGTGCGGATCGTCCAAATGCCGGACTGCCACATTGCACCCAAAGATGCACCACCAACCATAACTCTCAAGCCAGTCGCCTGGGGGAGCCAACAGCGGATCCTCCACACCACCGAGCGCTTCGGTGATTGTTGAAACCGCATCGAGCGGGTCCAGCAATCCAAGCGTGCAATGCACTTCAAGTAGAGCACCGCGGCAAGTATTGGCGACGCCACCGTAACTATCGTCGCCGAACTCACGGGCAAGGGCAGAAAATAAAGTGCCGGCTCGTTCCAGGTCTGCGCATGCTTCATTGGCATTGCGATGTGCATCTTCAGTGCATGAGGCAATCGCGCGCCGTGCGCAATGCCCGCGGTACATCAGTGAAAATGCCTGCGCTACGCGCTCAACCCGCCCATTTGGCGGTCGCATCTCAAAGCGATCCACCAACTCGCGCGCCGTGGCACGCGCTTCAATGACATGCCAAAGCGCATAGTGCGCCCCCACCAGGTTGACACGCAACATCAGCTCCAATTGCGGGGTCAGTGGCGTAAGCGACAGTGCGTCGCGCAGGCATTCAAGACTCTTGGAATAGCGCCCCAGTCCATCATGCCCACCAGACAGCCGATTCAGCGCACGCGCACGCTCGGCAGGGGTGTTTGCGGACGCCAACAGCCGCCGTCCGCCTGCAATCAAGCCACGCCAATCACCTGCTCGATGTGATTCAATCGCCTGCGCATCAAGCGCTGCGAAGTCTTCACCAGGCACCAATACCAATGGTGGGGCTTCCCAAACACACTGCGCTACATCGCCAACATTCCAATCAAGCGCATCGGCAAGGGCAATCACCAAATCAAGCTTGGGATTGCCACTGTCAGGAACTACTTTGGAGAGATCTCGGCCAAGGTTGGATGCCAGCTCTTGCCGACTCCAGCCACGATAGACCCGCGCTAGATCTACGAACCGGCTCAGCCGGTCACGACGCGCAACATTCGGATTCATGTCCCCACACGATCTGCGGTTCAGCCAGTGCCCCGCGTGCTGTCCACACACGGCGGTGAGTATGCGCGCAGTTTCCGCGGAAACGAGCAGTACGTGCGGAAGTTCTTCACTATTTATAAATTTACACAGCAGCGTTCAACAGTGTGGAGACGCGGTGGATTACTTGTGCGTTCCACTACGCGTTGCCAATCGCTGCGCTGTCCAAGTTGCCACTGCATCAAGCAGTCCGTGTGTAACAGCATCCGGAGCAACACTTGCGTTCACCACTGCATAACGATGCGCCCAACGCATTGCTTGCGCGAGGTATCCACTGCGAACGCGCGCGTGGAAGTCCATGCCCTTCTGTTCCATGCGATCAAGAAGCGGTGAAAGACGCTTCATAGCAACATCAGTATCGACATCAAACACCACCGTGAGATCTGGCCAATGATTTCCAGTGGCAACCTTGCCAACCGCCAAGATCTCTTCTTCGTCAATTCCGCCAGCAGTGCCCTGGTATGCCAGCGTGCTTGAGACAAAGCGGTCGGCAAGGACCAGCGCACCCGAGGCAATCGCTGGTGCAATTCGTTGCTCATACAGTTGCGCGCGACTGGCCATGTACAAAAGCATTTCACTGCGCGTGGTCATCTCAGCATTGGCTGGATCAAGCAAGATGGCTCGAATCTTCTCACCGATCGCGGTGCCGCCGGGTTCGCGCACTTCCACCACTTCAAGCCCAGTGGCGCGCGCGATGTCAGCGAAGCGTCGAAACTGTGTGCTCTTTCCGCTACCGTCCGGGCCGTCAAACACAACAAAGCAACCACCGAGGGAACTCATCCATGCGGTGTCGGCAACGATTGGCGCAATGTCTGGGGCGCTCATGGGTTTGATGGTAGCGATGGCTCGCGAGCATCGTTTGGGGCGTTCAATTCATTGGGCACAGCCGGCTGGTTGTCCGGTTCCGCCGCGATACGAGCGTCCCAGGCGCGGTGGTAGCGAGCGATCGGCGCACCGCCATAGGCGCTGCCGCAGCGATAGCAGACCAACTGCACACGGGCGAGCACCAACACTGCGCCGTCAAGCACCAGTAGTGCCACCAGCGCCGCAAGCACGATGGGGTCACTGGAGTACCCAAGCACTCCCGCCACTACCCCAGCTCCCGCAAGCACCAGCGCAAACGGCGCAAATCGAGGCAGGGTTCGGCGCCGATACAGGTGTTGGCACCCGCACGTCACGCACGACCGCAATTGCCCCGCATCGTCAAGCGCGTGTTCCCAGTCCAGATAGATTTCATGCGGCGCCCCATCCGCAGCGATTGCACGGACCAACATGGGTCGCGCCGCCGGATCCACCTGTGCCACGCCGATGGGCTGGCGGCTGCGGTCGCGGATCTGAATATCCATGGCGCAACTGAGGATATCCCACGACACGGGATACGATGACCGCCCCATGAACGAACGCGCGCATGATCTTCCCCTCTGTCCGGAGGGCGACTTCCGATTCTGGGGCGGCGTCGGCGTGGTGGCACTGCTCGCCCTGGTCATTGGTTGCTTGGCGGGGTTGCCAGCGCTGCTTCCAATTCAGACGGTTTCCCCAACCGCCATTCAGCGACTCTCCGCTGCCGGCGCGTTGGTGGTGTGGCTTCTGCTGTGCACCGGCGCAGGTGCCGCGGCATTTGCCGCCATTGCGCTGGTACGCGGGCGGCCACCTGGATCCGCCCTTGACATCACGAGCCGCGCCTTTGCATGCGTGGCAGTGGCCGCGCTCACCAACTTCGTGCCGATTGATCAACCGATCCTCAAACTGGCGTTTGACGGTTTGGCGTTTACCGTTGCAACAGCGTTCTTGGCTCGCTCAGCATTTCGAATTGCCACGCTTGACGCATTTGCCGCCACCGCGATCGGTACAGGCATTGTGGGCGCACTTGCAGCAGTTGCGTTCGTGACCACTTGGGCAGTACGTCCGGGGTAACAGACACCTGCCGCGCACTCTGCACACGCGGCATCGACACGCTTGCGACAGCAGTGCTTAGTGTCGACGCTCTTCGCGCTTGCGTTCGCTGAAGATCAACTTGATCGGAACTTCGCTGAACGGCAAGTGCTCACGCAATTGGTTCTTGAAATACCGCTCATAGGTGCCCTTGAAGAGATCGGGCTTGTTGACCACCATCGCGATCGTTGGCGGTCGTACATCAATTTGCGCCACATAGAAGACCTTGGCGCGGGTGCCCAGCGCGGAGCTCGGACCGCGCGCTTCCAGAATTTCACGTACTGCGTTGTTAATGCGTCCAGTGCCCTCGCGGTGCTTGGTCTGCTGATCAAGATTCGCAATCATGCCCAGCAGCTCCTTCATGCCACTGGCGTCCTTGGCACTGATGAACACGATCGGCGCAAACTCAAGCCCTGGGAATTCCTGGGTGAGGTATTCGGTGTAGTCCTTTGGCGAAAGCTTGCCGGAGACCAAGTCCCACTTGTTGACCGCAATCACCGTGGGCTTGTACTTCTCCTCAAGCTGGCTTGCGAGGCGCTTCTCAATCTGCGAGCACTTCTCGGTGGCGTCCAGCAGCAGCACGCAAACGTCCGCGCGTTCAATGGCATTGTCGGTACGCGCATTTGAATAGAACTCGACGTCATCAGCCCAACTCTTTCGCTTGCGAACGCCAGCGGTGTCAATGGCAACCAACACCTTGCCGTCAATTTCAAAGCGAACATCAACAGCATCGCGGGTGGTTCCGGCAATCTCACTGACAATGACGCGTGGCTCACCAGCCAGCGTATTCACCAGCGAACTCTTGCCGGCATTACGTCGACCAACGATCGCAAAGCGAACTTCCGGAACCTCTGGCTGCTCACCAGCACTGGATTTTTCCAAGCGCTCCCACACAGTTTCCAGCAGTCGCTTCGATCCGTATCCAGAGGTTGCGCTCACCAAGAGTGGCTGCCCGAAACCAAGCGCAGCGGCTTCAAAGCCGTCGGCATCCCAGCTGGGGTCATCCACCTTGTTGGCGATCGGCACAACCTTCTGTGAGAGCCCGGCGCTGCGAATCAATTTCGCAACGCGCTCATCGAGCGGCATCACGCCATCGCGCGCGTCGATGACAAACAAGATCAACTCCGCATCATGGGCGGCCTTGTAAATCTGTGCTTCGATGTCCGGCGTCAGCAGTGCCAAGTCCTTGCCGGCGTCATCAATTTGTCCGCCTTCAGCGGCATAGATTCCATATCCGCCGGTATCCATGATTTCTACAAACCGCGGCTCTTCATCGGAGCGATCTGGCGGCGGGTTGAGTTCAAGGATGGTGGTGACGCGATCGCGAGTCACACCAGGAGTGGGGTCGACGATGGAAATGCGGCGTCCGGCCAGTCGATTGAACAAGCTGGACTTGCCGACGTTCGGTCGACCAATGATGGCAAGGCGTGGTAGTGGCATTATTCAGGGCCCCGGAGCAGTTCGCGGGTTTGATCAGTCACGCCTTGGTCCATTTGTTGATCCATCATCTTGTCCATCTGGCTGTCCATACCCATATTCATCCCTTGCATGTATTGCTGCATAGCTTGTTTTTGCGCAGTCATCTGCCCAACTGCTTGCTGCATCTGCGCGCGCATCTTGGCTGGATCACCCTGCTGATACTGCACATTGCCGCCCAGCGGCATGCCATCCGGACCGGTCGGTGCAGCAGGCTGCGTTGACTTGGTGAGCAGCATGCGCACCTTGCGCATTGGCTTGACACCGTTCTGCATACTCATGGTGACTGCAATGCCGGCGTTACTGAATCCATACTCCAGCCCAACACTGCGGGGCGTACCTTTGGGCGAGTCGAGTGGCGCAGCAACAGCGAATACAAATGAGCCAACCTCAGCCATCCACTCGCCTTGTTGATAGATCATGGATTTATCAAGTTCAGTGAGCATGACGTGCGTGTACTTGTTGAGACCAGGGGAATATCCAAAGTAATCGGTCTGATCAAGCACGAACTTTCCACTGGTCAGCGTGGTCTCGCCCATCAAGAAATTGTTTGCCATCACAAACGAATAATGCGCGCTACCGGTAAACGTTCCAACTGGCTTGTCGTTCTCGTCAAACGATTGTCCGTTGATGTCCCAGCGACCAACGAATTGATTCAGCACTTCCATGGCGGCGCGCGTCTCCAGGGTGATCTGCTCTGGACTTGGCTTGGTGCGACCAGCGGGGCGGCTTGCTGCCGGGGTCTGTGCAAATGCGGCGCCCAAGAGAACGGCTAAGGCTCCGCCAATCAGCGCGCCCGTGCCGAGCAGCACAGAACCGCCGCGAACGGCACTCCGGTGCTGCTTGGTGATATCGCGCTCGCCATTCAGCAGCGCGCCGTCGTTGCGCGAGGTTTCGTTTACGGTGTTCATCATGTGGTCTTCCTCCCGCCGCAGGGCTCGCGGCGCGACGGGGCAGTCTACGCTTGACCGCAAGGAACACTTTCATGCCCACGCATTCGGACGCATTCTCCAATCTCAAGGTCTTCGATCACCCGCTCATTCGGCACAAGTTGGCGATAGCGCGCCATCGTGGCACTCATTCCGCGGACTTTCGCCGTCTGCTCAATGAGATCGCCGGTTTGATGACCTATGAGGTCTCCCGCCGTTTTGACACCCGCCCGATCCGCGTGCTGACACCGCTCGAAGAGACGGAGGGCCACCAGTTGAGCCGACCGGTCACACTGGTGCCGATTTTGCGCGCGGGCTTGAGCATGACCGACGGCGTGATGCAACTGTTTCCGGAAGCACGCGTTGGACACATCGGTATTCGCCGCGACGAAACAACGCATCGCCCGGTCACCTACTACGCCAAGCTTCCGCACGACGTCGGTGATGGCTATGCCATTGTCATTGATCCGATGCTTGCGACTGGCGGAAGCGCGTGTGCCGCGATTCGCTATTTAAAGGAAGCCGGCTGCCGTGATATTCAAATGGTGTGCCTGGTTGCCGCCCCTGAGGGTGTTCGTCGCGTTCATGACGAACATCCCGATGTCATGGTTCACGCTGCAGCGCTTGACCGTGAACTTGATGGCAATGCGTACATTCGCCCCGGGCTTGGAGATGCTGGCGATCGCGTGTTCGGCACGATTGAGGTGTAAGAGTGCAGGGGGGCGATTTATGCCTGATTACTCGCGCGATTACTTTGGAATCCACGCAACATCAGGATGGCCACGCTCGTGATTTGCTCGACGCGCCATCGCAAAGAACAGATCGCTCAATCGATTCACGTAGCGCATCAGTGGCTCACCGACGGGCTCAATGCTTCCAAGCGAAATGATGGTGCGTTCTGCGCGGCGGCACACCGTGCGCGCCACGTGGAGTCGCGCGGCAAGCTCGGTTCCTGCGGGCATGACAAACGTGGTGAGTGGCGGATTGGCAGAATCAATTTCGTCAATCCAATTTTCTGACTCTGCAACATCTGCACTATCAATACGGTGGATCTTTGATTGCTGCTTCGCGCCTTCGGGTGTTGCAAGATCTGCACCAATGTCAAAGAGGCGCGATTGGATCGCGCCAACGATCGCGTGCAACCGCTTCTCAAATGGATGCGTTGGATCACATGCACTGAGCACCAGCCCCAACACCGCGTTGAGTTCATCGATCGTTCCGTACGCCTCAATGCGCGGATGGTCCTTGGAGACGCGGGCGCCACTGAAGAGGCCTGTGGTTCCGTCATCGCCGGTTCGGGTGTAGAGCTTCATGGGGGGAGTCCTTGTCTCAGCGGAAAGTGGCGCGGGGGTATAGGATCCACGTTCGGCCGCGGGGTGAAGGGTAAAGCCGGATGGTCCGGGCTGCTCTTGCGCCCTTGGCGGTCATTATTGGGACTCCGCGCGCCGGGGGGTGTCGATGGCTCGGTGGACATTCGCCAGGATCTCCTGAATCTCCCAAGGTTGCCGCAGCCGTATATCTGTCAGTACGGATATCGTTCCATACATTCCCAGCCCACCTCTTTGGTGTGGTTGGATTTCTGAAACGGCTTCGCGGGCCTGCCGCCAAAGGTCCGCACCTGTTCGAGTCCAGCCCGCCGGTCTGGAACACCGATCCTTGAAGCCTCGGTGAACTTCAGTGCCGGTCACAT
>JBDKKN010000017.1:0-3085 GCA_039796075.1 Planctomycetota bacterium | reverse complement strand
TTGTTTGGCGAAAAGTTCAGCGTTCCGATTCATGTTCGTCATAGCCAGAAGCCGGATTTGGGCACGCTGATTGTGCCCGAGGAGCAGATCATGGAAGACATTGTCGTTGTTGGTTGTGCACTCAAGCAAGACCTTGGACGCATCAGTCTCAAGGCATTGCCACGAACCCCGGGCATTCAGGCGCAGATCTTTGAACCGATCTCCACGGCAAACATCAGCGTGGATGACATCGTGCAGACGGAGTTTGGCGACACCACGACCATTGCATTCACCGTCGAGCATGGGGACATTGCGGATGTGAAGTCCATCTGCCAAGCGTTGATCAGTCAGTTGGGGCGCGGGGACATTGATGTCGAGGTGGGTCTGGCCAAGATCAGCGCGGTTGGGACCGGCATGAAGAGTCACTCCGGAGTGGCCAGCCGGATGTTCCGAGCGCTTGGTGAGGCAGGGATTGCCATTCACAACATCACCACCAGTGAGATCAAGATCAGCTGCATCGTTGATCGCCAGCACGGGGAGCGCGGGCTGCAGTTGGTGCATGACTCGTTCGGACTGTCGGCGGGCGACAGCGCCAGTTCATCCATGCAGTCGACCGGACGGGGTCGGCGGTGATGGACCCGCGGTCGGCCGGACGCCCGGTCAGCCAAACCGGGTCTCAGAGACGCCGAAACCCTGAAAGCCCGGAGGGGACCCCCCTCGCCGCTTCCTGGGATATAGAATTTAACGTAACAGCCATTATAGGACCTTGTCGACAAAGCCAGGATGGGCTCCCCCGGAGCTTTGCCACACCATGACTGTGCGGAAACCAACCCCAGCCACACCATCTGCCGGTCGCATTGTTGCTCCGCCGTGCGCGCAGTTCCGTCGTCACCTCCGCGGCGTTGGACTGAAATACACCACCGAGCGCGCCGACATCTTGGATGCTGCCAGTGGCTTTGAACAACCCTTCGATGCCGAGGCGCTGATCGCCGTTCTTGATCGCCGCGCTCGTACTGTTTCCAAAGCCACTGCATACCGAACCCTGAAGTTGCTGGTTGATGCTGGCATCTTGGTTGAGCGCTTGCATGCCCGTGATTCGGTTCGTTATGAATTTGCGCCTGGCGGCCATAACGGCCAGTCGGCGCTGGCTACCCAGATTGAAATTCGTCATCCGGACGGAACCCGTACGGTGACCTCGGATCCCCGGATCGATGCACTGGTGTTGGAGCTGTGCCAGACCGCGGGCGTCAATGCCCGCAAGCGCACCTTGCTCATTGACTGCGGTTCTTGAGACACCCCATCCCGGCGTCTGCGCAACAACACTAACGATCGGAGTCCGGGCGCCGATGCGGGATGCCACCCGACAAATCATCTTCTTCAAGCGGACGGCTGATTGAGTAGTCACCGCGGAACCACCGCTCAAGGTCTGCCAGTCGGCAACGTTTGCTGCAGAACCGGCCATCACTCCCTTGACCAAGCGGAGCCCCGCACGTTCGGCAATCAACGGCGGCAACGCCCGGTCGTACCCACTCAATTTCAATCTCGCGTACATCTTCACCGGCGTGACGGAGACGCACGTCGATCCGCACTTCCGGCAACACCGCTGCGATACGCGACGGCCACTCAATGGCAATGATGGCATCACCTTGCGCCAGCAATTCATCCCAGCCGATGGATGCCAGATCTTCCGATGAGCGGATTCGATACGCATCAATGTGCACCAACAACCCGGAGTCACACGGGTGCCGGTGTTCAATGACAAACGTTGGACTGGAGATGGCGTGCGCATCAGCTCCGAGCCCGCGCGCCAGGCCGCGAACGAAACATGTCTTGCCAGCGCCAAGGTCGCCTTCCAGCGTGATCACCGTTCCCGGCGCAACGCGCATCGACAGCGCTGAAGCAATGCGTTCGGTTTCTTCGGGGCTTGAAGTACGGCGAATTTCAATGGTCATGATCTGATCCTCATTGTCCATGTTCCCAACCGAGGGCCGAAACATCGTTCTCCTCAGTACCGACACGAACCGCCACACGCGCTCCGCCCGGTTCTTGGAAACGTCCCACCACCGTCACCGGCGTGCCAGCAACCGAAGCGGGCGGCTCGCCGGAGCATGCGAACGCCAGTTCATAGTCTTCCCCGGTACCGACAGCAGCTTGCCACCCTGCTCCAGCCGCACACGGCAACTGCGCCGCATCAATACGAACCGCCAGATCCGAAGCGATGGCGAGATGGCCGGCATCGCGGGCGAGTCCGTCAGATATATCGATCATCGCGTGTAAGCGATCGCCCAGCGCCTCAACCAACGCGAGCGCCTCAGTAACGCGCGGTGTGAAAGAGAGGTGCCGTCCCGATCCGTTCGCGTGCCATCCGTCACCAAGGGTTCCGGTCACACAGAGAAGGTCGCCGACGCGAGCGCCCGTGCGGGTCACCACGCGACCGGTTGGCCCGGGTTCGGCCAGTACAGAAACGGAAACCACCAGCGCACCATCGGCGGCGGCGTGCGTGCCGATATCACCCCCAACTACCGGGCATCGAAATGCGTGTGCGGCAGCGCGCAGTCCGGCGGCCAGCGCGCGCACTTCATGATCAGGCATGGATGCAGACAGCGCAACGGTTGCCACGGCACACGCGGGAACACCTGCCATAGCCGCAATATCGCTGATATTGCGCGCCAGCGCCTTGCGTGCCACTAGTTCCATGGGCGTTCCAGGAGCAAAGTGTCGACCAGCAATCACTTGGTCCGCGGCAACCAATACGCGATGACCCATGAGTTTCACCAGCGCCATGTCATCGCCGGGCGGCAGCAATACCGCGGCTCCGCCACACGCCGCAAGTTCTGCGTTGTGTTTACAAATTTCTGCAATGAGATCCGACTCACGCATGATGGCTGCCTTCAGTACTGAGAATGGAAAGTAGCGCCTCGGCAGTTCGCTCAGTGGCTCCTTGATGTGCAATCACTACTTCACGAGCAGCAAGACCAAGCCGGGTGCGTTCTGCTGGATCATCCACGAGGCGGCGAATGGTAGAGAACAACTGTGATGAATCGATGCGGACCATGGCATTGGCTGACTGCAAGGCTTCTACAGAGTCCTTGAAGTCATGCATGCG
>JBDKKN010000016.1:0-4429 GCA_039796075.1 Planctomycetota bacterium | reverse complement strand
ACATCGGCACTGATCTCGATTGAGCAGCGCAGCGTCTCTTGGCCGAAGCATGTTTCATCAATCACCGCGCCAGCAGCAACTAGTTGCTTCACTTCATGCTGTTGCAGTCGCAGGCGCAGGGAATTTTTTCGGATTCGAAGTTTCATTCCGTTTCGTCAGTCAATCGCCAGTCACCCGCGTAGACATTGAACCGTTCACCGCGCACGAATCCGATCAGAGTAATGTCAAATCGCTTTGCGAGTGCAATGGCGAGGCTGGACGGTGCGCCCACCGCCACCACCATCGGAATGCCGCCTGCCAGCGCCTTCTGCGCCAGTTCAAAGCTGATACGCCCGCTCAGGAAGAGCAGGTTGCTTGAGAGTGGCGTCTGCCCCTGCAAAAACTGCGCGCCGAGCAACTTGTCGACGGCGTTGTGGCGCCCGACGTCTTCGCGGATCGCAAGCAACTCGCCCGCTGAGTTAAAGAGTGCCGCCGCGTGCAGTCCGCCGGTTTCTTCAAACACCGACTGTTGCATGCGGAGGCGGTCGGACAACATACGGACGCCAGCAACCGGAAAGCGAAATCCATCGCGCGCAATGGGGCACAGTCCGGGCGCCTCCAGTGCTTCAAGCGATGCTTTGCCGCAAACGCCACAACTGGAGGTCGCGTAGAAGTGGCGCTCCACGTTTGGCCATGCCATAGTGGCGTGATCGGCCAGGCGCACCTTGACCACATTGTTTCCATCGTGCGCGCCGCTCTCGGGCCCGCACGCGCGGATTGATTCGATGTCTCGTGCCGAACGAACCAACCCTTCGGACATCAGGAATCCGGCGGCCAATTCTTCATCATGCCCAGGGGTGCGCATGGTGATCGACAGACTGCGGATGCAGCGCTCGCCGTCGGCAACAAAGTCCACGCGAATCTCCAGCGGTTCTTCAATCGCCACGCGATCAGTGACTTCGTTGCGGGCGGGTCCTTGAAAGCGAATGATGTCGGCTGTGACAGTCCGCGTCATGTTTGTGGCGCACCCGGATACGTCAGGAATCCAAAGTGCATTGCCGTGTGGTTGAGGTTGAGCCGCACCCATTCATCATGCGTCATTGCGCCGAGCCACGGGCTGGGCTTGGTCATGCGCTCGCCGGCTTCGATTCGTGCGAGCGTCTTGCGGATTCGCGCCATGCCTTGCTCAAAGGTAACGCCGGGGCTGGGCATGAGCTCCGGGTTGGACTTGCCGACGTTGAATCCCGGGCGCATGGCATCTGGCTTCGCTTTCAGAAGCATCGGCTTGATGAGCTTTGCAAACATCCGCACTACGAACGGCACCTTCTTGGTCGAGCCGTCCAGGCCCTCTTCAAGAGGCACCGAGCAGTGGTCAAGGTTCTGGCCAGCCGTCCAATTGCCGGTGGTGGTCAGGGTTCCGGCGCGGTGTGCGGCCTCGATCCGGGCCAATTCACCGCGCAGGCATCCCAAGCACTTGAAGAAAAGATGACGACGCGCGACAGTCTTGGTGTTGACGGGCATGTCTAGGAGATTACTTGACGTTCGAGACGTATGGACGTTTCTCTCGATTGGCGATCGCTTAGCGCGTCCATTTGGCCCGCCCAATCATCTCCAATAATTGTTGGCAGCGGCAATAGTTGCAAACTCCGTTGCAACGGTCTGGCCAATGGCGATCAACATGCCTGCATCTTCCGCATAGACCCCGCGGAGCCGTTCACGCACTGCGTTGTCGGGCTGCGTGGCCTTGATGATGAGCCGAGACATTTTGATGGCCAGCATTCGGCCTTCCTCAGGCGTCTTTGTGATTAACGAGTTTCCTGGGACGAGTTGAATTGTCGGTGCAGGGGTTTCGCTCATGGAATACAAATATACCCATGGGTCGGGTCATCGTGCTGCGGTCGTCACGGCGCTTCAATCAACCAAAGCATCGCCGCAATCTCGCTCGTTTCTAGGCTTCCGCCGGACCAGTTGCACACCACTTCCGACGTCCCTGCGCCGCGGTACAGCTTGGTCCCGGAGACGTTGAACAGCGCCTTGGAGGAACCGGCACCTTCGTACACCTTGCCACTGGTGATGTTCCACAAGCACTCCGATGTGCCTGCGGCGCGGTACACCTTTGTGCCGGACACGGTGAACAGCGCCTTGGAGCTACCCGCTCCCTCATAGGCCTTCGTGCCGCTCACGTTGAGAAGTACTTTGCTTGAGCCCGCGCCCTCATAAAAGTTGCGACCGCTACTGTTGAAGAGCACCGTGCTTGAGCCCGCTCCCTTGTAGAACTTGATGGATGTCATTGCAGGGGTACTCCGCGCTGTGGGGGTAGTTGTGGGTGCGCGCGCCCGACAAGTCCACTGTGAAGCAGCGGTTGCATACTTTTAGGGTAACACCGCGGTGCTGAAATGCACTACTTAGCGACCATGTTGCGTTTGGGCGGCTTTCGCTCTCGCTGTTCGCAATGTCCCCTTTGAAGACCTGAGCGACATCCGGCGCGAACAACTGTTAACGTAGCATGAGTAATTGGTTAAGAATCCCGGACCCGCCATAAGGGCAACACGTCCAAATCGGATCGTTATGCCTAAAAAGAAGACCATATTGAAAAACGGCGTCGATGCCATAAGCGCCTCCACAATATGTGCCTGGATCGGATTCGTCTTTTGGTCCTTGCGCTCTTCTCTTGATGATCAAGCCCGCATGTCTGTCGAAAACGGGCTGATCGAAACCATGCAGACCGTTCTTTTGGCCGTCTCCTGCATCGTCTATCTGGCGGCGGCCGCGCTCAAAGAGAAACCAGGGACACTGATCTTTTTGTTCTGCTCCCTTCTTTGCTACAGCTTCGTACTCAGAGAACTCGATGTCGAAAAATTCGACATCCCCTATCCCCTGATATTCATCGGGTCCGGCGCAGGCCGAAACGTGACGATAGCGGTCGCCTTCATCGCAATACTCGCCTGTGCCGCCTTGAGAAATTTTTGCGTCTACGAGAAAGCGGCGAAAGGATTTATCAAGTCAAGGCCCGGGATGTTATTGATCGCCGGCGGCGTCTTCCTCTTCATTGGGGATTTCTTTGAAAAGTACGAAGCCATCGTTAACCATGTTTATTGGGAGGAGATAAGCGAGTTTTTCGCGTATGTCCTGATCCTAGTGTCATCGCTTGCGGCCCTCTCTTCTGTGATCAGCGCTCCGGTCCCTCCCATCGGGCTGGATACAGCAAGCCGCTGAGCACAGCTGGACCTGCACACCAATCATGGATACCCATGACGAACCTATCCGCCCCTCTCGGTCGCCTCGAACGCTTCGGGGCTGACGTAGTCGAGTGAGCCGTGGTTCTGACTTGTTGGCCCCACACCTCGATCCATTCAAAGATTGCTGCACGCGCCTGGTTGCGCGCGCGGAAGTGCTGATCGTGGACGAGTTCCTTCTTCAGGGTCGCTCAAAGGCTTTCCATCATGGCGAGGTCTGCCCCATCGCCTGAGCCAAGCTTCGCAACCTGCCACTTAACCGCAATTTGACCGTTCGCAAGTCCTCCCTGAATGGGAATCACATGATCATTGTGGAGCATCCCTAACTCAATCGGAATGGTTCTGCCCTCCTTGTGACTGGACAACCCTATGCGCTTGCACTACGCCTCGCTCCTTGCCGCCTCGCTCTGTGCCGCAACCTTCGCGGGTACGCCGTTCATCTCGCTGCAGTTCCTCGGTCGCTCAACCTCCGGTGGATATGACGTCTCCGCCGCGGAGATTGCCGCGTACGACCCCGCCACCTCCCGCGCCTTTGTGGTCAACGCGCTCTCCGCCTCGGTTGAGATCATGGACCTCTCGATCCCCGCGGCGCCGATTCGCGTTGGCTCCATTCCGATGATGCCGTACGGCGCGCAGCTGCAAAGCTTGGCCGTGCGCAATGGACTCGTCGCGGCTGCCGTTTCCGCCACAACCAACACTGACCCCGGCAAGATCGTCTTCTACACAACCACCGGTGCCTTCGTTGCCGTGGTCACGGTCGGCTCGGGTCCGGACATGGTCGGCTTCACGCCGGACGGAACCAAGGTCATGTGCGCCAATGAGGGCGAGCCAGACGCCAACTACGTTGTTGACCCAGAGGGCTCGATCAGCATCATCGACGTGACCGGCACGATCTCACAGGCAAGCGTCACGACCATTGGTTTCAACGGATTGCCCGCCGGCGTGATCGACCCAGCCATCCGTGCATTCGGCCCGAACTCGCCCACCATCGGGCAGGACCTTGAGCCGGAGTACGTCGCGTTCTCCGCCGATTCTTCCACCGCTTGGGTCACACTGCAGGAACACAGCGCGGTGGCGGTCGTCGACATCGCTACGCGCACCATCGTCGCCGTGCGTCCGCTTGGCTACAAGCCCCATGGCTCCGGCACCGCGGCCTTGACCACCGCCACGTTCACTGCACCGCCCGTGGTCGGCACCACCGCCGCGGGACAGGA
>JBDKKN010000015.1:0-2744 GCA_039796075.1 Planctomycetota bacterium | reverse complement strand
CACTGACGCCGGTCATCACCACTAGGCAGTCGCGCGGGATGGTGACGTCCACGCCCTTGAGGTTGTGCTCACGCGCCCCGCGAATACGGATGGAACGGAGGTCAGCGGGTTGTGGCTTTGCGCGGGCCATGGAGGTCCGTAAATATAGGTGTCACGGCGCGTTGCGACCTGCCCACGTGGTCATGGGGGCGCACATTGCGAGAAATGTGGATCAAATCGCATGGCAGGGACGAATGAGCCCTAACCGCAATGACGCATCGAGCCGCTATTTCCGCACTGCATGCCCGCCAGGCGACCAATGGCGTGGACGCTCCAAAGGCTTCGGCCAAGGACCGTCGCTCTGCCCGGATGGATCGCTCGGAGCGGGAGATGCTCGTGCGCGCCACGCGGAGCATGGTGTTGCAGACGCGGCGCCGGTAATCGATACGAGCGCAGCGATGCGTTGTAACGCGTGAGACGCTACTTCTTCCCCTTACGCCCCCGACCCGCGCGGGTGCCGGGCATGCCAGCCTTGGGTCGCGGCTTTTCTTCCACTTCTGGCTCCTCGGCCATGCCCTCAACTTCGGGCAGTGCTTCGACGCGCTTGCGTTGATCGCGCAGGCGTGCGGCTTTCTCAAATTCCAATGCGCCGGCGGCCGCGAGCATGTCCTCTTCAAGTTCACGCAGTGCTTCCGCTTTGTCGAAGCGGCGTGATTCCTTTGTGCCAACTGCTTCACGCGCAGTGCGATTGGCCTTGATCTCAAGAGCAATGCCCTGACGAATCGCTTTCACGATGGTCTCTGGCGTGATGCCGTGTTCCTTGTTGTAGGCAATCTGCTTGGCCCGACGGCGTGAGACTTCGTCGATGGCAGCTTCCATCTCGGGCGTCATCTTGTCCGCGTACAGGATGGCTTCGCCACCGGAATTGCGCGCGGCGCGGCCCATGGTCTGGATCAGACTTGAGCGGCTGCGCAGGAATCCTTGCGTGTCCGCGTCAAGAATGCACACCAGGCTGACTTCCGGAAGGTCAAGACCTTCGCGCAGCAGATTCACGCCAACGAGCACGTCAAACAAGCCTTCGCGCAATTCCTTGAGAATTTCAATACGGTCCAGTGTTTCGATTTCGCTGTGCAAGTAGCGAACGCGCACGCCGTTCTTATGGAGGTAATTGGTGAGCTCCTCGCACAGGCGCTTGGTGAGTGCGGTGACCAGCACACGGTCGCCGCGCGCGGCGCGTTCCTTGCAGCGCTCCAAGAGATCGGGAATCTGTCCGCGCGCGGGTAGGAGCGTGATGATTGGGTCAACAAGTCCGGTCGGTCGAATCACTTGTTCGGCGATCACGCCGTGCGAGCGCTCCAGTTCTAGCGGGCTTGGCGTTGCACTGACGTACACCACCGCTGGAATGATTTCTTCAAATTCCTCAAAGCGGAGCGGTCGATTGTCCATGGCGCTTGGCAAGCGAAAGCCGTGGTCCACAAGCGTTTGCTTGCGTGCCTTGTCGCCGAAGTACATGCCACGAATCTGCGGCAGCGTGACGTGGCTTTCGTCTACCACCACCAGCCAGTCATTCTCGGTATGCCCGGGCACGCGACGGAAGTAATCCATCAGTGTCCACGCGCGTTGTCCGCGCGCGCGGCCGTCAAAGAAGCGACTGTAGTTTTCAATTCCGCCGCAATAACCGGTCTCTTGGATCATCTCCAGGTCATACTTAGTGCGGCCGATCAGTCGTTGCGCCTCCAGCAGTTTGCCTTCCGCACGCAACTCCAGGACGCGCTCGTCAAGCTCTGCTTTAATTTCATCAAGCGCGCGCTTCATCCGATCTTCCGGCATCATGTAGTGCACAGCCGGGAAGACCCACGCGCGCGATTCCTCGCTGAGAACTTCACCACTGACCGGATCGAATGTCTCGATCGATTCCACTTCTTCGCCGAACAGGCCGATGCGGATCGCATGTTGCTCACTTGCAGGGAAGACTTCGATGGAATCGCCGCGCACTCGGAAATTACCGCGTCCGGGTTCGATTTCCTTGCGCACATACTGCATGTTGGCAAGGCTGATGAGAAAGTCGCGGCGCTTCAGTGTGGTACCGCGCTCCACCACCACCATGCGATTTCGGAATTCGTCCGGCGAACCAAGCCCGTATAGGCAGCTGACGCTGGAGATGACGATCACATCCGGCCGCGAAAGCAGTGAACTGGTTGCCAGCAGTCGCAATCGGTCGAGGTCTTGATTGCGGCTCGCGTCTTTCTCGATATAGATATCCCGTTGCGGGATGTACGCCTCGGGCTGGTAGTAGTCGTAGTAACTGACGAAGTAGCAAACGGCGTTGTCCGGAAAGAGTTCCTTCATCTCCTCATAGAGCTGCGCCGCCAGCGTCTTGTTGTGACTGATGAGGAGCGTGGGCTTGCCCGTGCGCGCAATGACATTCGCCATGGTGAAGGTCTTGCCCGTACCGGTGGCGCCGAGGAGCGTTTGGAACTTTTCGCCGCGCGCCAACCCCGCCACCAACTGCTCGATCGCCTCTGGCTGATCTCCAGTGGGTTGGTAGGGGCTTTGAAGGCGGAACATCGGGAGAATTGTAGGAGAGTGGAGCGGGTGCGCCGATAGGGGGGTAGAGTGCGGTTCCGTTGCGGCGGCGCCGCTTGCGAACCACGATTCATCCACACGCCATCGAAAGACTATTTCACCATGCCAACGTGCTCCAAAGTCACCATCGCTCTTCTTGCTCTCGCATGCGTGTCTGTCCCGATGCAGGGCTGCAAGAA
>JBDKKN010000014.1:0-3101 GCA_039796075.1 Planctomycetota bacterium | reverse complement strand
ATGAGTAGCCCCTCACCTCCACGAGGTGAGCCATTGACTGGAAATCGCGCCGAGATAGTCACCGCACGAATCCGCGTCAGTGGGAAATAAGCGATCGCTGCTGGATCTGCGAACTCAATCATGAAACCGTCGGCCGTCAGTCCGACGATCATTCCCGTCAACGGATTTTTATGACCGCTGTCGTGCGCGCAGATCTGGACATTGGTGCGAATGGAACGATGCAAGAGATGATGAATCGTTTCCGGTGGACGCTGACCGGCTCGCTGTTCCGTACGCGATGCACTGCCATCGCCATGTGACGCCGCGGCATCTACCGCCGGCTCTGCAGCGATGAGCCCCGGGACAGTGCTTGCCAATACCCAGCTCTCTGATCCTGCTTGCTGAATGTGCGAACCCGCGAGGACGACCTTTGAACGAACGGCCTCACGCAGAGCGTCGACAAGCAGCCAGCCCGAAACAACATCCCCGTTGCGGTAGCGGTACTTCGTGCCCACGAGTAACTCCTTCCACACTTGGTGCGAATGGTGAAACGCGGTCCGTAGCGACCGATGGTCGCCTGGAGAGGAGGCTATCACTATGGCGGAGATCTGTCAGAAATGCCGCAAGAACTGTGCGGGCGGCGGCCGAACTGGTGGGCGGCGCGGATTTCGTGAACATTCGCCCCGATTGACCGAACCCTGTTGGCCACCAGATAGTATATTTGCATTATGGTGCAAGTACGCAAACGTCGAACAATGACCCCTGTGCAGGCCTCCGCATGTTGCAGGCCGATTGATGACCTGCTTGATCCGGAGCTGTTCAAGGCGCTCAGTGACCCAACGCGGTCACGGCTCTTGGGATGCTTGGTGAAGTGCGGCTGCGCATGCACGGTGAGCGACGTGGGCGAGTGTTGCGCAGTGGACCTCTCGGTGGTTTCGCGGCACCTCAGTCTTCTTGAACGCGCCGGCGTGGTGCAGTCAAGTAAGACCGGGCGAACCGTCCACTACGTGGTCGACTATGCGCGCCTGTGCCGCACGATGCGAGCGATTGCTGATGCCATCGAACAATGTTGCCCCGCAGAGCAACTACCTGGATGCGCGCGCGGCTGCTGCGGGGCGCGCTGACAAACGTGCACGATTGATAGATAGCAAAGATCACTTCTCACAACACCTCTTACCCCACATAGAGAGCCATATGAACACCGTCAACGATCGTCATCAAGACAGTAAGAATCCTTCTCCGCAGGGCAATGCGTGTTGCTCTGGAACGCAGTGCGGATGCAACTCATCAGCTGCAGCGATTCCGGCGACCAGTGTCGAGGCTGATCAGCTGCGACAGCAAGTGCGTGCTGGGTACTCAAAGATTGCTGAGGTTGGTTCGTGGTCTGCGGCGCAAGCGGCGGCGGCGAAACCTGCAGCATCCGCAGCGCCTGTTGCAGGAAGTTGTTGCGGCGGAGCGACTGCGAAGCCAGCGGCAACTGCTGCCGCAAGTTGCTGTGGCGGTGCTGCGGCGAAACCCGCGGCTGCCGCTGCCGCAAGCTGCTGCGGCGGAGCTGCAGCCAAGACCGCCCTGCCCGCTGGCGGCGGATGTTGCGGACCGGCAACCTTTACGCCGGAACAACTCGTCGCGGCGATCGGCTACTCCGCAGGCGAACTCGCAAGTACGCCTGCTGAATCAAACATGGGACTCTCCTGCGGCAACCCCACTGCGATCGCATCACTCCGCGCTGGCGAAGTGGTGCTGGATCTTGGCGCAGGCGGCGGATTCGACTGCTTTGTCGCTGGCCCAAAGGTCGGCGCCACTGGCAAAGTGATCGGCGTCGATATGACTCCGGACATGGTCTCCAAGGCGCGCCGCAATATGGCCGCATACACGCGGCAGACCGGGCTGACCAATGTGGAGTTCCGCCTCGGTGAGATCGAAAGCCTTCCGGTTGCCGACGGCAGCGTTGATGTGGTGATCTCCAACTGCGTCCTCAACCTCTCGCCGGACAAGCCGCGCGTGTGGAAAGAAATTGCGCGCGTACTCGCTCCCGGCGGACGAGTGGCGGTTTCGGACTTGGCATTGCTGCGACCGCTTCCACCGGCGGTGCTTCACGATGTCGAAGCGCTGGTTGGCTGCGTTGCAGGCGCCGTGCTCGTTGAGGAGTCGCGAGCCCAAGCAGTAGCCGCGGGTCTCACGGACATCGTGCTCACTCCGAAGCCCGAGTACATCGCCGCCATGACCGATTGGCAAGACCCGCTCTACCTGAAGATCGTGGCCGCGCTGCCAGCGGGCACCACGCCAAGCGATTTCATCACGAGCCTTGATATGACGGCGCGGAAGGCGCGATAGTGAACGTGTGCATGCGGCCGCAACTTGTGCCACAATAATCCGGTGCGCCCCGTGATGTTCTATGCCGTCCTCCTTGCGTTCTTGGCTGCACTGTCCATGGAACGTCCGGACCCTGCGCGTGCAGCTCGCGACTCGTGGTGGCCCGCGCAACGGGCGCCTCGCGGGTTTGTCACGGTGCGGGTGAGTGGCGTTCCAACACCTGCAACGACCGCCTCCACCGTCGACATGCGTGAAGAGATGCTCTCTGCGTCCCTCGCCGGACTAGCGGCGCTGGCGGTGAACTGCGGCGAAGCGGACGAACTGGTGTGGAACGACACCGTGGTGCAGCGCTACGGTGAATGGAAGGAGCGCACGGTAGCGCGGCTTGGATTGGAAGACCGTGGCACCCTCACGCCATGGGAACTCCTTGAGCGCGGCATGCGCGCGGGATGGGTGCGCGGCTACGTGGCGTATGCGCGCGACCCCAGCGGACGCAAGGGGTACACGGCAAAGAATGCATCGACCAATGAATCCGTCAACGTCGCTACCAGCCTCGCGGGGATCCATCGCGCGGTGCTCATTGAAGAATCGCTGATCCCGCGCGCAGAAGCGCTCGGTCTGCGCATGCTGGCGGATGGGCGCGTACCGATGTCGCCAGCAGATGCAGCGCAACTTTCGCGAAGCACGTTGTCGATGCTCGACCCCGGCGTGCAGCGCAACCGCGACGCGGCTATTTCGCAGCAGTGCTGGGTGGGCTACGGCGCCGGTGCACAGGCGTGGCCGATGATCGATCGGCTTGATGACCTGGC
>JBDKKN010000013.1:0-11081 GCA_039796075.1 Planctomycetota bacterium | reverse complement strand
GGTTGGATTTCTGAAACGGCTTCGCGGGCCTGCCGCCAAAGGTCCGCACCTGTTCGAGTCCAGCCCGCCGGTCTGGAACACCGATCCTTGAAGCCTCGGTGAACTTCAGTGCCGGTCACATCTTGGTTTGGACTCTTCATGCATGCCTACGGGCTGCAGAAAGGCGAGGTAGGTACATGAACCGCCTCAATAAGAAGGGCTTCACTATCGTTGAGCTGTTGGTGGTCGTTTCGATCATCGCGCTGCTCATTGCGATCCTGTTGCCTGCGATTGGTAAGGCTCGAGACGCTGCGCTCATCACGCAGAGTTTGGGCAATCTCCGCAACCTGAGTGCTGCGTGTAACGCGTACGGGGCTGACTACAACGACCGGCAGTTCACTGCTGTTCCTGACGAGTGCGGCATGTATGGCGATGCAATCGCTGGCGCATGCACGGCCATCACTGCTACGCAGTGCATCCCGCAGATGATCCTCGGTTGGGATTCGGGTGGTGGTCTGTGGGGCTATTGGGTTTCTGGTACCCCTGCGCGATGCGCTGGATGGCCAGGAAACTGTGGCAACTTTGTGACCTATCAGGCCTGCGATTTCTGGGGAGCATCCGCACGTTGGGAAGGTTCATGGCGTCTCACCAATTGCAAGGCGTTCAACAGTTACGTCGGCGGAAAGTTCTACGACAAGGTCTTCTGGGCCCCGAAGGACAAGATCACGCTCGCCAAGGTTGACAAGTACTTCTCAACACCGGTTGAGTTCAACTACACCAACGGTGACTTTGAAACCCCCACCTATGTCTGGAGCCCGTCTGCCATGTGGTCGCCGGATGTCTTGGCGTGGTCGCGTAAGACTGGTAGCAGTACCTCGGCAGCGTTTGGCGCAAAGCCAACCAAGGCCACCATGCCCGGTGCTTTCAAGAGCCCAGGCGCAGGTCTTGCTCAGTACCCATCGTTGAAGTGGCGCATGTGGGAGCATCAATGGCTCCAGAACATGGAAGGCGGCGAAGTGAACCCTGCGTTCTCTACGCCAACTCCATGGTTCTACAACCAGGGCTACAACAGTGCCCCGGCAACGCTGTGCTTCGATGGTCACACCCAGGTGGTGTCGATTGCTGGTATCCAGCAGGACAATGACTTGGCACTTGCTCAGGCGGTGAACGCCACAGGATCGTCGGTTGCGAGCGGTAGTTTGTGGTTTGTAGCTTCGGGTGGCGCAAACTCGTACTACTCGTCAGCTGCTTACGACATGCTTACCACTGGTAACGGCTCGTGCAGTGCTGGTGTCACGACGGTCGACGGCATCCTTGGCCGTGACATGCTCCGTATCGGAGACTGATACTGGTGCAACATGGGGTGCATGCCACCACATGTTGTTACTGACCTGATTCTTCCCGCGAGGGTCGCCAACTGGCGACCCTCGCGTGCTTTTTCCACGGTGAGCATTGTGTAAACCCTTACACTTCTCCCTTCGAAAGGCACCTCATGCTTAGATCCACCTTGCGCGCACATCCACTCGCCATCGCTCTTGCTACGGCATGTTGTGCCATCGCGCGTGGGGGACAGGATGGCAAGCAAGATGCACCAGTAGCGGACCCGCCGCAGCAGGTGGTCATCACTCGCGATGCTCCTGCGCCGCAGCAGGATGAAGCGGCGCCGCAGACTTCGCCGGCACCCAAAGAGCCAGGCAAGGTGATCGAGGGTCCAATCAATGTGTATAGCTGGGCACCCGCCGACAGTGCGAAGGCCGTTGATGCCAAGGACATTGATCTTGCCAAGGTCTTTGTTGATCTTGGACCAGTAGCAACCCGTTGGTACCAACACGCGATCACGCTTTCCAATCCGTGGTTTGAAGGCCGCGCGCCTGGCCTCCGTGGCAATGATCTGGCCGCTGAGTATCTGGAATTCTGGATGAAGGATGTGGGGCTTGAAGTTGCGTTCCCGGCTGTTGGTGAAGACGGCGTCACTCCAAAGGACGGCCCATGGAAGAGCTATCAACAGAAGTTTGCGCTCACTGGTGGTGCGCCCAAGGTGGAAGAGGGAGTATTGACTGCGGGCGGCGCTGACCGCGAGCGCGGCAAAGATTTCACAGTGCTGGGCATTTCCGGCAACGCCAAGGTAGAAGCGCCGGTCACCTTTGTTGGTTACGGCATCAAGAAGGGCGAAGCCGACTACACCAGCTTTGAAGAGGACGTCGATCTCACGGGTCGGATTGCCATGGTCTTCCGCTACGAGCCACTTGATGATCGGGGTCGTTCCAAGTGGGCATCGCGCCGCTTCAGTGAATTCTCCGCAATGACCACCAAGATTGACGCGCTGGTGGAACGCGGTGCTGCGGGAATCATTCTGGTTTCACCCCCCGGCGCGCGCGATGGCAAGGTTGCACTGGAAGACGTGTCGACGAGCCGCTGGGGTCGTCCACTTGATATTCCCATGGTGCAGGTTTCCACCGATGTGGCCGAGCAGATCTTGAAGGCGGGCGCGCCTGATCAGGGTTCATTGTTGGACTGGCGCAAGCGCGCCGACGCTGGCGAAATCAAGACGGTGGCCCTGAGCGATGATGCCAAGGTTTCTATTGAAACCAAGTTGTCGAACGGCGGCACACCAACACAGAATGTGGGCGGAGTCTTGCGTGGCAAAGGCGCGCTGGCGGATGAATGGGTGGTGGTAGGCGCACACTTTGACCACGTTGGATACGGCTACTTTGGCACCAGCCCGCAGTACACCGGCCAGTTGCATCCAGGCGCCGACGACAATGCCAGTGGTACTGCAGCCATGCTGTGCATCGCGCAGGCGATGGCAGAACTCTACGGGGGTAAGGATGCACCGAAAGATGCACGCAGCATTCTGTTTCTTGGATTTACCGGTGAAGAAAGTGGCCTTCGTGGTTCGCGCTGGTACGTCGAGCACCCAACGATCGCAAACGACAAGATGTCCTTGATGGTGAATATGGACATGGTGGGTCGTCTGCGTTCCGATGACCTGAGCGTTGGCGGCATGAGTTCTGCCAAGGGCATGATTGATGTGATGCGGCCAATCTTTGAACGCAGTGGCTTGACGATCCACGCTGACCCATCGGGTCGCGGACCGAGTGACCATGCCAGCTTCTATGGTGCGGGTATTCCGGTGCTCTTCATGTACACCGGAAATCACGACATCTATCACACGCCCAAGGACAAGGGTTACACCTTGAATCCGGAGGGAGCGGCAAAGATTGTTGCATTGGCAGCTGATATCGCCACCACGGTCGCTACTCGACCAGAGCGCCTGGAATTTCAGCAAGACAGTGGCAGGACTGCAGATCGCGGTTATGCGGGTGTCCGTTTGGGCGTGATGCCATCCATGAACGACGACGATCGCGAAGCTGGCGCTCCAGAGAAGGGTGTTCTGGTTGACGGCGTGAGCGCAGATACATCGGCAAGTGACGCGGGGATTATGAAGGGCGACATTCTGGTGTCGTGGAACGGCGAGGATCTGGAAAGCACAGGCACCATGATGGCCAAGCTCCGTGCTCAGAAGCCTGGCGATGTTGTCAAAGTGAAGGTTTGGCGCGACGGCAAAGAAATCGAACTGGATGTCACATTGCGCGCCGCCAAGCCGAAAGAGTGACGGCGCGGCGCGTGGTTACGGCAGGATCACCACGCTCCGCGGCGTGGGTGCTGCCGCGCGCGGGATAATGACGATGCCGTCGGGGATCGGTAGATCGATGGGCGCTTGACCTGCCACTGCTACGTGGGCGCGAGTCACGCCAGCGGGCATCTTGATGCGCAGTTCACGCGCGTCGGGTGAGTCCAATTGCACACGGGCGATGGCGCCGTGTTTCCATTGCATGTCCACCACAACATTGCCGCGCGCAATCAAGCCGCGTACGCGACCGTCACTCCACTCGCGGGGTAGGGCGGGCAAGAGATCGATGCGGTGCACAAGATGCCCGGCGCTCCACGTACGGATATGGCTCTGCATGAGCATTTCTGCAATGCCAGCGGTACCGCCGAAATTGCCATCGATTTGAAACGGTGGATGATCGTCAAAGAGATTGGGCAGGGTTGAATGCGAGAGTAGCGCGCAGATATCCGCCCACGCTCGTTCACCATCGTGTAACCGCGCCCAGAGATTGATGAGCCACGCACGGCTCCACCCGGTGTGGCCGCCACCGTTCTTCAGCCTGAATTCCAGGCTTGCGCGTGCCGCCGCGGCCAATGCGGGGGTTGCGTCGGTGCTGATGAAATTGGCGGGGTGCAGCCCATACAAGTGGCTCATGTGTCGATGCCCAGGCTCCGCTTCGCCATAGGGCTTTGACCATTCCATGAGTCGGCCGTCAGTGGCCACGGTGGGCATAGCGAGGTGCTTGAGTGCTTCAGTAGCTTCAATGGGAAGCGCTTCGTTGCCTCGCCCAAGTACGCGCGCGGCATCAAGGTAATTCACCAAGAGGTCTCGGGCGATCCACTGGTCCATGGATGTGCCCATACTGAGATTCGCATGAGAGCCATCGGGAAGGATGAAAGTATTTTCTGGACTGGTGCTTGGGCCGCTGACCAGCATGCCAGTAGTTGGATCCTTCACCAAGTAGTCAAGGAGGAATCGAACTGCTCCGTCCAATGCTGGCCATGCGCGGTCGCGTAGGAACGCGGTGTCGTTGGTGTACTCATAGTGTTCCCACGCGTGTCGCACCAACCACGTACCGCCGAGCGGGTACATGCCCCACACCGTCTGGCCCTCTGGCGCAGTCATGGCCCACGCATCGGTGATGTGATGGCAGCACCAACCACGCGCGCCGTAAAGATCTTGTGCAGTGCGCACGCCGCGCACGCGGATTTTGTCAAGCAAGTCAATGAGTGGAAGTTCTGTCTCTACAAGTGCGCACGGACCCGCTGGCCAGTAGTTCATCTGCACGTTGATATTGGTGTGGAAGTCAGCGTTCCATGGCGCGCGGAAGTGTTGGTTCCAAATGCCTTGCAAGTTGGCGGGCAGGCTTCCTTGGCGACTGGAGGAGAGCAGCAAGTAGCGCCCGTACTGGAAATACAGGGAAATGAAGTCATTGTCCCACTCTGGTTTGGCTCGAAAGCGAGCGAGGCGCGCGGGTGTAGAGAGAAGATCTGGAATGACGCTGGCTTCAGGCGAAGGGCCGCCAAGGTCAAGCGATACGCGGTCCATGGCCTTGGCAAACCACGCACTGGCGCGTTCGCTGAGTGCAGGCCAACCAGACACTGCGCTTCGAAGATCGTTCTCGCATTGCAGGGCGGGGTTGCTTCCGAAGTAGTCAGTGCGCGCGGCAATGGCAATAGTGAAAGACTTTGCGCCGCGCACCACTGCATCACCACCCTCGATAGTGATGGTTCCGCCGTCGGACTGAATGTCGGCAGTGGATGCGTAACCCACGCCACCTTGGCCGGTGTGCCCAGTGAATGAGAGTCGCGCTCCTTGCCGGGTTGGAATGGCGGTGTGCACGGGCATGTCTGTTTCAAAGTTGTCGCGGTGTAAGTGAATGCGCATGGCGGGGAGATTTCCTTCGCCTTCGACACGCGTGTCAATGAGTAGCAATTCATCAGGAGCACTGGCGATCACTTCGCGGACGATGGAAACACCGTCCACCTGAAATCTGCTGGCAGCAACACCGGTGCGCATGGTGAGTGAGCGCCGATATTCAGAGGCCGTACGTGGTGCGTCAACCATTTCAATATGGAGATCACCAAGCGTTTGATGGCTGCGTGGCATCATGTCGCTCGGCAGCATGCAATGATCTTGAATGATTTGCTGTGCTTCTAAGACCTTTCCAGCAAGCGCCAGCGCACGCGCTTTTTGAAAGAATTCGCTTGCGGCAGGCGCATTGCGGTCGTTTGCGTTGCCTTCCCACACGGTTGCTTCGTTCAGTTGTAATCGTTCATGCTGAACAGCACCGAACACCATGGCGCCCATGCGACCGTTACCGACGGGCAGTGCGTCGGTCCATGCAGCGGCGGGCTCGGTGTACCAGAGGTCTGGCAGTGTGCCGGTGACCGTTGCCATGGGCGTGAGTTTCATGCGGCGCGTGCCGACTGGAATGGGCACCATGCGAGCGTGCAAATCAGGATCCATGACCGGATCAAAGGTTGCTAACTCGGGATGATCACCTTGGCAGATCCACCACGTTCCGGAGAGATCAAAGGTGCACGCGTCACCTGCAAGCGTTGGTTTCAATGTGGATGTTCCAACCCATCCACCGGCGCCACCGATGTCAGTGACACGGATAGCAATACGATTGACGCCGGTGCGCAACAGTGACTTTGGAACGGTGTACGCGCGCTCGGTTTGGAAGCTGTTGGTACTGCCGATGCGCGTGCCGTTGAACCATGTCTCGTCAGCATCATCAATGTTGCCGGGCGTGAACACCATGTCGGTGGCACGGTCGAGGTCGTCAAGGGTGATCTCGCCGATGTACCACGCGATGCCGTCGGTACCTTCAGGGAGGCCGTTTCCCTCCCAGTGGCCAGGAACGGTGGTGCGGGTGAGTGGCGGTGTTGCCGGCGGCACGGCCACCGGTGCTGCGGGCGGAATTCCTTGGGCAAGCAGCGCAATGGCAGCAAGGGTGGCGATCGTCATCTGCCGTGTTCTACCGCTCCCCGGGGTTCGATACGCTGCGGCAATGACGACCGCCCCGGCTTCCGCCCCCGCTACCGCACACCTCCCGCTCTTTGGCCGCCACGCGTTTGTGTGTGGCGCTACCCAGGGAATCGGCAAGGCCACGGCTATCGCCATGGCGGCCGCCGGCGCGACGGTGACCGTGTGTGGCCGAAATGACCAAGGCTTGATGCGGACGCTGGAAGAACTGCCGAAGCCCGTCGGGCAGCGGCACTGGAGCGTGGAGGTGGACTTCAGCAGCGCCAAGGATGTGGACTTTGCGGCGCGTACGCACCTGAGCAGCGCTGGCCCCGTCCATGTGCTGGTGAACAACACCGGCGGTCCGGCGGCGGGCGCGGCGATCGAGGCAAAGCCAGAAGACTTTACGAAAGCGTTTGAGATGCACCTCTTGGCCAATCACGCGCTGGTGCAAGTGTTTGCGCCGGGCATGCGCGAAGCCGGCTACGGACGCGTCATCAATATTGCTTCCACCAGTGTGGTGACGCCCATCCGCGGGTTAGGTGTTTCAAACACTATTCGCGCAGCGGTCGCCAACTGGGGTCGATCATTGGCAGTGGAACTGGCACCGTTTGGAATCACCGTGAACACCATCCTTCCTGGCTTTACACGCACGGCTCGGCTCGCTTCGCTCTTTGAAGGGCGTGCACATCGCGCTGGTACTTCGGCGCAAGAAGTAGAGGCCGACGCGCTTCGAACAGTGCCCATGGGTCGCCTGGGCGCGCCTGAAGAAATTGCAGCGGTGGCGGTGTTCTTGGCTTCACCCGCGGCTTCGTATCTCACAGGCGTCAATCTTCCGGTTGATGGCGGCAGACTGGCGCTCGGATGAGTGGGCTGCGGCGCATGCGCGCAGTGCCATCGGCGGCTTCAAGCTTTGCAGTGCGACACATGAAACGCTCGGAGGGCGTGTTGGTATTGATTGCCACACTCGCTTGTTGGTCAACGGTTCCGCTGTTTGTACGGCATCTTGCGGGTTACATTGATCACTGGACCAACAACGGTTGGCGCTACGGTGCAAGCGCTTTATTTTGGCTACCGGCGGTGCTGTGGGCTCTTTCACGTGGCGTGCTGCCGCGCACCATTTGGCGTGCAGCGCTGATTCCAGCCATCGCCAACACGTTGGCACAAGTGGCGTTCACGGCAGCACACAGTTACGTGAATCCTGGGCTGTTGACCTTTGGATTGCGGTTGCAATTGGTGGCGGTTGCCATTGGTGCGTACCTACTCTTTCCGGCCGAGCGTGCCACGATCGCATCGGTGCGATACCTCGGTGGATTGGGGCTACTGATTTGCGGAGTAGCGGGGGTGTTGCTTGGTGGAGGCAATATTCTGGAAGGCAGCTCCATGATTGGCGTGCTGCTTGCCGTGTTCGCCGGCATTGGTTACGGCGTGTACGGACTTGCTGTTCGGAAGTTCATGTATGGCTATCACCCGGTGTTTGCATTCGGAGTGATTGCGCTCTACACGGGCGGAACACTGGTGGCGTGCATGCTGGCCTTTGCGCGCGGGCATGGCGCGGAGGTTCTTGACCTGGGTGCTAATGAACTCTGGTCGCTTGGTCTCAGTGCCTTCTTTGGCATTGCGATCGGCCATGTTCTTTACTACACAGCCATCGACCGCATGGGAGTGGCTACTACGGCAGGAGTGCTGCAATTGCAGCCGTTTATCGTCAGCGCGTTCAGCGCCGCGTACTTTGGCGAAGTGCTATCCGGCAAGCAGTGGGTGGCGGGTGTGGTGGCGGTTTTTGGCGCCGGGCTGGTCTTGTCTGCACAGAAAGCCGCGGAGCGAAAGCGCGCCGCGAGTGCGATTCGAAACTAAGAGCAGTGGAGTGAGTACTACTTTGGTGAAGTCGGCACTACTTCAGTGACATCCGCTTCAGCAGTCTTTCGGCCAATCATGAGGGTATGAACGTCGGGATCGGCGATAGCCTTCTTTGGTTGGAAGGCTGTTTCGATCACGTACTCCGCGGTTGCAGCAGGGGCAATCGTGTGTGTGCCGCGGGCGTCTTTGTATTCATCGCGCTGCTTTGCTGCTGCAGTGCGCTCCTCAGTAGTTCGGGGCAGAGATGCCTGCGGCCAACGATCTTCACCGTTGGTCACGGCAATTTCGATCGGAACAAGTCCGGTGCCAGCGTTGCGCACGGTCACTACCGTTCGCCACGGATCGCCATCCTTGGCGGGTGCGGTGAATTGTGCTGATTCCACCTTGATTTCTGGAATTGCAACGCTCAAGAACCATTGGTCGACGAACGCGTCGTAGGCGGCAGCGTCCTTGGCGAACGGGCGCATGGCGGCGATGAAATCTTGCAGGAGCGGATAGTCGGGGCCGTCCTTGAACTTGCCGATGAACGCGCGCAGACCTTCGTCCATCTTGTCATCGCCGAGATGCTCCATGAGCATCCAGAAGACCCAGCCACCCTTATCGTAAGTCACGGTGCCGTCGCCGCGGCGGTTGCCGTCGACCTCCGTCATTGGGCGCTCTTCATCCACACTTCGCTGGTTGGCATAGGTGAACTCGATTTCGCGCATGAATGCCTGTCGCGCGCGGTCGCCACGCAGTTGCCGGAAGAGACGCGCAGTGGAGAAGTGCGCCATGCCCTCACTCAGGATGTTGCCGCCCGGTGCTTCGCCCGGTGGGAGGATATTGCCCCACCACTGGTGTGCGGCTTCGTGTGCCACGATCATGAACGGTGCGTCTTGCTCAGCACTGGGCTTTGCTAAGAATCCGATGGACTCGCTGAAGACGATGTTTGTCGGGAAGCCTTGTGCGTAGTCGGCGAGCCCTGGGAATTCGCTGATGCGGAGTTCCTTCCACGGGTATGGCCAGAACCACTTCGAATACCACTCATGCGCGCCATCGAGCGCTTCCAACATCGCCGGCACATTGAATGAGTGCGCGGGCAGGTGCCAGATAGCGGTGCGTTCGCCCTTTGATTCCAGCCACTTTCCAGCCACCAGGTTGACGGCCATGATTGGATGATCGCTCTTCCATTCCATGGTGCGAGTGGTGCCATCGACAGTGTCAGAGGTGCACACACCCGGCATATTGGCGCGGTACTCGGCCGGGAGTTTCACGCGCGCGGTCATATCGGTGTGGCCACCGGTGCCGAAGGCGGTCTTGGTGACCTTCTTCCAATCATCAGGCTCGGGGCGCTTCGCTTCTGGAGTGCGTTCCGGGTCCATGCCCACGCCGTCTACATAGCCGAGCATCGGCATAAATGACACGCCGAAGCTGTTGAGCACGGTGCCTGCGGGCAAGATGAACTCACCTGCGCCCGCCGGATTCTTGCGCGTGCCAGCGGGGACGTGCGCCACGTGTTCGAAGCCGAGTGTGACCTCTGCGCCCGGTGCCAGTGGTTCCTTGGGCGTGAAGATCCAGAGGCCAGAACTGTTTTCGCAGGCTGGGTTTCGCGGGTTTGCCTTGCGTTCCTTGGTTGCTTCCTCGGGGTCCCAGGTCTTCCCTTCGAACGTGAACTTCACGCCTTCGAACGTGCTGTCGGGTGTGACCGCGATGCGGCGCATCGGCTTGTCGGTGGAGTTGCGTAGACCGTAACTACCCTTGACGGCAATGCTGTTGGTGACGGGATCGAGGTTGAGATCGAGATCAACCTTCATGATTTTTGGCTGCTGCACATCCTTCCACGTCGATGCGTTGCCCACGTAGTAATCGCGTTGCGCTCTCAGTTCTGGTCCGCCGGTCGGTCCACTGCGCACCATGAGTGCAAGCGTGACGCCCGCGGCGATGGCTGGGCCACCGAAGACAAGCATCCACACGACGCGCTTCCACGCGCGCCCGAATTGCAGGCGCGTAGTGATGCCCTGCGCATCTGGGGTGCGACGGCGCCACCACTCAAGCGAGATGTGGAGGAGCGTCAGACCAACCAGGATCCACAGCACGCGGTTGAGGACCAACACGCCGCGGTCGAGTTCCAATGCGCCGAAATCTGTCCACGTGAGGCCACCCCATAGGTGCCAATTGAACACCCAGTTCATCCAGCCCATCTGCACGCACCAGCCGGTGAGGATCATGGCACCGATGCCCGCGCCGTACACCGCATAGCGATTGCGGAACTGACTCCAGATGAGCGTCATGAAGCACATCCACGCAAAGAGCGTGGGCAGAAGCATGGCGCCCCAAGCGATGACCAACGGGCCGGGACTTGGAATGAGCATGATGCCCGATTGCACGCCTTGCACCACCATCGCCAAGATCATGGCAGCCCAGAGACCGCCAAAAAGCGCCACCGCCACCACGGTGGTGCACGCCGCCATGCGTCCGAGCGTCAATGCACCCGTGCGCGACGGGCTGACATTCACGATGGAAGCAATACGCGAACGTTCATCGCGCGCCAGGCTTTCCGTGAAGTAGTAGAGCATCAAGAAGATGGAGAGCAGCGTGATCGTGTTGTAACTCTGCGCGGCGAAACTGCCGGGCGTGGTGAGTTTCGGCGTATCGAACGGTCCAGGCGAGTAGATCGCGG
>JBDKKN010000012.1:0-6511 GCA_039796075.1 Planctomycetota bacterium | reverse complement strand
AACAGCAGTTGAAAGTGTTGGAACAGTGGCTTGCTTCGCACCCAAACTTTCAAGTACTACGCATTCCGTACGCGGCGCTAGTAGCCAACCCAGCCGCGTTCGTGCCGCAGATCAATGCGTTTCTTGGGGGCATGCTCAACGAGCAGCTGATGTGCGCTGCGGTTGACCCAAGTTTGTATCGCAACAAGGCGTGACCTTCGGCGGTGGGTGGATCATCGCAACGCAACGGTGATGTCATTTCCACAGGACTGCCGTGCAATACAACTGTTAGCTCGGCACGGGTTTCCCTTCGCGCGGCGCTGATTTATCTTCACGCGGCGCCTGCTTGTCTCCGCGCTGTCCTTTCCTCCCGCCGCCATCGGTCGGTTTCTCACCACGTTCGAGCGCCTCCACTTGTTGCTCACCAAGACCCGCGCGAACATGTTCCTTCAGTACGGAAAGCATGGCTGCCACACGATCTGGCTGCTCAGCGGACAGGTCTTTCGATTCAGTGCGATCCTTCGCAACATCAAAGAGTTGCACCTGTTTGGTGTCCCAGTAATAGAGGATCTTGAAATCGCCCTGACGCATGGCGCTCTGCGGGTGCTCGACCTCCACTGCCATATGCCACACCATTCGATCGATCGGTCGACTCACCTGCGCGGCGTCAGCGCCTGAAGTCAGCACGCTTCGCCAACTACCGCCTTCCACACCGGCGGGCACAGCGGTGCCAGCGACTGCCAAATCAAGCACCGTGGGCAGAATGTCATACGACACCACCGGCACCTTGCAATACTCGCCCGCGCGGACCCCTGGCCCCGCAACAATCAGTGGAACGCGAATGCCCCCCTCCCACAGATTCCCCTTTCCACCCTTCAGGTTCTCGGTGCGACCACCATTGTCAGACATGTAAATGACATAGGTGTTCTTGGCGATACCCAGTTGTTCAAGATCCTTGAGTACCGCGCCAACGCAAGTATCAAGATCCTCCGCCATCGCTGAGTGCACTGCGCGATCAGCACCGCCCTTCGGCCCTTTCGCACCCTTAGCGCCTCCGGCTCCGCTGGCATCCGCCGCGCCCCCATACTCATACTTCTTCAGCGTCTCTGCAAGCGCTTGTGGCTTTTGGTGCACCGCGTAGTACGAAAGTTGCATATAGAAGGGATGCCCATCCTTCACCTGTTGCTCCATGAATGCATGGGCGCGCTTGGTGATTCCAAATGACTGCTTCGGGTCAGCGGGATCCTTACTATCGCCATCTTCATTCTGGGTAATCCCATCACTCCGGTCATAGCCCATGGATGCTGGCGTTTGCGACCATTGCCACTTACCAAAGTGTGCGGCGCGATATTCGGGGCGTAAGCGCTTCAACGAATTCGCAAGTGAATCCGCTACGGGTGCCGCCCACGTACGCACTGACTTGGAAGTTGCATTCAGCGAGGTTGTGGTTCGCCCACAAATGATTGAAGCGCGCGAGCACTCGCACTTTGGATGCGCCGCATACGCCTGCGAAAAAACCACTCCGCGGTCCGCAAGTTTCTGCGTATTGGGCGTTTGAGTTGTGCGGCTCTTACTTGCATCATCCCCGGCAATCATGCGAACCGAAAGACCGTTCCATGCTTGGTCGTCGGCCAAGATAAACACAAAGTTCGGCGGCGCGGGCGCGGGCGCCGGAGCCGTCACGGGAGCCACGTCGAGCGGCGGGGCTGCACTGCGCTGGACCCCACCAGCTGCCATCAACGCGATCGCGCATCCAGCACCAATACCCATTGCACCCACGCGAGCGAACCGATTGATCATGTTTCCCAAACGAAGCATGCAGGTCCGCATTGCCCCCGATTACACAGCCAAAAGTCGGGGTGACCCACAAATTTCCTCTCCGAGGACCTCAGAACCCCACTCACCCCACGAAATCGTCCCCCACCCCGGTCAAACAATTCACCGAGAGAAAACATTCCGGACACTAAAAACTTGTTCAGAACTGAACTTGGGCTACCTTGGAGCGATGGGTGCTTCCCGGGCGCTGTCGCTGCCATGGAAGATCTACCACCCTATCTGTCGTGTGGGACGATGCAGTGTTCGCCCCAATGGTGTGAAACTAGTCCACTTTTAATTGGAGCCCCGCATTTCATGATCGCATTCTTAACACGCCTGAAGCCCATCGCCGCCCTAGCCGCGTTGGCAATCACTGGAATCGCCACAGCCGCTGATGTGAACATGGCTGGCTGGGTCACCTACGGCGGCATCGCCGTCCCCACCAACAGTTCCACCACCATTGCCGTCCCCGGCGGCGCCACTGGCGTTTCTGCCATGAGCTTCAACAACCTCAGCTTTAACGCCATCAACGGCAGTTGGCAAAGCGAGTTCAAGATCCGCGTTGAAGTCGCGGGCTCAACCACCGCCTTCTGGACCATCCAGCCATCGACCACCACTGCGGGCGGCACCTTCACCGGCTCCGGCTCGGGCACTACCTTCGGTGGCGCTCCCTTCCTCATTCCAGCTGGCACCACCTCGCTGAAAGTCTTCGTCTACGAGTCGTACGACGACGGCGGCGTCACCGGCCAAGACGCTGCAGTCACCAGCGGCACGCTCACCGTCACCTTCGGCAATCCACCACCTCCGTTTGACGCATGCACCGGTGCAACCACCGGCACCCTCGGCGTCAACACGCTGCCGATGAGCGCCACCGCTGCCAACCTTGACCTTGCCTGCGGATCCTTCGCAGCGGCCGCAAACAAGGCGAACTACCTGAAGTTCGTCGCCCCATCCACGGGCCAATTCAACGCGAATAACTGCTCGCAAACCGCTGACACCGTCATGGGTGCCCTCACGGTCTGCGGCGATCCATCAAGTGCACTGACCTGCAACGACGACAGTTGCGGCTTGGCATCGTCGATTAACTTTGCTGCAACGCAGGGCGAAACCATCTACATCGCCGTCGGCATGTACAGCACCACCGCTGCACCGCCGGCCACTATGACGGTGACCATCTCTGAAGCAGCACCACCCTACGACGCTTGCGCCGCACCACCAACAGCGGTGGTTGGCGATAACGTCCTCACCATGAACGCAGGAGCAGCTGATCTGGACATCGCTTGGGCCGGCGTGGTGGTCTACAAGTGCATGTACTTGACCGTCACTCCTACGCAGGACGGTATCTACACCTTCTCCAATTGCGCTGATGCTGACTTTGATAGTTGGATCGTCCTGGGCACCGTCTGTGGCGATGGTAACTCCGTGGAGTTCGGAAACGATGACGGCTGCGGAACCATTGCGGGTCCATCGAGGCTGCAGGTCACCCTCACTGCCGGCGTCACCTACTTCATCGGCGTGGGCGGATACGGCGTAGCGACTGCGATCCCAGCAACCACCACCGTGGTCATGGACGCGCAGTTCTGCACCAACGGCTACGACGCATGTGCCAACCAGACCGTGGTGCAGGTTGGTTCCAACAACGTCGTCGTCGACTGCGGCGCGGCCAACTTGGATCTCACAGGCTATTGGACACCAGCATTCGGCGAGCCTGCTATCGGTACAGCGAACTATCTGAAGTTCGTTGCGCCAACCAGCGGTCTGTTCGAAGCTGCCATGTGCGGCAATTCGTCCGACTCCCGTCTTGCGATCCTGACCGCCTGCGGCGATTCGGCCACCTTCATCGCCGCTGATGACGATGGTTGCACCGACGGAGCAGCTCCATACACCTCGAAGGTGTCTTGGAATGCAACACAGGGAGCTACGTACTACATCGCCCTTGGTTGCTACGTGGAAGCTGGTGTGACTTACCCAATCCCAGCCAACCAGGTCATCACCATCGGTGAGCCAGCTCCACCAGTTGACCCGTGCAGTCCGTCAGAGATCATCAACGCCAGCATCGGCATCACCGTGGTCATCCCAGATCAGTCCTTCCCGGACTTGGATATGACCGGCAGTGCTTGCACCTTTGAGTTTAATCCGCAGGCGATCAATGCACCGAAATACCTGAAATTCACACCTTCAGTCTCTGGTGCGTTCACCATCGGCAACTGCGCTGACACTGGCACCACGGCCGACTGCCGCATCGCGGCGCTCTCCACCTGTGGCGACGCTGGCACCACCATCGCGTGCGACGACGACGGTTGCACCGGTGGCGTGGCTCCGTTCACTTCGCTCCTCTCACTTGACCTGGTTTCAGGCGTGACCTACTACTTTGCAGTCGGCGGTTACAGCGCTGCTGCGGTTGGTCCGTTCAACATTGAAATCACTGGGCCAGCGGGTCCACCGCCATGCTTGGGTGACATCAACCTCGACGGCGTGGTTGGTGGTGCGGACTTGGGTCTGCTCTTGGGCAACTGGGGCTTCACAGGCACTGGCGACCTCAATAACGATGGCGTCGTGAATGGTGCTGACCTTGGTCTGCTGTTGGGTGCTTGGGGCGTCTGCCCATAATCACCTGCCGGCTCGCCGGCGTCGGTGACATCATGTGACATTCCACCGCCCGCACCGTCCTAACGGTGCGGGCGGTGTGCTTTGTGAGCGCATTCCGCGGTTATTTGTTAGCAAACATCTAAATTGCTGCTAAATTTCTGGCTACGACGGAATTTCCACAACAACCGGAGACACGAAGATGACACAACCCACCCGCACGACTATGGGCGCCACGGCGTCAGGCAGCCGCCTTTCCAAGCATTTCCTCGCGTGCGCTGCCGCACTGACGACTGTTGCCTCGGTCGGCACTGTAAACGCCGCTGTGATTACGTGGAACCTGAACCAAGTAGTTCCAAACAATATTGACGGTCTCTATGTGAATGTTGAGCTTCAGACCTCCGGCTCCGCCGCTAGCCAGGTCGCTGGTTGGGACATCAACCCCTACGGAACGTCCACCGTAACCATGAGCTGGTTCGCCGCATTGGCGCCGAGCGGTTGCGTCACGGGCCTCGGTCAGACCGGAACTACTGTTGCTGTTGCAAGCTTGGCATCGGGAACCGTTGTCAGTTCGGCTTCCACCTTCGGCAACACCGCCTGTGGCGTCAACCCTGGCGGCTGGCAGCTCAATGCAGACAACTACTTCGGCTTCCGATTCGTTGCTTCTGATGGACTCACCCACTACGGCTCCGGCATCATGACCATCGGCGCGACGATGGGCGTTCGCACGCTCAAATCGGTCTCCTGGGAGTCCGTTGCAGGAGTGCAGATCCTTGCTGGCTCAGGCGGACCGCCGCCGAACTACGACCCGTGCGCATCGTTCAATCCAACGGTGTCGGTTGGTATCAGTAATGTTGGGATGAATTCGACAACCGCAACCGATCTTGCGCTCGGCTCTTGCGGCACTGCCTACAAGGCGAACTACTTCAAGTTCGTTGCGCCAGTGGATGGGGCGTATGCGTTCAGCGCGTGTGCTCAGAGCGGCGTGCGGTTCGCGATTCTCGACGGCTGCGCAGTTGGTTCCTCCGTACTGGCCTGCAGCGGATCGTGCAACGCTGCAATGAGTATGACCGCCGGTCAGACCGTCTATTGCGTTGCTGGCGGAGACACGGCAGGCACCGTCCTGACGTCCCCGCTCAACATCGTTGTCATTGCTCCGGCACTCCCGGCATGCAGTGACGCCACGGTGGCCGTGTTTGGTGACAACGCATTTGATGACACCGCCTCAACAACTCCGCAAGTAGTCCAGTCCAACGCAACCAACACAGCCTCTGCGACCATCCAGAAGTCGACGTGGTTCAAGTTCACCGCTGGAGCCACTGGCGCGTACAGCTTCAGTCTTTGCGGATCTACTGGCGACACCATGATGGCGATCGGTACCGTGTGCCCGACGGTCGGCACCACCTTCCAGACGCTCGCATACAACGACGATGCTCCGTTGTGTTCAAGCGGTGGAACTGCAAACCTTGCTAGCTTTATCGATGCCACCAACGGCGGCGCAACGGGTACCTTCGCTGGCTTCCCGCTGACGCAGGATCTGGTGTCGGGTCAGACTTACTACATCGTTGCTGGCTCGTACAGCGCAACGGTAAACGTCACTAGCACTCTCAGAATTGATGGTCCGCCACAAACTGGCGCATGCGTCGGCGATCTCAACTTGGACGGCGTTGTCAACGGAGCCGACCTTGGCCTGCTGCTTGGCGCGTGGGGCGCATGCTCGGGCGGGACGCCTGGATGCATCGGCGACTTGAACCTTGACGGCGTAGTCAATGGTGCCGACCTTGGCCTGCTGCTCGGCGCATGGGGTGCGTGCCCCTAAGTCAGCGCGAGGCGCTCGCCCCGAACTGACGCTCAACGTGTAGTTGGGCAATGATCTGATCCTTCCACCGACCGCATCCACTGGGTGCGGTCGGTGTGCTTTTTGGCAATGATCAGGTGGCCGATGCCAGCGGTTGACACGGTGCAACCCGCAATGCCATTATGCTCCATGCATGACCATTGCACCTGTTGCACACGACTGCGTGACCGTCCATCCGGCAGCAACCGGCATGGGACTCTTTGCGGTGAAGGCGGCCGATCCCGGGACCGCACTGGCCGAAATGGATGGAACTGTTGGCGCAACACCAACGCT
>JBDKKN010000011.1:0-8949 GCA_039796075.1 Planctomycetota bacterium | reverse complement strand
AAGAGCGCCTTGAGTTCCAGCCCAACCGCCGACGCCAGCGTTTCCAGATGCTTGCATACCAAATCCGCTTGTTTGGGTGCTACCGGGGCGGGTGCCACCAGTTGCGCTTCCCCAAGTGACTCCGACTGGACCACCCAAAGTAGTCACATTACTAAGACCACCAACAGTTTGGTTCTTGCTGACACCACTGCCATAAGCGCCGGCAGTCGCTAAATCAAGAGTGGTGGTCACTGCCGCATTCGCCGCAGTAGCTCCGCCAAGCGTTCCGCCAAACAGCAAAGCACCCGCGACCGAAGAAGTAAAAGTTGTGTTCCGCATTTGAAACTCCGTACTGGGCTTTCGCCCGTTTGGTCCACACTCCCGTGTAGACATGAGGTAGCCGAAACCGTCGGCGCGGTTATGACATTCGTTTGCCCCACTAGGACAATCGTTTCTTGAGCTGCGTGCATCATTTGCAGTTTTCACCTGCGTCTGACATCGCGCTCCACAAACAAGAACGTAATCTCCCCCCCCCCCCACCCATCATGCATTCTTTAAGATTTTCATCGCGAATGAAAAAACGCCGTTCTGACTGCGCTGCGCCCGAAAAATCTTCCCTTGCCGCCTGCGCCCCGAGGAACGGGTTCCAGTCCCTAGCATCCACGCGCCGTTCCGTGTGCGAGCCCCCGCAGTGAGCACGGGATCCTCGGTAAGCGGCGTGTGAAACTGAGAAGTCCGGCGGTTGGACGTACGCCCCGTGGGTGCCAACCGGACGAACAGTTTCGCCCGAGGCTAAGCGGAACCTTGTGGAGCGCAGCCGTCCGCGTCCGAGGGTCCCGCGCGCAACGGAGGGGGCGGGGGGCGGCTGAACTCACTTCGACCGCGCGCCTTCGTACTGGCCCGCACGCGCCTTACGAGGATGGCCGCTGAGCGCGGCCCTATCCTCTCCGGCGCCTGCGACCAGGTCACGGTGTTGAGAACTGCGTGGAATTCACGCCGTTGGTAGCGCAGTGATGCCCCGAAAATGGGGACAGGGGTGAACGGCACCTATTTAACTGCTTCGGCATCTCGGTCGCTGAGTAGTCCACCATCTGCGCGCTCGCGCACGGTGCCGTCGCGCTTGCGGCTGCGTTCGCAGCGGGGTTCTTCGCGGAGGTCGGTGACTGAGACAAGCTTTGCCGCAGGATCAAGCGTCACGCGGCTCACGCCCATCAGGTCTGCCAGTTCTGCAGCGAATGGCTTCAGGGTGCCGTCGGCGTCTGGGATCACCAGACCGGCGTCGAGGGAATTCTCGATGCCTTGTGACTTTGCTTCCTCGAGCGCCTTCATGGCAGATTCGCGCGCTGCGAAGACTGCCGGCCAACCGGCGGCGGCGGCGAAGGTGATCGGGACATGCTGCTCGAAGACAACGTTCTTTGCATCCGCGCCCTTGAGCGCACGCCAGGCTTCGTCAGCCGTGTGCGGCAGCACTGGGGCAAGCATGCGGATGAGACCCTCGGCAACTGCATTCATGGCGCGCTGCGTTGCGCGTCGGCGCGTGCCGTCGGCGCGATCGCAGTACAGACGATCCTTGGTTGCAGCAAACCACTCCGAACTGAGCGTGCTGTTGCAGAAGTCAAAGATCGCCACCTGCGCGTCGCGGAAATTGGCACCGCGGTACGAAGCCAGAACTGCTTCCTGAAGTTTGCAGAATTCGCCGAGCGCCCAGCCATCAATGGAGTTGGGATCGGTCTTCGCCAATTGAGCCGCTTCGTCAGCAGCCGGCGTGTAGTCGTACAAATTGCTCAACAGATAGCGAACGGTGTTTCGTACCTTGCGGTAACTCTCGCCGGCGGTCGTGAAGAAGGACATATCAACTTTGATATCGCCTTCGTACGGAACGCTAAAGACCCACCAACGGCACACCTCGGCGCCGACTTGCTTCAAGAGATCTTCCACCTCAATGGTGTTGCCGATCGACTTGGACATCTTCTTGCCGTCTTTATCAACGATGAATCCGTGGGTGACCAACGCCTTGAACGGCGGTTTGCCCGTGGCACCAAGCGCTGGAAGAAGACTCAATTGGAACCAACCACGATGTTGATCGGAACCTTCCAAGTACAGGTCCGCCGGGAAGCCCAGGCCGCGCTCGCGCAGCACTGCGTTCCAACTGGATCCTGATTCAAACCACACGTCAAAGATGTCGTACAGCTTGACCAACTTGGAAATGTCAACGCCCTTGGGCGCATCCGGGTCAGCGGCGGCATTCCAATGCGCCAGCAATTCCGCTGGGCCATCGGTAAACCACGCGTCACTGCCCTTCTCGCGGAAGCGCTTGGCAATGGCACGCACGGTTCCCGGCGTCAGGAGAATTTCGCCTGCTTCCGTGCGGAATGCCGGGATCGGCAGTCCCCATGCACGCTGTCGACTGATGCACCAATCCGGGCGACTCTCCAGCATGCCACGCATGCGATTGCGGCCCCAGCTTGGAACGAAATCAATGCCGCCCTCAGCGGCGCTCTTGCCCGTGGCATCAAGCGCCAATGCGCGCAAGGAAATGCCATCGCGCTTGGTGGCACGATCAACGCCAATGAACCACTGCTCCGTGGCTCGGAAGATCACCGGGGTCTTGGATCGCCAGTCATGCGGATAGGAGTGTGTAAAGACGTGATCGTGATACAGATGACCACTCTGCCGCAGGTGTTCCGTGATTTCCTTGTTGGCATCCCAGACGCTCTTGCCGCGGAGCCACGCCGGCACCGTGTCGTCGTAGGTTCCGTCATCGCGCACCGGGCAGTACGTCTCCAGACCTTCCTTCAGTCCGGTGCGATAGTCCTCCGCGCCGTGACCCGGTGCCGTGTGAACCAGACCCGTGCCATCCTCAAGCGTCACGTAGTCAGCTGCAACCACTGATGATTCACGGTCGCAGAACGGATGCCGGTACTTCAAGCCAACCAACTTGGCGCCGTTCGTTTCCGCAACAATCCGCACCTTGTCACTGCCCGCCAGCTTGGTGACTTTGGCCACCAAGTCCGTGGCCATGACTGCCAGATTGCCGTCCACTTCAACCATGGCGTATCGATAGTCAGCGTGGACAGCAATCGCCAAATTGGCCGGCAGCGTCCAGGGCGTGGTGGTCCAGATGGTGAAGCTAGGAGTGCAGTCAAGCTCGCACTCAAACGCACGCTCCACTGCTTCGCGGTCCGCCGCTTCAAAGTCGACGTACACCGAAAGATCTTCGCGATCTTCGTATTCCAGTTCAGCTTCGGCAAGCGCGGTGCGGTTAGCGATCGACCAGTGCACTGGCTTCAACGCTCGTGAGACCAACCCCTGCTCCACCAAGTCTGCAAAGTCCTCAATGACCGCGCCCTCAAAGGCGGGCTTCATGGTGAGGTACGGATTGGCGTAGTCAGCAAGCGTCAAGAGCCGCTGCATCTGCCCGGACTGCAGTTTCACAAACTTGTCGGCATACGTCTGGCACTCACGACGAATGATCATGCGCCGCTGATCGTCCGGCAACTCCATCACTTTCTGGAGCTTGCCCTTCTCATTCATTTCCGTGACCACCTTGTGCTCAATCGGAAGACCATGGCAATCCCAGCCCGGCACGTAGGGAACGCGCATGCCGTCCATCAGCCGCGATCGCACCACAATGTCCTTCAAGACTTTGTTGAGCAAGTGCCCCAAGTGAATCGATCCGTTGGCATACGGAGGGCCATCATGGAACGAATAGAGCGGCGCATTCGCGCGCGCGGCTTGTACGGTTTCGTACAGCGCCTCTTCTTGCCAACGCTTCACGGTCAGCGGTTCGGCTTGCGAGAGGTTCGCCTTCATGGCGAAGTCGGTCTTGGGAAGATTGAGCGTGCTCTTGTAGTCAGGCATGGTTCAGGATTCAGTCAAATTCGGGCTCATCGCCAGGCTTGATGTTCTCGTCGAGGTACTTCTGAAAGTCACCCATCTTGTAAGAGATGAAACAAAATGCATGATGCAGCGTGAACCACTCAGAATCCTTGGGATTCTTGTCAAGATCTTGCCGCAAGCGATTCAGTTCAGCGAGGACTCGTTCTGCTTTCATATCAATTCCGTGGAAATAAGAAGTGTAGATCAGTGATCGTGAGTGGCATGATCGGCGTGATCGGCGTGACCTGCATGACCAGCATGATCCATGTGCTGTCCGTCATGCCCCTCATGCCCAACGTGCGCCAGTGCTTCCATGCGACCAACAGCGAGTGCCAGTACCAATCCAAGCACCAGTGCGATCGACAAGCCCACACGGTCATGGCGATGGAATTGCACTTCCGGCAGCAGATCCGCAGCAGCAATGCACAGGAACGTGCCCGCTGAGAATGCCAACGCATACGGAACAACCGTGGCCGTCCCGCCAGCCGCGGCGGCGCCCAACATAAAGAGCACCACGCCAATCGGCACCAAGCCGGCAAACAGGAAGTTCACCAACAGCACTTTGCCGCGGCTCCCGCCACCCGCATGGAACAGCGTGGCAACGGTCATGGCATCAAATGGCTTATGCAGCAAAATCACGAGGAACGTGCCAAGCCCAGCAAGGGCTGGCGCCACGCCTGGCTCCACTTCACGGACAGCGGCCACGCTGGCGGCAAGCGCCACGCCCTCCAGCAGCGAGTGAAGTCCCATGCCAACGGCCGCGCCGGTCCACGTCAGCCTTCCAACGGATGCGTGTCCGGCAGCAGTACCGCCATGACTATGCCCGGAGTGCTCATGCGAAGCGTGATGGTGGCCCTCGTGCCCGTGCATCGGATCATCGCACGCTGGCTCGGGCAATTCATGCTGATGGAAATGCGCGAATCGCTCCAAGAAGAACATCGTCAGGAACCCAAGCGCCAGCGCCACCATCAACGGATCGAACAGCCCGTGTGAGTCGCCACCAGCAGGCGCCGATTCCATGCGCGCCATCAGCGCGTGCGGCACCATGTGAAAGAGCGCGACCCCAAGCATGACGCCAGAAACGAAGCTCAATCCAAACTGCAATCGTCGATGCGTGAGGCGCAGCACCACTGGCACCATGCCGCCCGCAAGGGACGCCACCACGATGCACGCGCAGAAGACGATGAGGGCGGTTTCGGGACCCATGGTTCGGCCGGGAATGCCGGGCGAAGCAGTCCTTCGCACCGGGGTCGGGGGCTACACGATACTGCAGCGACGGCTGAAAATTGCGGCATTCAAGCAGCACAATCAAAGATCTGCGCACTCATCAGGCACCAGCGAAACCCCGTAACGCCTTGCGGCGCCCTGTTGAGCCGGATAGACTGATTCGTCCGACCGCTGGGGTGGTAGCTCAATTGGAAGAGCGCCTCGGTCGCATCGAGGAGGTTGTGAGTTCGATCCTCATCCACTCCACTGAAACGGGTGCCCGGTACCCGACCCCGCAACCCGCCGCCGTGCGGGTTGCGTTGTTTTTGGGCAAGATCGGCGCCCTCCCGTACCATCGCACCTGATGTCCGCTGGCGAACCAACCGCTGAAATCGCACCCCGCGCCTACAACCGGGATACCCCGGCCATGCGCCAGTATGACCGCATCAAGAGTCAGCACCCTGGCTGCCTGTTGCTGTTCCGGATGGGCGACTTCTACGAGCTCTTTGATGAAGATGCGGTGACCGCACACCGCGCGCTTGGCATCACCCTGACCGAGCGCACCAAGGGTCAGCCGATGGCCGGCGTTCCGTTTCATGCCGTTGAGGGCTACCTGCGCCGCTTGGTTGAGCAGGGCTACCGAATTGCAGTCTGTGAGCAATTGCAAGACCCCGCCGAAGCCAAGGGCGTCGTGGAGCGCGGAGTCACGCGAGTCCTATCACCGGGAACCTTGGTTGACGAAACCCTGCTTGATGATTCCCGCGCAAATCGAATTGCCGCCGCGTGGATCACCGGCACAGGGAATGACCTCCGCGCTGCAGTGGCCGCGGTCGAACTATCGACTGGTGAATTCACCGTCGAAGAATGCGACGCCGCGCTCCTTGAAGATGTGCTCGCACGGATCGGTCCCAGCGAACTGCTGCTTCCAGAAGGCGACCACGAAGACGCCGATCGCCCCGCTGCTCGTGCCGCGCGCGCCCTTGGCTGCCCCGCACTTGAAGTCCCCGGCTGGATGTTCCGCCCCGCAGACGCCGTGGCGCTTCTCAAGGAACACTTCGGCGTCCGAACGCTGGAGAGCTTTGACCTGAGCGACGACGCGCCGTCAGCAACCGCCGCCGGTGCCCTGCTTCGCCATCTGATCGATACGCAACGTGGCCTCGGCACTGATCCCGCCGCCAGTGGTGGCCGCTCCGTCCGCCCGCTGGCACACCTGCGCCCACCACGTCGCGCCGGCCGCGCCGCGCACGTGGTGCTTGATGGAACCACCCTTCGCAGCCTAGAAGTTGAACGAACACTCCGCTCCGGCGGAACCGAAGGCACGCTCCTCAGCGTCTTGCAACGAGCGCGCACCCCCATGGGTCGACGCCTGCTCCGCGAGTGGACCTGCGCGCCGCTCGGTGATCGCGCCGCTATCCGCGCGCGCCAGGACGCCATCGCCACGCTCGTTGCCGACGAACGCATGCGTGAAGAATTGCGCGCCTCGTGCGACGGCGTGCAGGATGTAGCGCGTATCGCAAGTCGCATGTCGATGGGGCGTGCAACGCCACGCGATCTGGTTGCGCTCGGTAAATCGATGACGCTCGCTGGGCGCATCGCGCAGTCGCTCGGCGATGCACCCGCTTTCTCCGGCGCACGCACCGCACTTGAGGAAGCCGCAGCGAAAGTTGCAACGCTTACCACCCGCATCAGCGCTGCATGCAACGAGCAACCACCCGCGCATATGCGCGACGGTGGTCTATTCAAAGACGGTGCCGATGCAGAGATCGACGAATGCCGATCATTGCAGCGCGACGCCACCGCATGGATGGCGCGCTATCAAGCAGAACTCGGGGAGCGACACGGCATTCCAAGCCTGAAAATTGGCTACAACCGTGTGTTTGGCTACTACATTGAAATCACTCATGCCCACTCGGTCAAGGCGCCCGCAGAGTTCACACGTCGCCAGACGCTGCGCAACGCGGAGCGCTACATCACGCCGGAGTTGAAGACGTTTGAGGACAAGGTTCTCTCCGCCGAGTCACGCGCCGTTGCCCGCGAGCGCGCCCTCTTTGATGCGCTCTGCACCGAAGCCGCCGAACGCCTCCCGGAACTCGTCCGCTTCGCCGACGCGGTTGCAAGCCTCGATGCAGTTGCCAGCCTCGCAGAAGTTGCCGCGCGCCATCGCTGGGTTCGCCCAGAAATTGTGGAAGAATCCGTCCTCGAAATCACCGGCGGTCGCCACCCCGTTCTTGATGAATTGCTGCGCGACCGATTCGTTCCGAATGACACCGAACTCGGCACGGCGCTCCAGCCCGCAACATTGGCACTCATCACCGGACCAAACATGGCCGGCAAGAGCACCTACATTCGTCAGACCGCGCTCATTGTCCTCCTTGCACATATGGGTAGCTTCGTGCCAGCGGAACGCGCCATCGTTGGCGTCACCGATCGCATCTTCACCCGCATCGGCGCCAGCGATGAACTGCACTCCGGCCAATCCACCTTTATGGTGGAAATGACGGAAACCGCGCGCATTCTCAATCATGCAACGCCGCGATCACTCGTAGTGCTTGACGAAATCGGCCGCGGAACAAGCACGCTTGATGGACTCAGCCTCGCATGGGCGATCACCGAACACCTCGCCGCCGCCGGTGCGCGGACGCTCTTTGCAACGCACTACCACGAACTCACTGACCTCTCCACTCGCATCGCGGGCGTTCGCAACCTGCACGTTTCGGTGCGCGAATGGAAGGGCGACGTTGTGTTCTTGCATCGCATTCTTCCCGGCTCAACCGATCGCAGTTACGGCATTCATGTTGCGCAGATTGCTGGCATTCCAAAGTCTGTTGTCGCGCGCGCCAAGGATGTGCTCAGTACCCTTGAAGTGAACAGTTCGCCCAAGTCAACGCGCGGAACGCGTGGCCGCGGCAACAGTTCCGCCGCCGCAACCGGCGCACAACCGGTGGATGCCATGCCGCTCTTCGCAAGCCACACGGAAAGCGCCCCGCCCCATCCAGCCATCGAGAAACTCCGTCTGCTTGACTTGAACACCCTCACCCCACTCCAAGCATTTGACATGCTTCGCCAATTGAAAGTGACTACTACCGATGCTTGACAGCAGCACCTGGAAATCCGAACACAGCGCTGGATTGACTTGGCAGAACTACCTCGCTGCGCACGCCGAACGCACGGCTGGTTGGAAAGCGCATATCGCCGCTGCGCGGCTCACTCCTGAACAGGGCGTGCATCTTGCTGGTTTCACGCGCCGAATGAATGTCTTGGTACTCACCGGAGCGTGGTGCGGTGACTGCGCCGTGCAATGCCCCATGATCGGCGCCATTGCTGCCGCGTGCCCGGTGGCCGATGTTCGATTCTTAGAGCAGGCCGACCACGCTGATCTCGCTGATCAACTGCGCATCTGTGGCGGAACCCGCGTGCCCACGGTGGTGTGGTGCTCGGAGGACTTCAACTTCTGCTCCATGCTGGGCGATCGCACCCTGGCGCGCTACCGATCAATCGCCGCGCGGCAACTTGGTGCATCCTGCCCACTTCCATGGGCGACCGTTGCCAGTGATGAAGCAAGCGCCACGCTACAAGACTGGCTTGAAGAGTTCGAACGCGTTCAATTGATGCTTCGCACCTCGCCGCGCCTGCGGCAATTGCACGGCGACTAACTGATGTACGGCGCGGCGATCACCCTTGTGGCCGCGTGCTTCATGGCGGCGGTCGCGCCGACACAGTCACCGCCATCAAAGCCGCTTGATCCAACACAATCGGCGCCACCGCAACAACAGCCCGCAGAGCCGCCATCCGCCCGCGCCGCCAGTGAATCAGCCCTCAAATCACTTGCTGCGCACCCCACTTGGATCCGACGCCTGCTTGCCACCATGCGCCTCGAGCGCGCCG
>JBDKKN010000010.1:0-3220 GCA_039796075.1 Planctomycetota bacterium | reverse complement strand
CGGCATCCACCAGCGTGACACCCATGCCGAACGGAATGATGGCATCGATGGCATCGGGCGACATTCCAGCATCGGCGAGCGCGGCCTCAATGGCGTCCACGATTCCCTGGCCGTCTGCCTCTGGGTCAACGCCCAGCGTGTCCGGGCAGAAACTCTGACTTGCGCCAAATCCAGCCAATTCTGCCAGCGGAACGGCGCCACGCGCGGCGGCGGCGTCCATTGCTTCCAGTACCAAGAGACCACCGCCCTCGCCCGGCACGCAGCCCTTGGCATCCGGCGCATAGGGGCGTACCACGCGTGTCGGATCCTCACCGGGCGTTGTCGCCGCAAGGCGCTTGGCGTAATGCTGGCGCATCATGCCCATGAGGTTGGTCTTACTTTCGGCGCCACCAGAGATACATGCATCCGCATCGCCGCGACCGATCACACGCATCGACTCACCGATCGAAAGCAGACTGCTCGCTTCAGCGCAGGTGATGGTGTTGGACGGACCCTGGCAATCATGAATGATGGTCACGTGGCACGCCAGCATGTTGGGCAGATACTTGAGCATCCACAGCGGCGTCAGGTTTTTGATGCCCTCGCTACCCCAGCGACTGATGTCAAACTTTCCGTCTGCCCCGCGCGCGGAGGCCAGCGCGCCGGTGAGTTCGTTCTCTTCAGCGGCAATGAGTCCAGCGCCGATGTGGCAACCGAAGCGTCCCGGCGGAATCGTGACCGACTCCTGCTCGTGTGACTTGGTAATGATCTTTGCGTGGTTGATCGCCTCAGTGGCTGCGCCCACGGCCAGTTCGATGTCGCGCGACATGACCTTGGTGGCCTTGCGATGCGACTTCGGAACCACTGCCTTCACATCAAACAGCTCGTCGGCGATCTGCGCAACGAACGGTGTTGGAAAGCCACTGAAATCGAAGGTGCGACATGGGCCGATGCTGCTCTTGCCCTCGCACAGCGCGCTCCAAAGCGCACTAATGCCGAGGCCAAAGGGCGTAACGGTCCCAGTACCGGTGATAACAACTCTGCGCGTCTGACGTGCCATGGACGGAGGAGTCTACGAAAGACGAACCCACGCCGTGAGGGCGATCGAACATAGAGAATTAGGTCGATAGACGAGCGCCACACCGGATGCCGTTACTTACGCATCCGCCGCGCGATCAGCATCGCCAGTTCCAACGCCTGCTCGTAATTGAGGCGCGGGTCGACGGCCGAGTGGTACGCCTGCGCCAACATCTCGTCGGACAGCCCGCGCGCGCCGCCAGTGCATTCGGTGACGTTTTCCCCGGTGAGTTCCACATGGATCCCACCCAGCCACGTCCCAGCAGCCCGGTGAATCTCAAACGCCTGCTCCACTTCGGCCAAGATGTGTCCAAATTTACGAGTCTTGACCGGCACGCCCTTACCAAGGCCCGACTGCGGAATCACCGTCTCTGTATTGCCGTGCATCGGGTCACAGATCCACACCACGGGACGACCGCTCGCCTTGACGGCTTCGACAAGTTTGGGCAAGTGCGCGGCAATGGCATGCGCGCCGAATCGGGTGATGAGCACAATGCGCCCCGGAGTCTGGTACGGATCGAGCCGAGCAATGGTCCGCAGTAACGCATCAGCATCCGTACTCGGACCAACCTTCACGCCGACTGGATTTTCAACACCGCGGAAGAACTCCACATGTCCGCCTTCCGGATCGGCAGTGCGAACGCCAATCCACGGGAAGTGCGTGCTCAAATCCCACCAACCCGCGCGATGCGGCACTTGGCGCGTCTGCGCTTCTTCGTAATCAAGCACCAAACCTTCATGGCTCGTGAAGAAATCAACGCGATGTACTTGCGCAACATTCACGCCAACCAGCGTCTCCATGAAGCGGAGTCCGTCACCAATTTGGTCGACCATCGCCTGATATTCAGCGGCCAACGGCGAGTGCTTTACAAACTCAAGATCCCAGTATTCCGGGTGATGGAGGTCTGCAAATCCGCCGTCGACAAGCGAGCGAATGAAGTTCAAGGTGAGCGCGGCGCGCTCGTGACCACGCACCAAGCGGCGTGGATCAGGGGCGCGTTCTGCTGCGGTAAATGCTGGCCCATTCACCAAATCGCCGCGGTATGCGGGCAGTGTCACGCCATCGCGCGTCTCCGCATCGCTTGAGCGGGGCTTGGCATATTGACCCGCAAATCGACCGATACGCGTGACACGGCGGCGTCCACCCTGCACCAGTACCAGGCTCATCTGCAACAAGATCTTCAGGCGCGCGGCGATCGAGCCAGGCTCGCATCCATCGAATGTCTCAGCGCAATCGCCGCCCTGAAGAATGAATCGCTGACCGGAAGCGGCTTCCGCCAACTGCGTGCGCAGCGCTTCAATTTCAAAGCTGGTGACCAAGGGCGGCAACCGCGCAAGATCCGCGCATGACGATCGCAACGCACCCTGGTCGATCCATTCCGGCTGCTGCAGCGTGGAGCGCGTTCGCCATGAGGAGGGCGACCATCCGTCAACGGCGAATGTGCGGCGAGTAACAGGTGCGCTCATGAGGTGTACTTCGTCCGTCCAGTGAGATGTGAATGCGGGCGACAGGAATTGAACCTGCACGGGTTGCCCCACTGGAACCTAAATCCAGCGCGTCTGCCAATTCCGCCACGCCCGCAGCGTGAACCGGGAAGTGTAGAGGGGTTGTGGGTAGAACGGCGAACCAACCCGACCGCCCGACCCCGGTACGCCCTAATTTCCCGTCCGCCCCTAGACTCCGCCCCATGAGCCCGAGTCAGTTCGCCGCCACGAACATCCTGCCGCTTCTGGCGCGCATCGTCCTGTGCTTGGCGTTCCTGCCGCAGGGGTGGAACAACTTGATGCGTGACGTGGAATACACCGCTCGTGACGCGCAGCGATTGCGTGAGCTTGGCGTCCGCGGCATCACCGACCCCGATCCCAAGAAGTCTGATGTAGCGCTCGGTGCCGTGCGCGGGTTTGATGCGTTCGAATCACCGGAGTGGCAGAGCCCCGCCGCCCCACCAGCGCCACGGCCAGGTGCCAATGGCATGGACGATTCAGCGAGCACCGCCACACCGCTCCCCGGTACCGCGCCTGCCGCAGTGACCGCGCCGGCCGGCAGCGCCTCACAGGTGACCCCAAACACTCCACCGAAACCGACCGCGCCCACACCGGTCATCACCGAACGCCCCAACGCACTCGCGAGCCCGCTTGCCCCGCTGACGCAACGAGGCCTGTA
>JBDKKN010000009.1:0-3215 GCA_039796075.1 Planctomycetota bacterium | reverse complement strand
GCACCTCAAGCATGGTGAACACCAGCAGCACCAGCGGTGATCCAAGACCTTCGTAGGCATTCTTAGTGAAGCCGTGCCATGTCTCCGCAGCCGATCGGTACATGCGGCAGGAAACACTATCACTTCCGTCATACAAATCAGTGTGAAACCCAGCCCGACGAATATTGCGTGGCAGTTTGATGCCGTCATGCATGCTGTCACGGAATGCTGCGTGCCCACCGGCTGCCATCCACGCGGCACGCTGCACTAAGAGAAATTGACCGCATCCAGCGCTTGTTGCTGGGTCATTCGTGGTTCGCATGCGTGGCATTGGTAGCCAACTAAAGAGCATCCAATGAATGAGCGGAACCACCATTCGCTCAAGAAATGTGCCCGTTTCCTGTTGTGGAACCGTGCTCAACAGCGCGGCGTTCAACCGCTTGGCCTCCGCCACCGCACGCTCCAAGCAATCAGGCGTGATCCGAACATCTGCATCTGTGAAGAGCAACCACTCGCCCCGTGCTTCCTGACCCATGCGCTCGCAGCCCCACTGCTTGCCGTTCCAACCTGCAGGGAGCGGCTGCACTGGCACGGCCCGTACGCGCGCGTCTTCTGCACACAACGCCGCAAGAATCACTGACGTCTGGTCGGTGCTGTGATCATCATGAACAAGCACCTCAAGCGAAACACCTTGATTCGCAAGCGCCCCGCGCACCACTGCCGCGATATTCCGCTCTTCGTTACGCGCTGGAATGCAAACACTCACGAGCGGCGAATCAGACGCCGAGGCTGCACGCACGCGCCCCGCCACAGCGGATGGCGAATCGCTACTCGCTTCGCGGAACCCACGCACATCGCCACCATTGCCGCTCGGCAAAGAAGAAGCACCACGCGCGCGAGCGTAAATCCGAACATTGATGATCGTCATCACCAACGCAATCGAACTGACCAATGCGCTGAACACCGGCAGCCATGTGAGTATTCCAGCTACAACGGTCACTTTTCACCGCCTTGGCGATGTCCCGTCTCAATGGCTGTCGCCCGCCCAGTGGCGCGCAATATCAAGTCATAGAGCGGGTGAATCTGCGCAGCACCGCCGCCGGTCAGGACTGTGAATTCTGCCGCATCGCGCGTCTGCACACAACGTGCCAGCTCGGCAGCATTTTCATTCATGGCACGCTCGCACTCCGTATGCCAAGCACGAGCGTCGGAAGGATCGCTCGGTGGCGCAACCGGCACGGCGCGCAGAAACACTTCCGGTCGTTGGTCGTTCCAGAACGCGTATTCAACTGCCATTGCCAGAACGCGTGCCTCGGGGTGACGCGACGCCAACATCGCCACACCGGGACGAATCGACACCGGTAAACGCGGATCCACAAATTGACCTTGCGGTGTGATCATCAATACTGAACGCGGCGCGGCAGTAAAGCGCTCGCCCACATACCGCACAAAGCTACGGAGCCCCGCCGCATGATCGGGATCCACGCCAAACGCGCCGAGTTTGCGGAAGAACTTGAACTTGCGAAGTTGCGTCACGTCCATTGGAGTGAGCGCAGGCCTGCCCGCAAACCATCGCTCGTGAACGATGAATGCCACTAATGGATCCCACCACGAATGATGATTACTCAGCAGAATGACTGGCCCCGCGTGCCGAGACATCGTCCCCAGCACCTCTGCAGAGCCGCGCACCAAACGCACCGCGTGGAAATGCTTCGGTACTTGGCGTCGAAGCCAAACACCAAAGAACTTCCGAAACCACGCACGTTCAGTGGCCGGCAGCAGTTCACTCACACCGTCTGACACGCTTGCCCTTCCAGCACATGACTACCGGTGCCGGCGATCAGCCGTGAACCATGATCAATGCCGAAGCCCGCGGTGCCGTGCGAAGTACGCCCCACACCAAGATCCTCGCACACTGCATCCGCTGCGGTCACCCCACTCATCAACACCATGGGCACGCCAGGCCCCGGGTTGGCGCTGCCGCCCGCCAAGTAAAGATTGGAATACACACGACTACGGTTGCGGGGCTTGAAACCACCCTTCAACTTGCCGTGACTGGCCAGCCCATAGATCGCGCCGCCTTCAGCGTTGTACCAACGCTCAATACTCTGCGGAGTGAGATGACGCTCAACCACAATGTGCTTCTCAAGGTCAGGCATGCCCATGCGTTTCAATTTCTCAATGATCACTGGGCGATACTGCTCCATCATGCCGCCCGGACCTTCCCACACCTGCCCGGGACGCAAGAACGGCGTGTGAATCAGCGCGTACAAGGCCTCGCAACCGGCGGGCGCCTGGGTTGGATCAGTACGGCTTGGAACGCAGATATACACCGTGGGATCGCGAGCCGGAATGCCCTGCCGATAGATGTCATCAAACTCCAGATGAGCATCCTTGGAGAACAAGAAGTCATGGTGCAGCAAATGCTGATACTGGCGGTCAAGACCCAAGTACAGCACTACTCCACTGCATGCTGGCGTGTACGCCCCACCGATGCGGCGCTGCTCAGAGATGCCCGCCTGCGAACCGTCTAAATCGCGATAGGTTCGCTGCACATCACAGTTTGAAATCACGACGTCGGCAGTCAACGTGCGGCCATCGTCAAGTTCAACGCCGCGAACAGTCTTGCCCGAAGTGATCAGGCGCTTCACCCCAGTACCAGTAATGATCTCCGCGCGTTCTTCGCGCAAAATTCGCTCCAGGGAACGCGCCACATTGCGCGTTCCACCCATCGCGTACCAGCATCCATCATCCACCTGCGCGGCCGCGATCAATGAAAGAATCGCCGGCGAAAGAAATGGACTCGATCCCACGTACTGCAGAAAGTGCTCAGCCAATTGCCGCAGATGTGGCTCACGAATGTGCTTCTCAATAGTCGCGCCCACTGTGGAATGCATGCGCATCGCAAAGACTTCCTTGAGGAGTCCCGGCTCACTCGAAGGCGGAACGCGCATCAGATCCATCACGCCGCCAAGGTCCTTGAAGAAGAAGACCTTGCCACTCAGGCGGAACATGCGCCGGCTGTATTCAACAAAGTCCACCCAGCCGCGCCCGGCTCCAGTGCCTGGAAATTGCTTATCCATTGCAGCGGCCATTGCCTCTGGCTTCTCCAAGAGATCAATGACCGTGCCGTCTTCGTACATGCAGCGCCACTGTGGATCCAGGCGCACCAAATCGATGTAGTCAGAAACCGTGCGCCCGGTGCGCTGAATGATGCCGCGCAGGACGTTGGGGAT
>JBDKKN010000008.1:0-4239 GCA_039796075.1 Planctomycetota bacterium | reverse complement strand
CGCCGGGTGCATCGTTGGGCAGGCCGTCTCGGCCCGATGTGCGATGCGCCTTCGGCAGGCGGTTTGCGAGAATCGAGGAGGGTAGCGGAAATCCCGGGCAAACTCAATTGCCGGGTGGCATTGTCTCGGTAGCGGAGTTATCCGGCTCTTCGGCGTCTTCAAGGAATGCATCGGACGCCGATCGAGCGCCTGGGCCGATCAGTCGATCCTCCACCCAGTTCACGTAGGTCGAAGCGGCCTTTCCCGCGGTGCGCTGCAGCGGAACATCGATGACCCCGAAGAAGAAGAACAGCACCACCAGCATTCCGTACATGCGCACGGCAGGCGTGTTGTAGAAGCGATCGAGCGTGGGATGCGCGCCGGCGAGGATCGCGCTGCCATCAAGGGGCGGAATCGGCAGCAGATTGAACGCGCCGAGAACCAAGTTGATGAACCCGCCCCAGAAGAGGAACTGCGTGACATTGGCGGCGGTGTGATCGGCAACAGTGATTCGACCGTTGGCAACGGCCCATGCCCACGTACCGGCAGCAGTGAGCGTGATGAATGCAAGTAACAAATTCATGGCCGGTCCAGCTGCTGCAACTAATACGCGGCCGCGACGTTCATGGCGGAATCGATGCGGATTGATCGGCATCAGTCCCCAGGCAATACCGGCAATCGCAAAGAAGATCAGCGACATGCGGCCCATGTGCACGATGGGGTTCATGGTCATGTGACCCATCTCACGCGGCGTGTTGTCACCATTGGCGATCGCTGCCCAGCCGTGTGCAAGTTCATGCAGCACGATGGAGAAGATCACCCAGAACGCCCAGCTAAAGAGCAAGACGATGCCGCCGCTTTCATATGCAGAGTGGACCCACCAATTCATGAGCAACAGGGTACACGCGTGGGGTGGGTACGCATGTTTCAGATATCGCGCGACGAATGGCGGCTTTCGCGGAGGCGTTTGCGCCGTCTGCAGCCTTGATCGTTACGGCGCGATACTTCCGTACACCGGAGTGCCCGCCGCAATGGTTGCCATGATTCGCGGCAACGTGTCTGCCCAATGACACGCGAATGGATCGTCAGTAAATACGCAGAAATCGGCGTGGCAGCCCGGAGCAATGCGGCCAAGTGCGGGCGCGCGCAGTGCGTCGGCCGCGCCGGAGGTATAGGCGCGCAGGGATTCCTCCACGGTGAGATTCTGGTTGGTGCGGCACGGCGTGCCGTTGAGGTCAAGGCCAGTGACTGCAGCGCGGATTCCAAGACGTGGATCGCAGCTGACGATCGGCCAGTCGCTGCCGAAGGCGAGGCGCGCGCCGGCCGTGAGCAGATCGCGGAATCGGAAGAAGGTGTGCATGCGATCATCGCCAAGGCGTGCCGGTGCGACGCGGGCATCATCCGCTTTGTGGAGCGGCTGCATGCTGGCAATGCGACCATGCATACGTGCGAGTTCCGCGTCGTCCATGGTTTGGCAATGTTCGAAGCGCGCGATGCGTGCGTGATCTTCTGGAGCGATGGCGTCAAGTGCTATGCGTAGTGCCTCATCACCGATGGCGTGGACGCTGGGCGAGAATCCATGGGCGATGACGGTGCGCGCCCACGTCCGTAGGCGATCGGGATCCTCCGCTGCAAATTCAACAAGCATTCCACGATTGGTGGCATCGTCTGCATACGGCGCAATCATGCGCGCGGTGCGGCTGCCGAGCGTGCCATCGATGAAACTCTTCCAGCCAGCGATGGCAAGGAGTTCGTCGTTTGCGAAGGCGCGGCCCCACGCGAAATCAACAGGCCACTCGCGATCGAGAATGGTGGCGATGACGCGGACCGTGCATGCTGCGCGTGCGTGGGTTCGGAGATATTCGTGCGTATCGCGTAGATCGGATTCGTATTCCATGCTGCCAACGGCGGTGATTCCGAAGGAGTTGCAGTATTGGAACGTGGCGAGCAGTGCGGCGCGTCGGTCTTCAACAGTCGGAATCGGAACGCGCGGATTGACCAAGCGCCACGCGGCTTGTTCAAGAAGCAGACCGGTGGCAGTACCCGTGGAATCGCGGACGATTTCGCCACCGGCAGGACATGGCTCGGCGCCGATGAGCGCGAGTACGGCATCGTTGACAACGCATGCATGTTGATCCATGCGGTATGCAATGCACGGCGTGTTGCCGGCGCTACGCAGCCATGCGCTTGTTGGTCGTTCGCCGCCCCAGTGTGCTTCGTTCCAACCGAAGGCGCGGAGCCAGCGGCCCGGGGCGAGTATGCGGGCAGCGTGTTCGATGCGCGACTCAAACTCCGCGCGTGAATGCACAGTGCTGAGATCAAGTTGGTTAAGTGTTTGCCCGCCCAGCGAAAGATGAATGTGCGCGTCGATGAGCCCGGGCGTGACCACGGCGGTCGCTGGCAGGGTGATGGTGGGGAGATCGGGGCGTGGCGGCGCGTCGACGGCAGTGATGCGGCCATCAGCGATGTCCACGCTGGCAGCCCATGGATTCATGGGATCTGCGGTCCAAAAGCGTGCACCGGTGAGGCGAACACGAGCGGGCAGCGTGGGGCTTGCGTGGAGCATGAGGCGCGCGCCTATCCTATAAACCATGAAGCAAAGTTGCAGCAACAGTTCGTGCGGATGCGGGTCAAGTATGCCGGTCACTACCTTCGCGAAAGTTGTTGGCGGAGCGTTGGTGGTGGTGGCAGTGGCCGCGGTGGTGTTCGCGGTGATGTCTGGGTGTGAGAAGGCGCCCGCATCGAAGGGTCCGACGCCAGTGACGGTGAAGTCAGGGAGCGGCGCGGCGAGCTCGGTGGTTGCACCGACGGCTGCAGCTGGTCCGGCAAACGCAACGGCTGCACCCGCACAAGTTGCGGCAGCGGCTCCTGCGACAGGTGTAGGGGCAGCAGCAGCTGCGGCGACGCAAGCGGGTGGATATGCAGTGAGTGGTCCCGGTGGCGATCAAACCAAGATCGAAGTTGGCGGCCTGACCATGCCGAAGCCGGTGACATGGGTGTGGACAGCACCATCAATGCAGTTCCGCGCGTTGCAATATGCGGTACCGGCCCTCGGCGTGAACGCGCCCGCTGCGGAGTTGGTGTTCAGCGTGTTCCTCGCCGGTGATGGTGGTCCGGTCGATGCAAACCTTGATCGTTGGGCGAATCAGTTCCGTGCGGGCAATGCAGCGGCGGAGTCGAAGCGTTCACAGTCCACAGTGAATGGAATGCAAGTCTCGCGCGTGGAAAGTATGGGCGATTACATGGGCATGGGTGCAGCGGCACCGCGTCCGGGCTACATGCAACTCGGCGCGATCGTGCAGGCGCCAGGGCGCACGGTGTTCATGAAAGTGGTGGGACCGCAAGCCACGGTGGAATCAAACCGCGCAGCGTTCGAGGCGATGATTGCTGGGATGCACTAGCGCAGTTGCTGTTGGCCACGCAGGCGATAGAGTAACCCGAGGCGTCCCTGTTCCATGCGCGCCGCCTTCGCGATTCGGTTGCAGCCGTGTGTAGGTATCGGACACGGAACCGATCCTAGAATCGGTGATTTTGGGGTGATCCTAGAAACTACAAAGCGCATAAATCTTCGGTAAATACGCCACTTTCGGCGTTCCTGCCGGGCTTCTCCTAGAATTATTGAAATGCATGACTATCCCACTTCTTGCCGGTACTACGCGGCCGCCATGCAGACATCCTTGCCGGCCTTGAAGAAGCGCGAAGACGTGCCGGCTCGGGTGGACCAACTTGTGAAGATGGCGGAGGGGACGCTCGCCGGGTACGCGCCGTTTCATGATGTTCGGCTCTTCGTGTTCCCGGAGTTTGCGCATTGCGCACCGATGTACACCACTGTGAAAGAGTTGCTTGAACACACAGCGCTTCGGCCGGAAGATGTGATCGCTCCGTACCTTCGCTTCTGCAAGCAGAATGGCGTGTATGTGCAGACCGGTAGTTTCATTGAGCAAGATCCGAAGTATCCAGGAGCGGTGTTCAATGCGACGCTACTCATTGGGCCGGATGGAGTGCTGAGCAAGTATCGCAAAGTGAACCCCTGGATTCCGTGGGAGGTGCATGCGAGCCCGCATGACATTCCTGGATATTCGGAGCCGCTCTTTCCGGTGGTGGACACGGAGATCGGCAAACTCGGCTGCGCGATTTGCTACGACTGGCTGTTCCCTGAAGCAATTCGGCAGTTAACTGCGAACGGCGCCGAAGTGTTGATTCGCGTGAGTGCGTACATGGATCCATGGGGCGCACAGGCGCCGATGGATTGGTGGACGC
>JBDKKN010000007.1:0-3815 GCA_039796075.1 Planctomycetota bacterium | reverse complement strand
TGCATGGTGTCGTAATTCACCAAGTATGCAAGGCTGTCGGAAGGAACAAGGTCATTGACCGCCACCACTTCGATGCCCTGTTGCAGGCATGCGCGGTAGACAAGGCGACCGATGCGACCGAAACCGTTGATGGCGATGCGAAGTGCCATGGATGGAGCTCCTGCTTCCTGAGAAATGCGAACCCACGCGTCCGGCGGGTAGGGGGAACAGGATATCCGCGTCTTGAGTGCAGGGAGCGGCTCGATCGGCGCGGCGTGGGCGCGGCGCGGGCTCCACGCGGGCGCCTCATTCGCCCAGACCGATCACCCCACGCTACCGGGAGCGTGCTTTCGCCGCGAAAATGCCACCGCCGCATCTAAGAGCCACGGAAATGCAGTGATGAGGCCAGCAGAAATGCGTGTCGGCACACTGGTCCAGATTTCCGTGCGCCGCGTACCGATGGAACGCGCGATAGCGCGCGCGACTTTTTCCGGGCGCTGCACGAAAAACTTGGACATCTCATGAATCGCATACTGCTGCCGAGCGTTCGGCGCAAGCGATTCGCGTACCACGTCAAAGAACTCTGTTCGTGTGGTCACTGGGTGCACGCTCGAAACCATGATGCCATGCGGGCGCAACTCAAACGCCATGGCGCGTGCCATGTGCGCTTGCGCCGCCTTGCTGGCGCTGTACGCGCCGAACGCTGGCATGGTGAACTTTGAAACGCAACTGGAGCACATCAAGAGGTGACCGCCCCGCCCCGCCGCAATCAGTCGCCGGGCGGCATCGCTGCAGAGTTCGGCGCTTGCAAAAAAATTGGTCTCAAACATGGCGCGGAGTTCATCACTACTCGTGTCGTGGACTGATCGCTCCATACCGTATCCAGCGTTGGCGTAGACAACATCAAAGCGGCGAAAGGCGCGCTCCGCTGCGTCAAGGATGGCAGCTGATGCGCCAACTTCCGCAACATCCATCGTGAGTATTTCCGTGCGCACCAGCCGCTTGGCTGCATCGGAGGCGCGCGCGGCAACTTCGGCAAGACGATCACGACGACGCGCCACCAGCACTAAGTCGTAACCCATGCGCGCCAATTCAATGGCAGTGGCGGCGCCAATCCCAGCACTGGCGCCAGTGATGATGGCCACGGGGCGATCATGGCGGAGCGCTGTGTGCTGCGTGCGGCTCGTCAATGGCGAAGATGGGTTGGACAGTGTCACTTGCCTCACGATACCTGCCCCGCTCATCTATTCTGCTCAGGATGCAACTGCGCCCTTGCGCCCCTCTTGCGCCGTAGTATCAACGCATGGTCGAATCTACCCAAGTGCGGACTCACGCCGAAATTCGCGGCATCATTGGCATGGTGCATGTGGGTGCGCTTCCAGGCACGCCGCGTGGACATCTTTCGCCGCAAGCGTTGGTCGCGCACGCTGTTCGTGAAGCGCGCACTCTGCGTGATGCCGGATTCGATGCAGTGCTAATTGAGAACATGCATGATCGCCCCTACTTAGGCGGCGGCATCGGCGCGGAGATCGTGGCATGCATGTCAGCGGTATGCGCCGCGGTGCGCGCCGCAGTGGACTGCCCCATCGGAGTCCAAATTCTTGGCGGTGGTTCGCGTGAGGCCGTTGCGGTGGCACACGCCACTGGTCTTGATTTCGTGCGCGCTGAAGGTTTCGTCTTTGCACACGTGGCTGACGAAGGCCTGATGACTGAAGCGGCCGCTGGTCCACTGTTGCGCTTCCGTAAATCAATCGGGGCCGACCGCGTGAAGGTGTTTGCAGACATCAAGAAGAAGCACGCCGCGCACGCCATTACCGCGGATATTGACATTGCTGCATGCGCTCGCGCTGCAGAGTTCTTTCTTGCCGACGGAGTGATTGTCACTGGCACGGAAACTGGCGCTGCAGTTGACGAAGCCGAACTCAATGCGGTCCGCGCAGCCAGCACACTTCCCGTATTGACTGGAAGTGGTGCAACTCCACAGAGCGTTGCCCGGCTGCTTTCCAATGCCGATGCTGTCATCGTTGGTAGTTATGTGAAAGAAGGCGGACGATGGGAACATGACGTTTGCCCCAAGCGCGCAGCAGCGTTTGTGAACGCAGCGCGCGGGGCGCGTCGCGTGGAGGCCCCCGGAATGGAGGCCGTTCGAGCCATGTTCAGCGGTCGCCCAACTAGCACCTAAGGTCATCATGCTTGCCTACGTCAATGGATCACTTGTCCCCGAAGAACACGCCAAGGTCAGCGTGTTTGATCGCGGATTCCTGTTTGGCGATGGCGTCTATGAGCTGGTGCGTTTCTTTGGTGGCGTTGGCGTGGCACTTGACCTTCATCAGGCAAGGCTTGCGCGAAGTTTGGAACTCACCGGAATTGTTGGCTTTGACGCACATTCGCTGGTGGACATATGCGCTGCATTATTAAACGGCAACGCACTGACTGACGCGAGCATCTACATACAAGTCACCCGCGGCGCGGGCATTGCGCGCGCGCACATGCCCGTACCAGGCCTGGTGCCAACAGTGGTCGCACTGGCCTCACGCAGTGCACCGCTTGCAGAGTTCCACACACCGGAAACACTGCGCGCCATTGTGCGCCCGGACATGCGTTGGCATCGCTGCGAAATCAAGACCATTGCGTTGGCCGGAAACATCTTGGCATTGATTGATGCACAGAGTGCCGGTGCCGAAGAGTGCATCTTGATTCGCGACGGCTTGGTGAGTGAAGGCGCGTACACCAACGTTGGCATCGTTCGTGGCGGAACGCTGATCACCTGCCCACTTGATGACACTGCCGCACCCGTGCTGCATGGCACCATGCGCTGCTGGATGCTTGAAGCCGCGCGCGACGCAGGAATTCCTGTTGAAGTGCGGCGCGTTCGCGAACACGAACTCTGCGAAGCGGACGAAGTGCTCGTGCAGTCCAGCCGACGCCTTGTCAGCGCGGTGACGGAACTTGATGGCGTGCGGATTGCAAACGGCGAAACTGGACCAGTGTGCCGCGCCCTGTTCACTGCGATGCATGCACGGATTCAGCGGTTAATCGTCAATCCAACGTCATGACGCTGAAGCTGCGGTCGAGCGCACCGTGAGTGCCCGCCCCGCTCCGAAACTACGCGCGGACACAGTTTCTATACTTCCCACGAATGTCTTTCCTCCTTGCCATCAGCGTCGGTAACACGCGCACCGCGGTCGGTCACTTCCACGGTGACGACCTCCATGTCGTTCAACACATCGTCAACGGCGATATCGGCGCGGTCATCACCGCGGCGGTGGAGCAGTGGGGCCACAAGTTGGAGTCCGACGGCGATGGCGAGATTGTCATCGCCAGCGTGAATGACGCGGTTGCCTCCGCCATTGAGACCAAGCTTGCCGCTGAACTTCATACCGACATCTGGCGCCTGGGGCGCGATCTTGAAGTGCCCATCGGTCGCTGCATTGATGAAGACGCAACGCCGGGCCAAGATCGGCTCTTGGCAGCTGCCGCCGCCTATGCAGCGGTGAAGCAGGCCGTGATTGTCATCGATGCGGGCACAGCCATCACGGTGGACTTTGTTGATGGCGAGGGTGTCTTTCATGGCGGCGCCATTGCGCCCGGCGCACAAATGCAGCTTGATGCGCTCCACGCGCACACTGCGCAACTTCCAAAGATTCGCTTTGCGAGGCCATCCGATGATGATGCATTCGGCCGCAACACGGTGGACGCCATGCAACTTGGCGTATTTGAAGGCATGCGCGGATTGACGCAAGCACTTGTGGAGCGATACGCCGCCAATTACCGCGCGTTTCCGTTGGTGATCGCCACCGGCGGTGATGCCGAAACGCTCTTCTCTGACAGCGATC
>JBDKKN010000006.1:0-4511 GCA_039796075.1 Planctomycetota bacterium | reverse complement strand
CAATCCCAAAGAACTCTGGATGCACAGCCCGGCGATACAGAAGCATCGCGTAGGCGTGCGGATTGGAGGCCTTTGGTGGATTGACGTTGGTTTCGAGTGGGTCGTGCATAGTGTTTAGGTTGAGCGAATATCGAACTGATCGACAATTGTCGCGGATTCAGCACGGAACTCAATCCCTAAAGTGGATAGTTCTTGCAGATTGTGCATTTGCACCAGAAAAACAACGATTTTAAGTGACGTGCGGTCACGCATACGGCACAAAAAGGTGCCCGGATCCCCATTTCGCGGGATCCGGGCATAAGTGTGGGCGACACGGACGGTAAGCCGGATTCTGTCAGCGGCAAAGCCGCGTACAGCCATTTATCTAGGCCAGCCGTTGCCGGCTGGCTCCAGCACGCGACCCGCCCCGATACCCGTGGACACGGGCGTCGACGGAAACCGTCGACCGAGACTGCTTGCGCTTGCACGCAGTGGGGTTTGCCATGCCCTGGCCGTCACCGGTCAGGCGGTGCGCTCTTACCGCACCGTTTCACCCTTACCACGCACGCCCGAAGGCGCCGTTCGGCGGTTTGCTTTCTGTTGCACTGTCCCGCATGCGCGCCCACGCGCACGGGTGGCCGTTAGCCACCACTGTGTCCAATCGTGTCCGGACTTTCCTCCCCAAGCCGTGAGGCTTGCGGCGGCTGTATGTCCACGATGCGATGGTAGCAGCGCTTGATGCACGCCAACACCATGATTCTTCCGCGCGCAGCAAACGATGGTGCAAAAACAACCTCGCGATCCGAGCAGTGCGCGGATCGCGAGGAGTAAATCCTGTCAAATCAACTGGAAATGCGCGGTTTGGCAGTTGGGGTCCGTCGTAAGGCCCAAGTGCCGCTCACGCATTCAGCGTGCGATGATCACGCAGCCTGAATGGCTGTGATCTCAACGCGCAAGTAATCCTGACGATGTCCAGCCTGGCGTCGATAGCCCTTACGGCGCTTGTACTTGCCGGTGCGGAGCTTGTCGCCCTGCACGTCGCCGACGATCGAGGCAACAACAGTTGCGCCCTTGAGGTACGGCATGCCGAGCTTGGCAGCGGTTCCGTCGCCAGAGCCAACCGCGAGCACCTTGTCGAAGGTCAGTGATGTGGCGTCATCTGCCACCTCGCGCGTATCGAGGTCGACGATGTCGCCGACGTTCACCTTGATTTGGGTTCCACTGTCCTCGAAGATCGCGTACACGGTTCTGCTCCTTAATGTGCCCCTCAGGCGGGGTTGCCCCGCAAACACGACGGCGATCGCCGGCGCGGGGGAATCGGGGAGTGTAGCGGAAACCCGGGTTCAAATCCACCCCCCCAGAAGGGGGAAAGATCTCGTTACTCGGACCTCCGCAATGCCGGCGACAGGAATCGAACCTGCAAGGGTTTAGAGCCCGGCGGATTTTGAGTCCGCTGCGTCTGCCAGTTCCGCCACACCGGCGTGTGTGACTTGGGTCATTCGTCCCCAACTGCTGTGACAGTGTAGTTGGGACTCTCTTTGGTGATTTGGATGTCGTGCGGGTGATTTTCAACGACCGTTGCGCCCGAAACACGGACGAATTGGGTCTTGGCTCGGAACTCATCAAGTGAACTGCAACCACAATAGCCCATCGCGGCGCGCAGTCCACCCACCATTTGATACACGAAATCGGCAAGCTGCCCACGGTACGGCACCCTGCCCTCAACACCTTCCGGGACATACTTGCGGCTGTCGCGGATGGAGGCTTGCCCATAACGATCGGATGAGCCAAGCGTCATAGCCCCAGCGCTGCCCATGCCGCGATAGGTCTTGAAGTGTCGGCCACGATGAATCACCAGTTCGCCCGGGCTCTCTTCCAGACCCGCGAACAGGCTGCCAAGCATCACGGAGCCCGCGCCCGAGGCGATCGCTTTGGCAATGTCGCCAGAGAGGCGAACGCCGCCGTCAGCGATCACTGGAACTTGCCCGCGCGCGCCTTCGACGGCATTCATGATGGCGGTGATTTGCGGCACGCCAACGCCAGTCACCACGCGGGTGGTGCAGATGGAACCAGGACCGATTCCCGCTTTTACAGCGTCGGCGCCTGCATCGATCAGCGCACGAGCGCCATCAGCGGTGCCAACGTTGCCAGCGATCACCTCAATCTGGAATCGCTTCTTTATTTCACTCACGGTACGCATGACGTTCAGGCTGTGACCGTGAGCGGTGTCAACCACAATCACGTCAACTTCAGCTGCAACCAAGCGCTCCACGCGATCAAGTTGCATGATGCCCACCGCAGCGCCAACCCGCAGGCGCCCGCGTCCGTCGCGACATGCCTGTGAATGCTTCGTAAAATTATCAATATCACGCATGGTGATCAAACCAGCAAGGCGTCCGTCGGTATCGATGAGCAACAGCTTCTCAACGCGGCCGCGATTGAGAATCGCCTCGGCAAGTGTTGGCGTTGTGTCAGCCGGCGCCGTCACCAATTTGTCCTTGGTCATCACGTCTTGGACGCGCGTCTCGGCGGGATGATCCACAAAGCGAATATCGCGTCGGGTCAGAATGCCAACCACGCGCGTGCGGCGCGTGCCATCTTCGGTGACCGGAAATCCACTGACGCCGTATTCGCCCATCAGTTGCTGAGCGCGCTGCACGGTGTCCGTGGGCGAAAGCGTGACCGGATCGGTGATGATTCCGTTCTCGGTTCGCTTCACTTTCTGAACCTCGAGCGCTTGTCGCTCCGGTGAAATATTTTTGTGGATGATGCCGATGCCGCCCTCTTGGGCCAATGCAATGGCGAGCGCAGACTCGGTCACCGTGTCCATGGGCGCAGAGACCAGCGGGATATTCAGGCTGATCCGCCGGGTGAGTTGTGTCCGCGTATCAGCAGACTCTGGCGTGATCTCGCTGTAGCGCGGAATCAGTAGGACATCGTCAAAGGTGATTCCGTCTTGGACAATCTTGTGCTCCATCTGCGGGATGTTACAGAGCCCGCCCGCGCCGTTCACGGGCGAGGCACACTTTCGGCAGTTCGTGCTACCCTGCGGGTCTCCCCCGACGGTCGTCCGCGGGTGGTCGACCAGGCGAACGGCTATGCCCGCAAACCTGCCGAGGATGGCCAGTGTGGCCATGACCCGTCGCCCGCCTTTTTGCGGTCCAGATGGAACCGTACGGGGTCCCCCTTGCGGAGGTGACCTGAGTGTCAGGCAACGACGGAAAGCAGTACCTCACCAGCCCCATCCAACTCGATCGCCGCGGCATGCAAGCCGGCGACGGGATGAAGGCCTGGACCCTTTGGCTCTCCGCGATCATTAAGTTCGGCGGGAGCGACCTTATTGTGAAGTCGGACCTGAAGCCGCGCATCCGCCATCGCGGTGTCTTGAAGGACATCGAGACCGACGTCATCACCCAGGAACTGATGTTCCAAGTGGCCAAGGATGTTCTCGATGCCGGGCAGCAGGAAGTCTTCTGCAACAAGGGCTCGATGGACTTTGCCTACGACTACGACGACAAGAACCGCTTCCGCGTGAACATGTTCATGGCGCGCGGCAAAGTTTCGATCGCAGCGCGTCTCATCACCAGCAACATCAAGAAGTTTGAAGACCTCTACCTTCCGCCCAGCCTTGGCGAAGTAGCGCTTCTTTCGCAGGGCTTGGTGCTCTTTGCAGGCGTGACCGGCAGTGGCAAATCCACTTCGATCGCAGCCATGCTTCAGTACGTCAACGAACGCCGTAAGGTGCACATCGTGACCATTGAAGATCCCATCGAGTACATCTTCAAGGACGACAAGGCGACCATCAATCAGCGCGAAATCGGCATCGATTGCGTCAACTTCAATGATGCACTGCGCGCGTTGGTTCGTGAAAACCCGGACATCGCGCTGGTGGGTGAAATGCGCGACTACGAAACGTTTGAAGCCGCCGTGCGCGCTGCGGAAACCGGCCACTTGGTGTTTGGAACCATCCACGCATCCAGCGCATGGCAGACATTCGGTCGTATCTACGACTTGTTCCCAGTGAACGAACGCGAGCAGATTCGCAAGCTGTTGGCCTACAACTTGCGCGCCATCGTTTATCAAAAGCTCCTGCCGACGCTGCACGCGCACATTGCGCGTATTCCAGCGCTGGAAATTCTGATCAACACCCCTGCTGTTCAGAAGTACATCCTGGAAGCACGCGAGGGCGAACTCTTGGACATCATCAAGGGGCGCGACGCGGGCATGCAGGACTTCACCACCGCATTGGTTGAATTGGTGGAGAAGGAATTCATCCATCAGAGCGTCGCGCTGCAGTCGACGCCGAAGCCCGAGGAGCTGCGCATGCGGCTCAAGGGAATTTCGCAGGGCGCATCGTTCGCCAAGGGAGCCTGATCGTGAACTTACCGACTGCCTTCTTCATTCCGGGCTGCTCTATCCTCGCAGAGGCAACCTCGCCGGCGATTCTGATGAGTATCGCCAAGCCGATCGTGACATTTGCCACGTTTGTGCCGTATGCAGTTCTTGTCTCAACCAAGTTGGAGAAGGACGCT
>JBDKKN010000005.1:0-3084 GCA_039796075.1 Planctomycetota bacterium | reverse complement strand
ATGTGGTGTTTGCCGCTGACGTGGCAGACGCTGGGTCGTCCAAGGTGCTGTGCGCGGCGGGTGCTCGGTCAACGCTCTTCTATGTTGGCATGCCATCGGACAGCGTTCCGGACATCATGGCTGCTTGGCTGAAGTCGGTGGGTGACCCCAAAGCGGCGGCTGATGCGCTGCGCATGGTGGTGACGCAGCGGCTGGTTCGCAAATTGTGCCTGACGTGTCGTGCTGCGTACACGCCAAATCCAGCAGAACAGAAGATGCTGGGCATTGCTGCTGGCAAGCCGGTGCAGATTTACAAGCAAAGTGGCAAGGTGCTGATCAAGGATCAACCGGTTGATTGCCCAACATGCAAGGGAGTTGGATTTCTTGGGTGCTGCGCGGTTGTTGAAGCACTCCCCTTGGATAACGAGTCGCGCGCCGTACTTGCGACTGGTGATGTGAAAGGCGCGTACATGCAGGCTCGACGCGCCTTCAAGTGCCCGTCGCTGCAGGATGCTGCACTCATCAAGGTGCGTAACGGCGAGACCAGCTTTGATGAAGTGAAACGCATCTTTGCACCGCCGCCGGCACCAGCTGGAACTCCTACCGCGGGTGCCGTGAAGCCAGCGGCTGCCCCTACCCCCGGCGCAGTCGCCACTACGCCAGTCAAGCCGACCGGCCCGAAGAAGCAGTAAGGACCACCCCGTGATCATCTCCGTCATCGCTATTGCAGTCATCCTTCTCATCACCTACTGGTGGTCCAACAACGGCGCGTTCAGCGCATTGGTCCACTTTCTCTGCGTCGTCACCTCCGGCGCGATCGCCTTCGGCGTGTGGGAACCATTGTCGTACCGCATGCTCAGCAGTTCAGCTGGCGAGTACTCAAAGGGCCTGGTGTTGGTGGGCGTATTCGTTGTCCTACTAGCCATCCTGCGCATCTTTACCGATCGATTCATTCCCATGAATCTCTCCATTCCGCGCTTGGCTGATGTCACTATTGGCGCCGGGTTTGGCCTTGCATCCGGCGTCTTGTCGGTTGGCCTGTTGGCGATCGGCATGGGGTTCTTCCAGTCCACAGTGACGATCGGTGACTTCACTGGATGGAGCCGCCGCAGCGATGTTGCGAATGCGCCTGCTATTGGCAGTGACAACGCTCCCCTGCTGACGATTTCAAACATCGCTGGTGGATTCTTCTCATACCTCTCGTGGGGTCCGTACACCCCATGGCTCGGCGGAGGCACGATCGATACACACATGCCGCAGCTGGTACGAACATCGGGTTCGCTGTACCGCGATTCGTACGCGGATGGATTGGCGCGCGTGTCGGTCCCGCCGGAAGCGGTCAGCCAGATCAAGCTCTTTGATGTGCCTGCCATGCCGCTCAGTGCGGGTGTGGGTGCGAAGCCCGTGGCATCGTGGGCGGTTCAATTCACGATGGCGCAGGACGGATTTGACGGCGCTGGGCAGCAGTTCTTGATGACCGGTGCGCAGGCGCGTCTGATCGGCGACGGCAAGGGCGGCAAGGGAACGGTTTCCTACCCCGTGGCATGGCGTCAGAATGCCAAGGAGGGCGGCGAGCGGATGTACTTCTTCAACTCCCCTTCCAACGTGCTGACCTCGGTTTCTGCGCAAGGTGAAGGCACTTTCTACCTGTTCTTCCCGAAGGCTGACCTGGGAACCCAGGCCCCCAAGTACTTCGAACTCAAGGGCGTGCGCTTCTTAGCGCCGCGCCCAGTAGCGGCGCCGGACTTTGCAAGTGGCGCGGCGATTGAGAGCGGTGCGAGCAAGGCGGTCGACGACGGCTCGGCCACCAACATTGACGCGCTCATTGAGTTCCCCGATCCGAAGTACGCGATTGGCGGAGTGACCATCAATTCCAACGACAAGGGCGCATTGATCCTTGATGGCAGCAACTACATCGTTGGTGGCGAGCAGAAGTTCCCGCGTAACGGTAGTGCCATGGTGTCCGCGGACCTGCGCGTGCGTGGATTCCAAGTGACTAAGGGACAGCGCCTGCTTCGCCTGGATGCATCGGCAAAGGAGGACGGCGTTCGGATCTTCCCTGACCTGAATGAGTGGGTGCGAACCGCTGGCACTGAGGCGCAGTCCGCGCGCGTGGCGGTGATTGACACCAACGGTGCCAAGTACTTTGCGGTGGGCATGGTTGAAGACGACGGCGACTGGGTACTGGTGCGAAGTATGGGTGGTAAGCCGCTCACACTCAAGGACATTCCGATTCAGCCGCTCGGCAGCGGTAAGAAGCTCATGCTGCACTTCCGATTGCCTGCGGAGACCGTTCTGAAGGGACTGGTCCTGGTCACCGGCAAGGAAGATCGCCTGGTGAACACCATCACGCTCACTGCGCCGAAGGACTCCAATTGAAGAACAACATGAACAACATGCTCAACCTGGTCAACACCCCCCGTCACGCGACGATTGCCAGTCCAGCACGTCAAGCACGCGGATTGGCGCTTGGTAGCCGCTCCATGCGTTGGAGTATTGGCGTTGGTGTGATCCTTGCCGGCGCCACCTGCGCAGCCACGTACGCCATGCAAGCGGCTGATCCAACCATTCCGCCCCAGCCAGATAAGGGTCTGAATCTCTACAGCCCCGTGGGCGGATACGCGCTGATGGCCATTGCAGCCGCGGCGGTGATCGCCGTGAATCTGATGCCCGCCAAGCGCGGACATCAAGACTAACGACACTCGATTACTTGGCACCCTCGGCGATCTTGCGGCTCATTCCGCTGAAGATCAGTGCGTGCATTGGATACAAGACGTACCAGTACAGAAATCCAAACAGGCCCTTCGGTTCGAAGATTGCCGTTTGTAGTAGTTCCGTTTGGCCACCTTCGGCCGGTCGGGATTCAAGTTGCAGCCACGCGCGTCCGGGGACCTTCATCTCCGCACGGAGTCGAATCAGTCGACCGGGCTCTACTTGCTCAACGCGCCAGAAGTCCAGCGTGTCGCCCACGCGCAAATCATCGGGGTCGCGGCGACCGCGGCGCATACCGACGCCACCAAGGAGTCGATCAAGCTGGCCGCGAATCTGCCACGCCCAATCCATATACAGCCAGCCGCGCTTACCACCGAGACCTGCAAAACTGCG
>JBDKKN010000004.1:0-95098 GCA_039796075.1 Planctomycetota bacterium | reverse complement strand
CCCACATGGAAACAGGACGCCACGCAGAAGTCGACATCCGGGCCGAGCCCGCGATCCTTGTCGGCGTCCGCCTTCGAGATAATGAAACCACCTTCGACGACTCGCTTGCCGAACTACAGGCATTGGCGGAAACGGCCGGGGTACGTGTGGTGGGCACCCTGGAACAGCGCCGCGTGGCGCCGCGAGGCAAGACCTACATCGGCAAGGGCAAGGTGGAAGAACTTTCCGCCATGTGCAAGGAGCTTGGTGCCAAGGTAGTGATCTTTGACAACGAACTCGCTCCAAGTCAGATTGCTGAACTGGAGAAGGCGCTCGAACTCAAAGTGATCGACCGCAGCGAAGTGATCTTGGACATCTTTGCGAACCGTGCCACCACCAAGCAAGCGCAACTGCAGGTAGAGATTGCGCAGCTTGAGTACACCGCACCACGACTCCGTGCCATGTGGTCGCACTTGGGGCAGGTCACTGGTGGCGCGCCGGTCGGTGTCGGTACCCGTGGACCTGGCGAGCAGCAGTTGGAGATCGATCGTCGCATCGTCAAGGCAAAGTTGGACAAACTGCGGCGCGAGCTTGGAGAGATTGAAGGTCGCCGATCACGCGAAGTGAAGCAACGCCGCGACGAGCACTACACCGCTGCGTTGGTTGGCTACACCAATGCCGGCAAATCGAGCCTCTTCAATGCATTGACGCGGGGCGGGGCGTATGCCGCTGACAAACTCTTTGCAACACTGGGAACTCGCGTTGAAAGTTGGAACCTGGCCGGCGGAAACGCAGCCATGCTCTCCGACACCGTTGGTTTCGTGCAGCGTCTTCCCCACCATTTGGTGGCGAGCTTTCGTGCCACGCTCGAGGATGCCATTGCCAGTCACGTGATATTGATCGTTCTTGATGTTGCTGACCCCAGCGCGCTCATGCAGTACGAGACCGTGCAATCGGTGCTTGATGAGATTGGCGCGGATCAACAGCCGCGCATACTGCTTCTCAACAAGGCCGATCGATTGCCGCCGTCCAGAATTGGCATCGACCCACGAATCACTGAGTGGATGGAGCGCGTTCCTGGAGCGTTGCCCATTTCGGCGCTCACCGGTGCTGGGCTACCTGAGCTCTCGGAGCGGGTGCTCGGACTGATGAAGGGCGACGTTCGAGACTGCACGCTTTCCGTTCCGCTCACCGATGGGCGTGCGGTGGACTTTGTGGAGAAGCGTGTTCCAGTACTGAGCCGCGATTGGACAGAGGCGTATGTACAGCTGAAAGTGCAGATTGGCCGTCGGCAACTTGAGCAACTGCTCTCTAGTGGAGTGCGCATGTTGGTGGATGGATTACCAGCGCATGAAGGGTTGCGCTCGTTGTGGCCCGACATAAAGATTGATGCTGCGCCTCGAATTCGTCCGCATGATTCCTACGCGGTTGGTCAAGAAGTCGAAGACGAGTGAAGCGCGCGTTTCACGGGTAGGCACCGCCGCGCGGATCACAATTCTCGAGCGGTATTAAGCACGCGGCTCATGAGTGCTGCCACGGCGCCATCGCGCACATGCGGAGTGCCGTGCGGCGCACGCTCCCAGATATGCGCGGGCGCGCTGCCATCGACCGGGAACCATGCCACCAACGAACTCATTTCATATTGGCCGCGTGCCCAGAAGCCGTCCTCGGCACGGCCGTGCGCTACCCGATGACCGCGTGGCGGGAATCGATCCCAGCGCTCAATGATGGTTCCCAGCAGCGCAGTTTCAACGGCCTCGTATGCGGCGGGTGAATCGCTGGCGATGCAGATGACATTGACGGCACCAGGCATGAATTGCGAATACGCCTTGCGAAGAAGTCGCTGCACACGCGGTATGGCAGCCTCCCAACCTGCATCGACACCTGTTCGAACAGTGACGGTGCCTTCTGCGGTTGGTGCCACAATGCGCGCTGCTCCCAACCACGCGCCATCTTCGGCGCGAACCACCACTTCATCGCCCACGCTTGCTTCACGCACGAACGGTTCGAGCGCGTTCCGCAGGGTGAGTAACTGCGCGTCGCCAGCGGTGGGCGACCAACGCACCGCGATGGCCACCGGGCGCTTCATTGCGGAGAGTTGGCGCAAGACCACGGGAAGCGGGGTGCTCGGCTCCATGGCATGCGGCGCACCCACGCGTTTGACATGGACCCAGCACTCCACGCTGTTGGAGGCACGCACGTAGAAGTCTGCATGGCGACCGCCCGCGGTGAGACGCTCGATATCGATAGCACATCCAGCTTCCAAGAGCCGACGTGCGAGGACCGCTTCTGCCACGGTGCTGAGGAATCGGTCTTCGCGTCCGCTCGGTTCGTCGAGTGCTTCCACGAGCCGGCGAATTTGTCGCCCTGCCACTCGACCGCCGCGGTCAGCGGAGGGAGGGGTCATCCACGAGAGGATTTCCTCGCGCAGGCGTCGAACATCAATGGGTAAGCCCAAGTTGGGAAGGGTAGCTTCGTTGCGGCCGATCAGCGAAGCGGGGGCGTGCAACTTGATACGCGGCGGTCCAGGGTCGAGCTCCGTCATCCGACATCATCCGAAATCATGCGAAACGCCGCCCGATCCAATCAGGATCGGGCGGCGTTTTGAGTGGCAACTCGCGGACTTGAACCGCGGACCCGCGCATTTTCAATGCGCTGCTCTACCAACTGAGCTAAGTTGCCGCGCGCGTTACAACCCAGTGACGGGTCGCTTCGAGCAGTAATTTGGATGTCACCCTCGTTACCCGGGACGCGTTTCGGCGCCCGCGGCCATTTGGGCAGGAATGCGAAGAGTACGCACTTCTTCCACCGTGTCAAGGCGCTCGGAGGCACTTGCTGCTCGCCCAAGCTCCACTTCGAGGCTCCCCAGGAGCCGTTCGGCCAGCCAATACCGCAGTGGGCGGGTGGCGGCAAAGGTTCGGAGGTCGGGAGCGCGAACGCCGCGCGGCCGGCGGACGGTGGTTCCGGAGCGTCCGCTGCGCGTGCGGGCGTCGGTGGTCGGTCCGAGCGTGGAGACGCGCAGGTCAATCCAGAATCGGCGCGCGAATGCAATTCCGCGCATCGGGTCAAGGCGCGAAGCACAGGCGCGATCGAAGCCAGGCGCCAGCACGGTCTGCAAATCGGCCCATGACTGCGCAACACCGCGCGCGAGTGCAGCGGCATGCACCGCACATTTAATGTTGTCGATCGCGCGCTCTGGTCGCGGCATCCGTCCGAGGCCCGCATTCTCCAAATGCTCAATGACGTCCGAAACGCTCATTCCGTAGCGCACGGCTAATTCGCCTGATTCTGCGAAATACGCAGAGCGAATGCTCGCTTCAATCGATTCATCCAATCGGCGCGCCGAAGAGCGCTCCGCCATGGTGCATGCACCACCGGCATTGTTCGAACCCCACAACGAGTGTGACTCCCACAGCGTGCCCGTTGCGTCAGTGGCATTCATTGAACTGTTTACTTTCATCGGTGTTCGCCTCCTGCGATTCCGTTGCGAGTGCCACTGCTTGCATAGCCGCGCTGCACTCATGCATTCCTTGCGTGGGCGGAGTGTAGAGCTGTGAAGTGGCGCGTCAATCGGTTTACGCAGAATCCCGGGCGAATTCATGCAAAGCGGACGTTGCCAAGAAGTGAGCGCCGAAGGTCGCGCAAGGCCGGAAACTTATCGCGCCAGCGCAGCAATTCGTTGCGATCGAGTTCTGCACAGAGCGCTAACTCATCGTCGCCCGCCTCAGCGATGATGTCTCCGCTCGGCGCCACCACGAATGAGTCGCCGTGGTACTCGGCTTGTGGGTCGTGTCCGATACGGTTGCACGCGATCACAAATGCTTGGTTCTCGATGGCACGCGCAACCGCAAGCGCGCGCCGATGTACTGCGCGCGCACCCGGCCAATTTGCGCCGATGGTGAACACCTCCGCGCCCGCAAGTGCTGCATGGCGAAAGAGTTCGGGAAAGCGAAGGTCATAACAGATGAACGGCGCAACGCGCCATGTACCGTCCGTGAGCGGCACATCAATCACCGAGATGGTGTCGCCGGGCGCGTAGTGTTGATCCTCGTGAGCGGGCGAGAAGAGATGCATCTTCCGATATGTTCCGGCCACGGAACCGTCCGGACGGATGATGCTGGCGGCATTGTGGAGCGCGCCACTGCTGGCGTCCCGCTCCGCGTGCCCTGATTGCATCCACACTCCGTGCCGCCGCGCGATCTGTGCAGTGGCTTCGACCGGATCTGGACGCCCGGCGGGGGGCGGATCCATGGTGAAACCCGTGTCCGCCAACTCAGGAAGCAGCACAAAGTCACCCGCAGAAAGGTTTGCGGACGCAGCGAGCCTCGCGATGGTGGCCCAGTTGCGTGCGGGGTCCATCCACGCGATGTCAAATTGCAGGGCGGCGATACGCATAGCGCGCACCATAGCGGTTCCCACGCGAGCAGCGGTGCAGTCGGCCCAACCAGCGCCGCGCTCTGCCCGAGGAGCCCCCATGCGCCCAATCAGCGCCGCGGTCTGCCCAAAAACAAACCACCCCCGCATAAGAACGGGGATGGCTTGTTAAAGGGGCGACCGACGGGATTTGAACCCGCGACTTTCAGGATCACAACCCGATGCTCTACCAACTGAGCTACGGCCGCCATAGTGAAGGGAAACTATGGTATCCGGACGAGGAAGGGGGGTCAATCCCCTCGGATTCTCAGCACCGAACCGGGCGAACAAGTCGGTATCCTTCGACCTTTACGCTCCTCTTTTGGAAAGCACTCCACCATGACCATCGCTGCGCCCTCCGCTGCCCGCCAGAAGCACGACTTCGGCACCGCCTCCATTCATGCCAACCTTGCTGCGGCCCGCCTTGTTGAATTGGCGATCGCCCGCGGCGAAGGAATGCTGGCCGCCAACGGCGCCCTGAACTGCGATACCGGCGCGCGCATGGGACGCAGCCCGGACGACAAGTACCTCGAAGACACCGCGAAGATTCACGGCAACATCGCTTGGGGCAAGGTCAACCAGCCCGTGAGTCCTGCGCACTTTGACCTGATCCATGCAAAGGTCATGGAATACATGCGTGCCAAGAAGGACGTGTTCCGTTTCGATGGCTATGCCGGTGCGGACACCAAGTACCGCCTCAAGGTCTCCGTCTTCACTGAAGAAGCATGGCACAGTCTGTTCGCCAAGACGCTGTTCATCAACGCCGAGCCAAATGAGCTGCCAACCTGGCAGAATGACTGGACCATCATCGATGCCTCGCGCCTTGAACTGGAAGACCCAGCCAAGTACGGCGTGAAGAACAAGTTGTGCATCGTGCAGAGCTTGGAGCGCAAGTTGGTTCTGATTGTGGGCACTCGGTACGCGGGTGAAATCAAGAAGTCGATCTTCTATGCAATGAACTACGACCTGCCTGAGGTTGGCGTGTTCCCGATGCACTGCTCTGCGAACGTGGCCAAGGATGATCCTTCGAATGTTGCGGTCTTCTTCGGCCTCTCCGGCACTGGCAAGACCACGCTCTCTGCTGATCCGAAGCGCCGACTGATTGGCGACGATGAGCATGGCTGGTCCGACCGCGGCGTCTTCAACTTTGAGGGCGGCTGCTACGCCAAATGCATCAATCTCAGCCAAGAAGGCGAGCCGCAGATCTGGAACGCCATTCGCTTTGGCAGCGTGATTGAGAACGTGGTGGTTGATCCGGTGACTCGTGTGCCGAATTACGAAAGCGCCGCGCGTACCGAGAACACTCGCGTTACCTATCCGCTGGACTTTGTGCCGGACGCAGTGATGCCATCAGTGGGCACGCATCCGAAGAATGTGATCTTCCTCTCTGCGGACGCATTCGGCGTACTTCCGCCGGTTTCCAAGCTCAGTCCAGAACAGGCGCAGTACTACTTTGTGAATGGCTACACCTCGAAGCTCGCTGGTACTGAGGCGGGCGTCAAGGAGCCAACTCCGAATTTCAGTGCGTGCTTCGGTGGACCATTCATGCCGCGCGAGCCGATGGCGTATGCCGCCATGCTGGCAGAGAAAATCAAGCAGCATGGCAGCACCGTGTGGCTGGTGAACACTGGTTGGACCGGTGGGCCCTACGGCGTTGGAAATCGCTTCAAGTTGAGCTACACCCGCGCCATTCTTTCGGCTGTCCTGGACGGATCATTGGCGAACGCCAGTTTTGTTGAGCATCCGATCTTTGGTCTGCACATGCCAACCGCAGTCCCTGGTGTTCCGACCGAAGTGCTTGACCCCCGCAACACCTGGGCCGACAAGGCTGCGTACGACGCTATGGCGAAGGATCTCGCCACGCGTTTCCGTGGTAACGACGCCAAATACACGCTGAGTGACGGCGTCCGGAAGGCTGGTCCGAAGGCCTGACCGGCCCGAGGTACCTCAGACCATGGCAACCATTCACGCGACTGCGCACGCTGTCACTGATGTTTGCTTTGCGGACATCGTTGCAGCTCGGCAACGCATCGCGGGCGGGGTGTTGGTGACGCCGTGTGTTGAAAGCCCGGCGCTTTCAGCAATCACCGGCGCACAGGTGTTTTGCAAATTGGAATACCAGCAACGCGCCGGCAGCTTCAAGGAGCGTGGGGCGTGCAACGCCTTGCTTCTGCTCAACGCCGAAGAGCGCGCTCGTGGCGTGATCGCGGCGAGTGCTGGCAATCACGCGCTGGCGCTGGCATTGCATGGCAAGCGTCTTGGCATTCCAGTGACGGTGGTCATGCCTACGCATGCCCCGTTGGTGAAGCAGCGACGTTGTCGTGAACTTGGCGCGCGCGTTCTGAATCACGGTGACAATATTGCCGAGGCTCGAAGCCGCGCGGACCTGTTGGTTGCCGATGAACGTCTCACCTACATCAATGGCTTTAACGACGCGGCGATTGTTGCCGGGCAGGGCACCGTTGGTCTGGAAATTCTGGAGCAAGTTGCCGATCTTGATGCCATCGTGGTGCCAATCGGTGGCGCTGGCTTGATTGCCGGTATTGCGTTGGCAACCAAAGAACTGGCGCCACGTGTACGGATTGTTGGTGTTGAGCCATCCCGATGCGCAAGTTTCGCTGCCGCTATGGCCGCCGGTAAGCCCGTGCGCGTTTCGTCAGTCGCCACGCTCGCGGACGGTCTTGCAGTACCGGAAGTTGGCGCCCGTAGCTTTGAGATTGCACGAACCCGCGTCGATGAGTGCGTGGCGGTTGATGAGAACGCCATCGCGCTGGCAATTCTGCGGCTGGCTGAATTGGAGAAGTGCGTGGTTGAAGGCGCTGGTGCAGCCCCGCTGGCAGCATTCCTGGCCGGCAAGTTGGATTCACTGAAGGGCAAGCGCGTGGCGCTGGTTCTGTGTGGAGGCAACATTGATCCGCTAGTGTTTAGCCGCGTCATCGAGCAGGGACTTGCAGTTGATGGTCGGCTTGTGAAATTCGTAGCAGTGATTAGCGATCGCCCGGGCGGCTTGGCAGATCTTGCGGGCACGCTGGCGAAGTGCGGCGCGAGTGTCCAGGACATCGTCCACGAACGCACTTTCGGCGAGGCCGATGTTTCTACCGTGACGGTGCAATGCATTGTGGAGGTTCGGGACCGCAGTCATGCGCAGGAGCTGTTTGAAGCCCTGCACGCGCGCGGGGTCCGTATTACCTCCCGCAGCGACCCGCTGGAGTGAATTTCTTCAAAAATCCGGTGATGTGCGCTGCAGACGGGGGTCAGGGGCGCCGATTCATGCCGTGGCTCTGCGTCCACCTCTGGATGCGGTGCCACCTATGTCGCGCTTTAAGGAGCATTGAGAATCACATGGCACAGAACGCATTCGGCACGGAAAAGGAAGCACTCACCACTGGCGAAGTTGCGCGTATCTGCAATGTTGCAGCGCGCACCGTGAGCAAGTGGATCGATGGCGGTCGGCTTGAGGGCTATCGAATTCCTGGCTCGCGTGATCGTCGTGTTCATGTTTCCGCGCTCGAGAACTTTGTGACCACGCACGGGATTCCGTTTACGGCCGAAGCGCCGCAAACGACCACCTCAACTCGTGTGCTCTTGGTTGACCTGGACCGAACCGCTACGGAGACCGTTCGCGAAGTGTTGATGGATTTGGGTGGTTTCACGGTAGAGACTGCTTCCGATGCGCTTTCCGCAGCGATTGCGTGTGGATCTTCAGTGCCGGATGTGGTGGTGTTTGACTGCTCGGCGGGCGATCCGGTGGCGTTCATCACTGCGCTTCGGTCACGCGCAAGTTTCGCGCGCACCCGCTTCTTCGCAAGTGGCGCGGCCTTTCCCGACGGTGGCACTTCGCTCACTCGCCGCGGTTTCGAAGCGGTCATCCACAAGCCGTATTCGGTGCGTGTTCTGCTGGAAACAGTCACCGCGCCACGGATGAATGCTCGTCGCGCTGGTTGACAATGGCTCCGCACTGCGGCGTTGCCACCTAGACTGTCTATCCCATGCGGATTGCGCTTGCACGCTTCGATTCCCTCGTTGGCGATGTTCCCGGAAATTCCCGGCGAATGCTTGATCGCGCGGTGGAACTTTCCAATGCCGGCGCGCAATGCGTGGTCTTTCCTGAACTCGCCATGGTCGGCTATCCGCCGCGGGACCTTCTGCAACGTGAAGGTTTCGTTGCGAGCTGCGAACGCGCCGTAGTGGCGTTGGCGGCCAGCCTGCAGAATGGTGGCGCTGGCGATGTTGCCGTACTTGTTGGCACCGTCATGTACGTGGGCGGCCCTGGTTCCGCACTCATGAATGTGGTGGCAGTGCTGCGGGGCGGTCGTGTGGAAGCAACCTATGCCAAGCGGCTGCTTCCCGATTACGACGTCTTTGACGAGCCGCGGCACTTTGCTGCGGGTCGATCGCCCGTGGTGATTTCCTGTGGCACGCAGCGCGTTGGCATTGTCATCTGCGAAGACCTGTGGCGCGCTGAAGACGCGGTTGCCGCAGGTCACTCATATTCCATTGATCCGGTTGCGGAGTCCGTTGCCGCGGGTGCAACCGTGATCGTCTGTCCGTCGGCAAGTCCATGCGCAGCAGGAAAGCACGCGCGCCATACGGCGATCTTGCGAGCAGCGGCACAACGCGGTGGCGTTCCACTGTGTTCGCTGAACGCATCTGGAGCGGACGATGATCTGGTCTTTGATGGTGACGCGCGCATTGTGTTTCCTGATGGAACCGCCATTTCTGCTGCGCGCTGGGGCAGGGATGCGCTGGTGCACGATTTCAACGCCCCACCCATAGCGGCTGCGCGCAGTGCCGCAACGGACACTGAAGCAGCAGAGCACGCCGAGCGCTGGCACTCCGTTGTGATAGGAATTGCAGGCTATTTTCGTAAGACTGGTCACAGTCACGCGGTGCTTGGACTGTCGGGAGGAATTGACAGTGCCCTGGTTGCCGCGCTGGCGTGTGCGGCCCTGGGCGCGGATCGTGTCACTGGGGTACTGATGCCCAGCAAGTTCTCCAGCGATGGTTCGCGCGCTGATGCGTGGGACTTGGCGCGGCGGCTTGGCATGCAGGCGCTAGAGATTCCAATTGAACCGGCGCATGATGCGCTGGCTACGCATTTGCAACCGTATCTTGCCAAGGTCGGTGCGGTGCTGGACGGATTGGTTGATGAGAATCTGCAAAGTCGACTACGCGGTATTCAATTGATGGCATTCTCGAATGCCACCGGCGCGCTGGTGCTCGCTACTGGAAACAAGAGTGAGTATGCGGTTGGATATTCCACGCTCTATGGTGATATGTGTGGCGCGCTGGCACCGATCGGGGATATATTGAAGACCGACGTTTGGGCACTGGCGAGGTGGGCAAACGACCATTACCCAGAGTTAGCGCTGGCTTCCGGCGTAGATTGGCACTGCTCCCAGCCGCCGATTCCTGAGGCGAGTATCACCAAGATTCCCAGCGCTGAACTTCGCCCCGATCAAGCAGATCAGGACTCGCTTCCACCGTATGAAGTGCTTGATGCCATCGTGCGCGGCTGGGTGGAAGAAGAGCGTTCCATAGACTCAATTGCACTGGCCCACCAACTTGACCGTGCTTTAGTAGAGCGATGGACGCGCGCGATTGATATGGCGCAGTACAAGCGCGCCCAAGCTCCGGTGATCATTCGTCTGAGTGCGCGCGCGTTCGGTCCAGGCAGGAGAATGCCGATCGTCATGCGCGATATTCGCTAATTTCTAGCCTTTATCTGCGCATCAATTCGTCGCGCTACTCAACCACTCGTGGACCGTTGCCCGCGGAACGCGGTGGGAACTTCAATGCCCGGAATCGGCAGCGTCTCGCCGTGCACTTGCAGCACTTGATCTGCTTCAATGCAATACGCAGTCAACGCACCACCGTATGCGCACCCCGTATCAATGTTTGCAAAGTACGGCGCGCCGCTTTCGGATCGAAGGATGATTGGTTGTCGCACTGGTCGATGTCCGACGATGATGAGCCCCTCGGAACCGTCATAGCGCTCCCACCAATTCTGCTCGCCCTCGGCCGCCTTGATGTGGATCTTCACGTCGTCGGGCGTGTTCTCAATGCCAAGTTTCGGATCGATGCCGCCATGGACAACCGTCCAAGCTCCGCGTGGATGTCGCACCTCAACGCGGTCGCATGCCTCCGTCAATAGCCACGTTGCTTCGCGCATGAGCCCGGCACGTTGCAGCATTTCAATAGCGACGCGCTCGGTGCGTGGCAGGAGATCGATACTGGCGCCTGACTGCATGCGCACCACGGCGCTCAGGAGCCGCAGGTCATGGTTGCCACACACGAGGTCAACGCGGTGACCCTGCGCGCGACGATCCATGATGGCACGCACGACCCGACCCGGTTCTGGTCCCTTGGTGAACAGATCCCCAACCAAGACGATGCGTGCGCCGGGAAACCAACGATCGACCAGGAGCAGCAACTGCTCAAACTCTGCCCCGCATCCATGAATGTCACCAATGGCAACAGTGGAGGTCTTCGGTCGTGCTGGGGTGCGTCCTGCACCGGAATTACTGCCCGTCCTAGGCGTTTCCATGGCGGTAGTGTGACATGGAAGGCGCTTCAAGTCCAGTACTCGGCGCGATCTTTACAATCCGCGCATGCCGATTCGTCTTCTTCCACGCCAACTTGTTGATCAAATTGCCGCAGGCGAGGTGGTGGAGCGACCGGCCAGCGTCGTCAAGGAACTGGTGGAGAACGCCATCGACGCCGGTGCGCAACGGATTGAGGTCTCCGTAGAAGGTGGTGGAGTGGATCGCATCGTGGTGGCGGACGATGGCGGAGGTATTGCCGCAGACGAACTTCCGCTTGCCATCGCGAGCCATGCCACCAGCAAGATTTCTTCGTCCGATGATCTTGCCGCCATCGGCACCATGGGATTTCGCGGCGAGGCGCTCGCTTCCATCGCCAGCGTTTCGCGCCTTTCAATCACCAGTCGAGTCACCGGAAGCGACGCCGGCGCACGCATTGAAGTGGACGGCGGCGTGGCCAGCGAAGTGCGTCCCGCCGGCTGTCCAGTCGGCACGGTGGTTGAAGTGCGACAGTTGTTTCACAACGTGCCAGCGCGACGAAAGTTCCTGCGCACGGCAGGCACGGAACTGGGTCGCATCGAAGAAGTACTTGAATCAATTGCTCTGTGCCGCCCGGACGTTGCATTTCGGCTTGTAGCGGACGGCAAGACGCGTGTTGATCTTCCCGCAACTACAGACGCGCGTCGGCGGGTACTGGCCGTGTTGGGCGAATCAATTGCGGAAGGATTGTTGGAAGTCACCGCAGACACCGTCCTGGAAGGTGGGGCACCGATCACGCTGTGGGGATTGGTTGGACGCCCATCACTTGCGCGTGGTTCGGGGCGTGCATTGCGGTTTGCATTGAACGGACGCGCTGTGCTCGACCGCACGCTTGCGCACGCAGTCAAGGAAGCCTTTCGCGGCCTGGTTGATCCGGGTCGAACTCCCATCGCGTTTGTGGCGGTGGAGATGGATCCATCACTTGTTGATGTCAATGTGCATCCAGCCAAGACCGAGGTTCGCTTTCGGCAGCCAAACTTTGTTCACCAGTGCGTGATGCGTGCGGTGCGCGATGCATTGCGCGCTGCTGACCTGGTGCCTTCATTCACGCTGATGCCTCATGCGCACAGCCTCGTGCCCGCGAACTCCTCGACCCACACAAACCCAACGACCCACACGAGCCGCACGGTTTCTACCGATTTCAGTGACTTCGCAGCGCTTGCTGTTGACCGAGCGCTGCATGCCACCCCACCGGTCGCATTGGTCAGTGCGGTACCGGAAACGCTGCATGGAAACCGCACTGCGCGTCGGGTGATGCAGGTGCACGGCAGTTACTTAGTGGTAGAGGACGCTGAAGGAATCTTGGTGGTTGACCAACATGCGCTGCACGAGCGCGGGATGTTTGAAGAGCTGAAAGCGCGCATTGCCGCATCTCCGTTGGAGTCGCAGCGCATGCTGGTGCCGGTCGCTATTGAAACTGATCCGCGCGCAGTGGAAGCCATTGCTGACGCTGGTCCGCTCTTGGAACGGCTGGGTATTGAGCTTGGCGCGGTCGGTCCGCGTGCAGTCTTGGTGCATGCGTATCCAACATTTCTCCTTGGGCGTGGCGTTGAGCCAGCGGCGTTTGTGCCCGGTCTCTTAGCGCAGATTGCCGAGGACGGGCACGCAGACTTTGAATCAGCGCTGCATTCAGTGTTGGACATGATGGCGTGCAAGGCATCAGTGAAAGCGGGTGATCGATTGTCACCAACCGAGATTGCAGCGCTTCTTGATTTACGCGATCGCATTGAGCGCGGTACCGCGTGCCCGCACGGTCGACCCACCGCGTTGCGCATCACCATGCGTGACCTCGAACGAAACTTTGGAAGGTCCTGACCGTATGGCGAGGCAGCAGAATCTCACCGATGAATGGCTTGAAGCTGAGCGCGGCGCGCGTGCATTTACCGTCGTCGGTGGATGGGGAAGCGCCGACGGCGTGGTTGCGTCACCACCACGGGATGCTGGTTGGATGGCACGCTCGCGCGATGGCAGTCCGGGCACGCATGGCGCAGCCTTGCCCGTGGTGCTGGTAGCGCCGCAATGGCCTGGTTTGGAAGATTCGGTTGCAGTGGCGCTCGCGGACGACGCGGTGGCAGTGGGGCTGCTTCGGGGTGGCGTTCGCGTGGCTCGCTTGCGCGCGCTGAACTTCGCAGGGCCGCCAGATGTTGGCATGTGGGTTGACGCAATTGTTGATTCATTGCAATCGGTGGCAAGTAGTTCGGGTGCAGTGGGATTGGCTGGAACCTGGGTAGCCGGCACCGCTTGCGCTCTGGCTGCTGCACGTCACGAAGAATTGTTGCTCTTGGTGTGTGTTGGTGCCCCCAGCGCCGAGATCATGAGTCGCCGAACTCCAGAGAATGAGGATGACTCCATGTGGACGTCATCAGCAACGCTGCAGCTCATTGAGCAACTTGCCGATCTCGCACCACTCGAAGCAGTTGGAGTCTTTCCGCGCCCGTCGTTCTTTGTGCAGGGAGCCGTTGATGAACTGTTGACCGCCGCACACTTTGAGGCGTGGCGCGCGGCCATCACCGCAACCGGTCGCTCAGCCGACGGCGTGGAGATTGGTTTCACCGACGCGTTCTTTCGATGCGTCGATGCTGGCGGTGCCATTGACGTGCACGGCGAAGAGGGTCGATCGCTCCTTGCCGACGCAGTGGCAAACTGGGTGGCGCGCACCGTCACGCCGGCGGCAGGGGCTCGTCGCGCTCGGTGACGATGTGGTGATACACCGTTTCGCCGGTTCGCATGGTGCGACGTACGTAGGGGGCACACAGCCCGCACCCGGTTCCGCACTTGAATTCCTGCTTGATATCAGCGAACGTTGCGCCAGGATGCGATTCCAGCCACCACTTTATGGTGCTGAACTCCACCTTGTGACAGACGCAGCGTTCAATGCGCACGAATCAATCGCCTCCATACGCAGCATCGTTTGACGAAAGGAATCCGTTGTCGGGAAATCCCATGACCCATGTTGCCATGGTCGGCGGAATGCTTGGGCTCGACTGCGGATCAGCGTAAGTAGAAATGTGGCCATCAAGATGTGCGCAACAGGTGCATCCACCCCAGTGCCGAAATGCTTGTGTTCCTGCCGCGACAAGACCAAGGTCACCCTCGGCGCGATTCATGGGCGCACGCATGAATTTGTTTGCGCCCCCGCGCCATCCTCCATCGCCAAAAACGGCTGTGCCTGCAGGATCGCGGATCGCAGTTGGCGGAACGCCCATGCGCGCGGTGCGCCATCCATCAAGCGCGGTGCCGGTTGCGTCAACGGTTGGATAGGTGCCTTCGTGCCCAAGGTAACTGGTGTTGTAGTTGTAGCCCGTATATGGGTCCGCACCGAACGTCGATGCGCCTTCAAAGTCTGGGCACTGCTGCACGGCCAGCGGCGTGTCTGTGTAGTTCCATAGCGGTCCCGGAGTGACAGTACCGGCGCGTTGCTCAAAGTCCCACGCGATAGTTCGGACCACGCCTGTATCAAGGACGTAGAGGACCGCCGCGGGCATGGCTCCATTGGAGGAAACGTAGGCCTCACATGCAATGGAAATCTGTCGCAAATTAGAAGTGCATGCAGTGCTTCGTGCTATTCCAGCAGCGGATCGCAGGCCAGGCAGCAACACTGCGATGAGTATGGCGATCACGGCAACCACCACCAGGAGTTCAAGAATGGTGAACGCGCGGCGCAGCGGTGCGTTGCCGTGTTTCATGACCAATTCCCCAACAAGATGCCAAGGTCGGAGCCGCCCACATGGCCGTCGTGATTTAGGTCGGCTGGGCAATCGTCGCACGGGCCCCAGGCTCCGAGCAGTACTCCAAGGTCAGAGCCATTGACTCGTCGATCATTGTTCATATCGCCCAACATGCGTACTGCATGTACGGCAACCACGGCGTCTACCTCTGGAACGCTGGCGGCGTCCGCAGCAACACGAATTCGGATGAAGCGTGCCGAAGCAATTCCAGTATCGGCAAGATCAATGCGTGTACCGCCCGCAGAGTTTCCGTACACGGCAAGCAGTTCTGGCCAACTCATTCCAGCAATGGAGTCTGCATTCACTTGCGGATCAATCGGCAGCGCAGGATCGGTTGGCAGCGTGCCTGGTGCAGTGGAGTAGGGCGCGACATCGGTCCAGCCCAGCGTGGGAAGTCCGCCGTCGGCGATCGCATTTGGAACTGTGAACCAGGTGATGCCATCAATACTCAGGTCGATCGAGCCGCCTTCAGCAAACACCCAGCCCGCAACACCGCCGGGGTAGGCAATGTCTCCGCACATGGCATTGCCATAGACAATGAGATCCACGCCGAACGGGTGCGATGCATCATCAACAATCGGTGCGTCGAACCCGAGCACCAATTCGCCACCTCTGCCGATCGACACAATCTCCGTCGGCATAAACGCGGGACGGAACGGAGTGACTGCGCCGGGTTCAATTCCAACGCCCGTGTACCGCGTGGGTGGTCCAAGTGCGCTGGCAGGATTCTGGTACGAGCCGCCCGCGCCGCTTCCCGCGGTGTAGCGAACAACGGTGGTTGCGCAACGCGGCGTATCGGCAACGGATGTCATGCTGGCAATCGCTACGCTGAAGCACGTCGCGATCATGCGCGTGTGCATGCCATCCATGGCATATACAGGGGTGAATTCCATGCTGACCTAGCTCAGCCGCGCCTGCGGCCGTAAGTGGTCCATCCGGTCTTGAGCCCAAATCGCGTGGGCGTGACCGATGCGCAGGCCGGTCTTCCGGCTAAGGGCTCCGGCTCCGCCTTCCCAGCCCAGCGCGTTGCACGCGGGACCAGTGGCTCATGGAGTCCGGCTGCGGGAGTGCCCGCTGCCCATTCACGGCGGCGCGTCCGCGGCGGTCTTTCACCGCCTTCCCGAGCCGGAAATCGTGCATTTGGACGGACCTGTCCGAATGCGCCAGTTTCCGGCCTTCCGCAGCCACGGGGCTGCGAACGCCTGCGCAAGGTCGAGTGTAGCGGCTGCAGCGGGCAGCGTCCCGAAACTTTCATTGACACCGCACCGTCCGGTGGCGTAGATTCGTGACCCTTCCCGGGCATCCGGAAGGGGTTCGGCTGCGTAGCCCTCCACCGAAGGATCGGTGGGGCCACTGGTCCTCCCTCCTCCGATTGCCCCGTTCAGCCATCCTGGCTGGGCGCCGTTTGTACCGAGCTTCCCCGTTTCGCGGGGAGGCGCTCCGAATTGAGGTCCAGAAGTGCACGTCCTGAAGCGTTCGCAGCTGATTCTCCCGCTCGCACTCGTTGCCATCACTGGCGGCTTTACGCTGCCTGTCATGGCACAGGATGGCGCAGCCCCGGCTGCAGCCCAGCCCGAGTCTGGTGCCGACCGCACCAAGCTCATCGAAGCGGCCTCACTCTTTGTGCACAACATCATGATTGCCAAGCCGGAGAGCGCGGCTGCCGCGGCCAATGTGTTGCTTGCCGACTCCGTTGAGCCAAGCGAACTGGCCCTGGTGATCGACGGCGCCGATCTTGGCAAGCGTATGGACGAAGCGTTCCGCCGCAGCCGTCGGATGACTGATGTCGCCGACGCTTCGGCAGCACTTGAAACCAAACTTGAAGCAGGCCGGCAGTTGCTGGCTCGCAAGATTGATCGCATTGAAGAAGCAGTGAAGATGCTGGTTGGTCCGATGCGTGGCCAGATGATCGCCACTGATCGATTGATGGCCGCTGGTGAATACGCCGTCCCCGCACTGATGCGCCAAGTGGTTGAAGGGCGTGACCTTGGACTTGAAGCCGCATCCATGCGCATGTTGGTGCAGATGCGCCGTCAGTCAGCGCTTCCGCTGGCATTGGCAGTGAAGTCACTCGATCCCGCTGCGCAGCGCAAGATCTGCGTGATCTTGGGTCAACTTGGTTACCCAGTATCCGTGCCCATGCTGTTGGATTTGGCACAAACCAAGGGTGTAACACCGGATGTCACCAGTGCTGCCATGGACGCAGTCCGTGCGCTCGGCGCCACTGATCAGCCCGCGCACAAGGCGTATGCGGAACAGGCGTATGCGTTCCTCACCGCTGATCCATCGCTCGCTGCGTATCCGTCAGAATCAATGCAGAACGTCTGGAAGTGGACGGAGTTTGGCGGCCTTGCTGCTGACCGCATTTCCACCAAGGTTTACTTTGATGCCATGGCAATGATGCTTTCGCGCCGCGCACTTGAACTTGATGCAAGTGATGACCGTGCGTTGGCGATCTTTGTTGCCGCAGACTTGCGCCGCGAGGCTGCGATGACCGAAGGCGTGATCGATCCGCTCTTTGATGGTCAAGGTCGGTCCGCGCAGTTCTATGCAACCGCTGCTGGTCCACAGACCATGCAGGCGGTGTTGCAGATCGGCATGGATTTGTCGGACACCGGTTTGGTGCGATCGTCGCTTGCCGCGCTGCGCGAGACAGCCAGCGCATCGGCCATGATTGGCGATGGTTCGACATCAGTAGTGAAGGCACTTGATTACTCGGATCGTCGCGTGCAGTTTGAGGCCGCGTTCACGCTCGCCTCCATTACTCCGAAGGCTTCGTTTGCAGGCAGCGAGCAAGTTGTTCCGCTTCTGGCGCAGGCCATTCGTGGCGGCAACGAAACCTACGCGGGCGTCATTAGCCGCGGTACCGAGGATGCGCAACGCATCGCTGGTGCCCTCCGCGCGCTTGGCTTCATGCCGTTGACTGCCGCGCGTGATGCAACGGAATTTGCTGCGATCGCAGCGCGTAACGCTGGCGCGGACATCGTGGTGATTGCCGGAAACGGCGCGCAGGTGCGCTCGCAGTACCAGGCGGTCCGTGCGATGCGTATCGGTGCCAACATCCCGGTCATTGTGGTGGCGCAGCCTGCCGACAAGGCTGGACTGGACAAGCTTGCTGATGACGGTCGCACCGTTGTGCTCGGCGCTGACATTTCCGATGATGCATTCAAGGCCGGCGCTGACGCGTTGGTTGCCAAGGCACTCGGCGGTCGATTGGGCGCTGCGGACAGTTCGCGCTATGTGAACGATGGGATCGACGCGCTCACCCGCATTGGTCTTGCGTCCGGCAATGTCTACAAGATTGCTGATGCTGAATCAGGACTTGTTGATGCGCTGCGAACCCAAGAGGGCCAGGTGAAGGTTTCCGTTGCGGCGCTGTTGGCCATGGTTGACAGCACCCGCGCCCAACGCGCCATCATTGATGCGGCGCTTGCGGCGGAGGGTGATGAGCAGGCGTTGCTCTTGGCTCCTGTGGGTCAGGGCGCACGTCGCTTTGGTTCCAAGGCGACCACGGCGCAGGCTGATGCGATTCGCGAGTTGGTGAAGCAGTCGACCGGAGCGCTTGCCGATGCGGCGGCGGCGGCGTTCGGTGCACTCAGCTTGCCGTCAAGTGAGGCGGTTGACCTGATCATTAAGAATCGCGTGCCGGGTGTGCGGGTTGCGCCAACGGGCGACGCGCCACTGGATGACGTGGATGAAGTCGGCTCAGGCGGTGCGGCTGATGAGCCGAAGAAGGGTCCGGCTGAGGCCAAGGACAGCGACGTTTAATTTGATGTGGTAGATGCCTTGCGGGTGACCTGCGCGCGCGATGAGTGGCGTGGGGTGTTCCGGGGCGGGGCGGTATCATTGTGGGTCGGTATTGCCACCCTAGCTCAGTGGTAGAGCAGTGCTTTCGTAAAGCACAGGTCGTGGGTTCGAGTCCCATGGGTGGCTTTCTCTTCGCAACAGGCGGTGCCCTTCGGGCAGCGCCTGTTGCTGCGTTTCAGCCTCCCAGCGCATCGCCTTTGGCGACGCGCGCTCCTTCGGCCGATTGGATCGGCCGAAGGAGCTGGTCCTCGCGCTTTGTGCCCGCGCGGCCTGGCCGCTTGGGCAGTCGCGTCGAGTCCCATGGGTGGCTTTCTCTTCGCAACTAGTGGTGCCCTTCGGGCAGCGCGTCGAGTCCCATGGGTGGCTTTCACTACGCAACGGGCGGGACCCAGGCTTCGTCGCTGCGCGACATTGGCTGGGGGGCGGTTGGGGTCGGCGGAGCGGAGGGGAGTCGGGGTGAGCGGAGTGGAGGGGTGTTGGGAATGACACACGCTCCCGGGTGCTTGGGCACCGCGGGAGCGTGTGGTTCTTATTGGGAGTAATGGGGTGCTGTGCTAGTACCGTCAGTTGCGTCGACGGCGGGTGGCGATGAGGCCGGCGCAGGCGAGGAGTGCCACCGCACCTGGAGCCGGAACTACACCAAAGTACATGTTGTCCGCGGTGACATAGGTGGTCTCGGTGCCGACTGCATTCATGGTAAGGCTGGAGATAGCAGCTCCGTTGGAGATGAATCCGACGAAGTCTGTCGGGCCGGTCGTTGATGCGATGTAGGACGACCCATCCGCAAGGATCACCGTGATCCTGGCTGGGACGAGATTAAAAGTAGAGTTGGTGCCGAAGATATTCGCGCCCACGGACATCACTCCGGGAGTAAATGTAAATGTTGCGGTAACAGCGTTGTTCGTGGAGAAATATCCCGAATCGCAGAAGAGACCTCCGGCAGCAGTGGCGGACCAATTGATGCCGCCAACACTTCCCGTCAGCGGTGAAAGGTAAAAGCCCTGGTATGAGTTGAAGGTTTCTGTGGCTACCGATGAACCTGCGGCTACGACGTCTTGCTGCCAGTACGAAAAGTTGGAGTAGGTGGCGATGGCCGCCGAAGCGCCCGAGGCGAGCATGGCGCTCGCGGCGCAGGCACTGATGGTCAAGAGGGTGAGTGAATTAGTCTTCAATGTAAGTTCCTTACTGTGTTTGCGGCATTCATCTGCGCTAGCGACAGCCAGCGCATTCTCACGACCACCCATCGGGGTTTCCGTGTCCCAACGAACGTATTGGGATCACGAGCAGGAGGTGCCTGCAGGCAAAATCAACATGGTCCTCAGTCAAGGGCGCAAAGCAGGAGCGGCGCGTATCACGGATACGGCGCGCAATTCGAATATTTTTGAAGATTGCACGACAAGGAATACGGAAAACGGGAGAACTTGCCGCGCTAAATGATGCACGACAAGCACTTACGTGAGTACGGCCTTGCGTCGCCAGGGTGCCTACGTACTGCAACGATTCAGTACCCCACGGCCTGCCCGTCGCGTCGTGGGTCGCTGGCAGCGATGTACGCGTCGGTGCCGCGCCAAGCCATCTGGGCGCCGCCGAAGAAGGTGGTGGCCGCAGAGTCAATGCGGACGCGGTGGCCGCGTGCGGCGAGTTCGGTGACGGTGGACTCGGGGAAACCAGGTTCGAGCAGCACCGTGCCGTCATCCATGACCTGCCAACGCGGGGCGTCGATGGCGCTCTGTGGGTTCAGGCCTTGATCCACCATGCGCACCACCACTTGCAGATGACCCTGTGGTTGCATGGGACCGCCCATCGCGCCGAACGCCGCAAGCGGTTGACCCGCGCGGGTTAGGAATCCAGGAATGATCGTGTGGTACGGGCGCTTGGCTGGGGCGTACTCGTTGGGATGCCCGCGCTCAAGGGTGAATCCCGCGCCGCGATTCTGCATGGCAATGCCAGTGCCGGGAATCACAATGCCAGAGCCAAAGCCTTCGTAGTTCGATTGAATCCAACTCACCATTCGACCCTGCGCATCGGCGGTGCAGAGATAGACAGTGCTTGACTTGGGCAAGGCACTCGCAGTCCACGTGCCAGCGCGTTCCATCCGAATGCTCGCTGCGCGCGCCTGCAGATGTGCGGGCTGAAGGAGTTGCTCTGCTTCACCCGTGCCACGATCCGGATCCGCCACGTAGCGCCTGACATCAACGAACGCCGCGCGCATCGCTTCGATTTGTGCGTGCAGCGAATCAGCGCTGTCCGCCGGGAACTTGCCCATCTCGAAATGTTGCAGGATTCCAAGGGCTACCAGCGCCGCTAGGCCTTGGCCGTTTGGCGGGATTTCGTGGAGCGTGATTCCGCGGTAATCGATCGACCAGGGCGTTACCCAGGACGGCGCGTGTTCCGCGAGGTCCGCGGCACGCATCGCGCCGCCTGCAGCGCGTGCAGCAGCATCCATTCGCTCGGCTAGCACTCCGCGATAGAAACTCTCGCCGCTCGTGCGCGCGATTTCGGTGAGCGTGGCAGCGTGGTCTGCAAGTCGGACCACTTCGCCCGCGGCCGGTGCGCGGCCGTTCGGCGCGAACGTGGCCATCCATGCAGGGAAGTCGCGGTAACGGATTGCCGCGCGCTGCCAACCCGCAGCGGTCATTGGACTTACTGGGAATCCATCGCGCGCATAGCGGATCGCGGGCGCGAGCAAACGCTCGAAGGGCAGGGTTCCATGACGGGCATGCAGTGCCATCCATCCGGAGACGCACCCCGGCACAGTGACGGCGTTCCATCCGAGGTGCGGCATTTCCGTTTCATGATCGAACGCACTGCGCGCAAGTCCGGCCGGCGATCTTCCACTAGCGTTCAGTCCGTGCAACGCGCCGTCCCAGATGATTCCGAATGCATCGCTGCCGATTCCGTTGGCAGTGGGCTCAACAACTGTCAGTGCGGCCGCGGTGCAGATCGCCGCATCGACGGCGTTCCCGCCATCGACGAGTGCTTGCAGCCCGGCCTGCGCGGCGAGCGGTTGACCAGTGGCAACCACTTGGTGTGCGATTGTTGGCATCCGCTGCGATCGATAGGGGAAATCCCAGCGCATCTGGGAAGGTTAGCGCGCGGTTTTATTCGCCGGGGGACATTGTTTCCTGTGAATGTGTGATCGCGGCTCACCTTGGGGCCGGGATCGCCGACAATATTCGCGCGCGGTGAGTGGTGAGTCGCACGGAACGAAAACGAAACGAAGTCGCGAAGCCCCGAAATTTGGGAACGGGTCCACCATGCACCACTCATCATCCATCACCGCCCGTGCCGCCAGCCTCGACCGCGTGCAGCCCAAGTCCCGCAGCACGGCCGACCGCCGTGCGGACTCGCGGGTGGTTCGTCACGCGCTCGGGCGCCTGCGTTCGGTGCCGCTTGCAGGCGTGATTGCCCCAGGCGCGCGCATTGACGCCCCGTTCATCTGCGGCTGACCGCCGTTACGATGCCGTCGTGACAGTTCCCAAGGCGACGCCAGTATCCAAGTCCAAGACGCTCGTCCTACTTGTAGACGATCAGGCGATGATCGGCGAAGCGGTGCGCCGACTGCTGGCCCCGTTCACTGACATCGAATTTACCGCCACCCAGGATGCCGAGACCGGCTACTCCTTGGCGTTGAGCCGACGCCCAGACGTCATCTTGCAAGACTTGATGATGCCGGGCGTTGACGGCATGGAGCAGATCATCCGTATCCGTGCGAACCCGGATCTTGCCGATACGCCGCTGGTGGTGTTGTCTTCGCATTCTGACGCGGTCATCAAGGAACAGTGCTTTGGTGCCGGTGCCAATGACTACTTGGTGAAACTGCCCGATGCCCTGGAGCTGGTGGCGCGCATCCGTTACCACGCCCGCATGGGTCGAGCGCAGCGGGATCGCGATCGCGCCACGCGCGCCTTGGCTGATAGCCAGGCAGAGCTGGTGCGACGCAACGCGGAAGTTGATGCTGCGAATCGCAATCTCTGTGCGATGAACGAGCTGCTTGGCGAAGAGAAGCAACGCTTCAATGAAGTTGTCGCGCTGGGAACGAAACTTGCACGTGCTCAAGACCTCAATGAAGTCATGGATCAGGCGCTGCGTCTTGCTCGGGGCTTCACCGACGCTGACGCTGGCTCCATCTGGATGGCAGGTGCGGACAGCATTCGACTGGAGTACACACAGAACGACACGCTTGAATCTGCACTTCAGCCCGGACAACGTTTGCCGCTTACGAATACAGTACTTCCGCGTGACAGCACTTCCATTGCTGGCTATGTGGCGTCCACGGGTAAAACACTGCGCATTGATGATGTTCAGCACCTTGATGCTTCGCTTCCGTATCACTTCCTCTCGCAGGTTGATGCTCAAACCGGGTACCAGACGCGCAGCATGTTGGTTGCCCCATTGCGCGTCCGCGATGAAGTGCGGGGCGTTCTGCAACTGATCAACGCACGCGGTCGTGGCAAAGTATCCGCCGATGTGGCGGTATTCACACCGGGCGACGAGGCCGCGCTGGAACTCTTTGCGGGCATGGCATCGCTTTCACTGGAGCGCGCCAATTTGGTGCGCGGCGGGATCATGCGCCTCATCGCCACCGCGGAGATGCGCGACCCGACAGAGACCGGTTCTCACGTACAGCGCGTTGCCGAGTGTTCCGTGGCCATGTATGAAAAGTGGGCTGCCCTGCATGGCGTGGATGAATCAGAGCGCTTCCGTCGTCGCGATGAGTTGCGTATGGCGGCCATGGTTCACGATGTCGGCAAGGTGGCCATTCCGGACCGCATCCTGAAGAAGCCCGGCAAGCTTGACGAAGTTGAGTACCGGCACATGCAGACGCATTCCGTACTCGGCGGACGGTTGTTTGCAGACGCCAACAACTCGTACGACGAAGCCATGCGCGATGTCACTATCCATCACCACGACAAGTGGGATGGCAAGGGCTACCCCGGCATCTTTAATGCAGCAATGATGGCGCAATTACCCGTGGAGATTGACAGGATCCCGGAGACGAAGCCCTTGCGTGGCCTTGAAATCCCACTCTTTGCTCGCATTGTTGCGGTCGCGGACGTCTACGACGCGTTGACAAGTAAGCGCGCCTACAAAGAGCCGTGGACTGCCGATAAGGTCACCGAGTTACTTCGTTCCGAGTCCGGGCGCGCCTTCGATCCGGAGCTGGTGGATATTGCGCTGGAACTCGAGGAGTACTTCCGCTCCGTGCGCGTGCGATTTCCATAGTCAGTACGTTCATCTCAATCAGGATGGACTGATTGCCGGCGGGGACCTTGGCATCCTGTTGTCGAAGTGGGGTGTGTGCCCGTAAGGCTGTCGCGCTGGTCGCTCTATCACGCACACTCACCAAGCCGACCAACAATAGCGCGCACGCACGCGCTGTGATTGGCGGCTTCCATCGCAGCGCGGAAGGCACGCGGGTCTGCTCCAACTCGCTCTGGGCACGTGAGAATCAGGCTTTCAACAAGCCCTTCATCGCAGGTGTTCGCTGCTACGTCAAGGCAGAGTTCAAGCCAGAGATCGGTGAGTCGCGCGTCAGGAAATCCGTATCGAACGTGGCGGAAGAGCACCAGGTCAAGAATGCGCGTCGGCACTGCATCGCGCCGCACCCATTCGTCAAGTACGAAGCGGAGTTCGCCGCGGTCGCGCACGTAGAAGAGCGCGATATCAAGCGCGTCGTACCAACGCGGGGTCAGGCGCAAGAGGCCAAAGTCAACAGAGGCGAGTGCACTGGCGAGTGGGCCGGGCGCCTCCGGAAGCAGTGCCACTGGCGTGGTGAGCGGGGCGTCTGGCGATAGTCCGTCAAGCGTTGCAAGCGCGCGGCGGAACTCCAGCGCGCCGCACTCTGAACATCCCGCGGTGATGCACATGCCGGCATCGGACGCGTTCCAGACTGCTGCGAGGAATTGGTTGGCGCGAGAGAAGAGCGACTCTGCAGCGCGAACGCGCGGAGCAGATTCGATGTCGTCATGACCGTGGCGCCGATGGTGCGGATTCGTTGACATGATTGGACCTCCTGTCCGATGGGCCGCGCACACAGGCCCACTTCATAGTGCCTTACGTACCGGAGCCGTGCATTGTTTCCTCGTTACTTCTTTGTAAGAATTTTGATTTGATTGGCACGCCAGCGCACCTGGGTCAGCCAAGAAACCCCATCCAGGCCGTCAGGATTGTGGGTTTGCGCCCCGAATGGGGGGAGTTCTTGGGGCGGCGGAGTACCAGCCGAACTCAATGATCAGGACTCCCATCACTCCAAGGAAGAGTCCAACCACCGCCGCGGATACCGAACTTCCCGAGGCAATCATGCGCCCGGTGGCCGTCACCAGTGCCAGCGCGGCGCAGAACGGCCAGAGGCGCGGTTGCCAGAGCGTGACGACGCAGGCCGCCGCGCCGACGGTGGCGGTACCGAGTGCCTCACCAGCGACGGCAATGTCGGCGAGCCCGGACCACATCACTCCGAACGCCAACATGCCAGTCCAGCGCGCGGTGTTACTCCAGTTGAATGCCGCTGCTACACCGAAAGCAATCACGGATGTCGTGAACCAAAAGAACGGACTTCCAAAGAATGCGGCCCACGCCCAGAACGTGTTTCCATCAACGGCGCGTTGCGTAGCGGACCACCGTTCCACCAACGCATCGCCATGACTGCGCATGATTGCAACGGGGAACACAATGCCGAGTGCGCACGCGATCACGATCATTCGACCACGGCCAACTCCAAGAATCGGCCGCGTGCGCAGCGTTTGGTCGTCATCACTCGCCACGTCTTCGTTCATGGTGCGCCACCCGCGCCACCTGCGCCACCAGCGCCTCCTGCGCCACCTGCGCCACCAGCGCCTCCTGCACCACCTGCGCCGCCAGCGCCGCTCGACATCCCAAAGCCGGCGCCGCCGACCATTCCGCCCGGGAACATGCCCGCCGCAGGATGCACGTTTGGACCAAGATCCCAGTACGCGGGTCGTGCGTTGTAGGTGTACGCCTCGGGCGCCCAACCGTAGGTCTTGGGATCGTCAGCCATCGGGACGTTCAGGTTCGGATCGCGGCCTGGGAATCCGCCGGTGTCGTAGTACGGATCGGCGTAGCCGTTCCACCAGGAGTTGCTGTAGACGCTGCGCGCGGGCGAGGCGCCCAGCGAGATCGGCGCAGGAATCACGCCGTTCTCTGACGGCACGTTGCTTGGCGTACTACCGGCGGGGACGCCGTTCCCTGGCTCCCAACCCTGCGGAACTTGCGCGCGTTGTTCGCGCTGGGCGCGGTCCCATTCCAACTGCACGGCGCGTCGACGTACTGCATCGGAGCTCGGCGCTTGACCGGCATCGGGGCCTTGCGCCTTCCAACCCATGGCGCGCATATAGCCCGGCGCCCAACCTTGGTAATCACCCAGAAGGTTCTCTTGCAAGAGGAACGCAGTCAGCGTGTCCACCGCACGTCGGTGGCGATTGAGCAGATTCCATGACGCACGTGCCACGCCGGATTCCACTTCAACGGCCTGCTCCAAGTGATCGACGTCGTTGGTGTCTGGCGTGGGCGCGGTGCCCGCCGCTTGCGACTTGGCGCGCGCAGTCGCTTCGTCAAAGGTGATTTGATCGAGCGTTGGAACATACTGGCGTGAGAATCGTGCCCATACTGATTCCATGTTGCGTTGATCAATGAAGGCGTGCATAGCGCTGATGCGTCGACCTGATTCTTCCGCGCCTAAGCGCGAGGCGTGATCGACCATCTCCAGTGCTTCGCGCTCGGCTTCAAGTTTGAGCAGTGCGGGATCATTCGGCCACACGGTGCAGCCCGTTGGGATGACCACCGGAAGGCGCGAGCTACTGGCAGTGGAGTGTGCAGTGGCCGTCTCCGCGGGACGAGGCGAAGGCTTGGGAGTGGCGAGTTCGGGTTCAACCGCGGCGCCCGAGGCAGGCGCGCCGAACGCACCGGTGGCGGGACTGGATGTCGGCGCAGGGACCGGTACGGGTCGCGCTGGGGCAGCGGGCGCGGGCGCCGGCGCAGGTGATTGCCCCGAGGCATGCGCGCAGAACACGGCGAAAGCGGTCATAGCGAGGATGGAGACGGCGCGTGGGGAAGTCATCTTCATGGCAACTGCAAAGGGTAGCCGCAGACGCGGTATCCTCGCATGCGATGAACCAGCAGCACGACCATAAGCATGACCACCAGCACGACCACCCTTCTCCCACGCGCGGCATGTCGGGCATCCACATCCTCAAGTTGTTGGCACTGAACGTCGTACTGTTTGGCGCGTGCGGAGCGTTTGCAGGAATGATGATGGGCGACTGGGTTCCCGAGGACGGGCAGCTGCGCTTCTTAGGCGCAGTGGCATTCGTTCCGCTAGTGATCGCCGTCATTGCCACGTTCGTTCACGCCCATGCCGGCAAGTGGACCAGCGCCGACAACATGAGTGAGCGACTCTTCGGCGGTAAGCCTCGATGAACGAAAGCGTGGGGACGCGATCAACAGATGATGTGCAGCAGGCGTTGGCCAGGCAGCGCGCCAATGACCAAAGCGTGGCACTCGACCGTCGCGGCGCGATCGGTCTCCTTGGCGGTATGGCACTTGGTGCCGTGCTGGCGGGATGCGGGTCATCTCCGGATGCGCCGCTGGCCCGGCAGATATCGCTCGCTGAGTGGTCATTGAACCGTGCATTGAAGGCTGGCGAGATCACCAACTTGGACTTTCCGGTGCAAGCGCGCGGTACGTATGGAATCTCCGCGGTTGAATACGTCAGCACATTCTTTGTCGGCAAAGTTGCCGACGAGTCATACCTTCGCGAGTTACGCATGCGGTGTGACGGCGAAGGCGTGCGCAGTGTTCTCATCATGATTGACCGCGAGGGTGACTTAGGCGCCGCTGATTCCGGCGCTCGTCGCGACGCGATCGAAGGTCACATGCGCTGGCTGCACGCGGCGCAGTCGCTCGGTTGCTTTGCCATTCGCGTCAACGCGCGCAGTGAAGGCACGCGTGAAGAGCAGATGGAACGCAGCGCGGATGGAATTGGAACACTGGCCGATCGCGCTCAGGAGATGGGGCTTGCGGTGATTGTGGAGAATCACGGCGGTATCAGTTCGGATGGCAGTTGGATGGCTCAACTCATGAAGCGCATCGCGCGCCCGAATATTGGCACGCTTCCTGACTTTGGTAATTTCCGACTCAGCGAGACGGAGCAGTACGACCGTTACAAGGGCATGGCAGAAATGATGCCGTGGGCACGCGATGTCAGCGCCAAGAGCTACGGCTTTGACGCCGCTGGCAACGAAACCACTATTGATTACGCGCGCATGTTTGCCATCTTGGACGCGGCGCGCTATTCGGGCTTTGTGGGCATCGAATTCGAGGGGAAGACCATGTCGGAGCCCGATGGAATTCGTGCCACCAAGCGGTTGGTTGAGCGGTTTGGCGTTCGCGCGTAACGCGCTCGACGCCACGCGGTGTCGTACACTTCTTGCCCTCATGAGTGCAGATACGCATACACCGTCTGGCCATCGCCGCGATAAAGTCGTTCTAGTCACCGGCGCTGGTGGCGAGATGGGCCACGGGCTCATTGACGCACTGTCGCGCGATGGTCGACAGATTGTTGCGATCGACGTTCGTGAGTTGGATGCAGGCGTGCGCAGTCACTGTCGCGACGCGTTTGTTGGTGATATCTGCGATGCCGGATTGCTTGAGCGCATCAACGCACAATTTGAAATTGGCGAGATCTTCCACTTGGCGGCGCTGCTTTCGACGCGCGGTGAATTTGCGCCAGAGACTGCACATCATGTGAATGTGGGCGGAACGCTCAACTTGCTCAAGCTTGCCGCGGAACAGGCGCGCAGTCATGGTCAAAGCGTGAAGTTCATGTTCCCAAGTTCGATTGCCGCGTACGGAATGCCAACGCTTGCAGACAAGCGCGCGCATCCGGTGGTGAACGAAGATCAATTTACGCACGCGCACACGATGTACGGCGTCAACAAGTTGGCGGGCGAGGAACTTGGTCGTTACTACCAATCGCACTATCGAAAGCTTGCCAAGGATCGTCATCCGTCGCCGATCGACTTTCGTTCCATCCGATTCCCTGGAATCATTTCCAGTGACACCGTTCCATCCGGCGGCACCAGTGACTACGGACCAGAGATGATCCACGTCGTCGCGCAGGGCAAGGCGTATGACTGCTTCGTGCGGCCAGATACGCGGATTCCGTTCATGACTATGCCCGAGGCGATCGACGCGCTGCTGCGCTTGGCCGCCGCGCCGAAGGAGCAGCTCACGCGCACGGTCTACAACGTGTCCGCGTTCAGCCCCACCGCTGCAGATTTCGAGCGCTTTGTGAAGCAGGCGTTTCCGGGTGCACAGGTCTCGTTTCAACCAGACCTTGGTCGCCAAGCGATCGTCGACAGTTGGCCGGAGGAGTGCGACGATTCCGCCGCGCGGCGTGACTGGGGTTGGAAGCCCACTTACACGTTTGAAAGCGCATTTGAGAAGTACTTGATGCCAAAGATCCATGCCCGCTACGGGCATGGCTGACGTACCGAGGAGGTAAACTCCTGTCATGACCACCATCGCCGACCGCCCGTTTGAGGGCCGCACGCAGAAGATTCTCGCCTCGCTCAAGGATGCAGGGCAGTTGAAACACCTGCAGACGATTGAGGGGCCGATGGGCGCCACGGTCAAACTCCGTGGGTACGGCGAAGTGGCGTGCTTCTGTTCCAACAACTACATGGGTCTTGCCAATCATCCTGAGGTGGTTGAGGCGGGTGTCGAAGGTCTTCGCCGCTACGGCGCAGGCACCGCCAGTGTGCGATTCATCTGCGGCACGTTCGAGTGTCATGAGACACTTGAGGCGAAGATCGCGGAGTTCTACGGATGCGAGGCTGCGTACACCTTCAGCAGTTGCTGGAACGCCAACGAAGCGATCTTTCCAACGCTGTGCGAGCCGGGTGACCTGATCATCAGCGATGAACTGAATCACGCATCGATCATTGATGGCGTGCGCTTGGCCGGCGTCATCAAGAAGGGTCTTCACAAGGGCGTCTTCAAGCATGCTGACCTTGGTGATCTGCGTACGAAGCTGGAGGCTGCGCGCGCCAACGATCAGGTGACCGGTGCAATTTGGGTGGTGACTGACGGCGTCTTCAGTATGGAAGGCGATATTGGTGACCTCCCTGGTTTGCGCGCGGTGTGTGACGAATTCGGCGCGCTTCTTGTTGTTGACGACAGTCACGGCACTGGCGTGATGGGCCTGACTGGCCGCGGAACGCACGAGTACTGGGGCATGGACGCAACGAAAGTGGACTACTTCACTGGCACGCTCGGCAAGTCGCTCGGTGGCGCTGCGGGCGGCTACGTGGTTGGTTCACGCAAGGCAATCGATCTTCTGATTCAGCGTGGTCGACCAACGCTCTTCTCCAACGCCTTGCCAGCAACGGTGGCATGCAGCGCGCAGAAGGCCATTGAAGTTCTGATGCGCGAGCCGCAGCGCGTGCAGAAGTTGCGTGACAACGTGGCCTACGCGCGCACGATGATCCGCGAGGCGGGCTTCAACGTGTTGGAGAGTCCAACGGCCATCTGCCCGATCATCGTGCACGACACTGCGAAAGCCATCGCGATGAGCAAGCGCCTTCTGGAGCTTGGCGTATTCGTCATCGGCTTCGGATTCCCGGTCGTCCCCGAAGGTCACGCGCGCTTGCGCTGCCAAGTGAGTGCTGCACATGAGAAGCAGCATCTGGATGCATTCGGCGAAGCACTACGAAAGTTGCGCAAGGAATTTCGTTGAAATTTCAGGAGCCGCACATGCTTGTCGCGGGCTTTGAGTTGGCGTCTACACCGCTTGTGCCGGTCCGCCTTGAAGCCGATGGCCCAACCGTGTGGTGTAAGTGCGAGTTCATGAATCCGTCTGGCAGTACGAAGGACCGTATTGCGGCGTACATCCTGAATAAGGCATTGGCCGAGGGCGCGGTATCGCGTGGTGACTTGGTTGCAGAAGTGAGCAGCGGCTCTACAAGTATCGCTATGGCCATGGTGTGCGCGCGCTTGGGTTTGAAGTTCATTGCCATCATGCCTGAGGGTGTGAGCCGCGAGCGCGTGCTGATGATTCAAGGCTTCGGCGGTGAGGTGCGATTTACTGCCAAAGCTGATGGAATGCAGGGGGCGGCGGCTGCGTGTTCCGTATTGGCCGCCTCGACGAAGGTCTTCCTGCCGCGCCAGTTTGAAAATCCTGACAATGCCGAGGCGCATCGCTTGGGAACAGCCGCGGAGATTGCACACTCGCTCGCGCAAGACTTTGCAGCGCCCCGGACGATTGCATTTACCTCTGGTATCGGTACTGGCGGCACGATGGTTGGCATGTGTCACGGTCTGCGCGAACGCGGATTCCAAGTCAAGCCATTTGCAGTTCGTCCGATCGCGTCAGGCACGCATGCCATGTCCGGGGAGTGCTTTGGTTCCCCCGAACAATGCTCATTCTCCGCGCGCATTCCTGGTGTGCTTGATGGTATGAGTCGGATCTATCAGCCGAAAGATATTCTGGACCTATGCGAACTAGAGGTCTCGGATGATGTCGCTATGAACACCGCGCGCGCATTGATTCGCCAAGGATTTCCAGTTGGTCCAAGTAGCGGATTGAACGTGGCGGCTGCAATTCAAGCGGCGGCACTGCTACCGGAAGATGTGCGCGTCGTCACTATTCTGTGCGACCGCATGGAGCGTTACTTCAGCACCGAACTCTTCACCGCTTGGACCGACTAAGCGCGTTCGGAATTCATGCGTCAGCGCACGCTGAGCGTTGGCTGAATCAGACCGCCGTGCGCTTGAATGCTGATTTGCGAAGCCAGGCGCTGGCACAGCGCATCAATGTCGCGACCAAGGGCAGGGGTATCCCAGTTGGCGAGCGGCGTTCCGGCATCGCAATTGGCACGCAATTTCATGTGAATTGGCATACCGCCCAAGTAGGGCAGTCCCATCGTCTGCGCCATGACCTCTGCACCGCCGCGGCCAAAGATGTCGTACTCCTTGCCGTCATCGCCGACGAAGTAACTCATGTTTTCTACGACGCCCAAGATGGGAATTCCCAGCTGCTGGAACATGCGCACCGCGCGTCGCGCATCATCTTGCGCCACGCGCTGCGGCGTGCACACGACCACCGCGCCGGTGAGCGGCAGTAGTTGGCTCATCGTCAGAGGCACATCGCCAGTTCCCGGCGGAAGATCAATGATCAAGTAATCGAGCGCGCCCCATTCGGTCTGCAGCGCTAATTGTTTGAACGCGCCGTGCGCCATCGGTCCGCGCCAGATCAGCGCCTTGTCTGCGTCCACCAATTTGCCGAGCGTCATGGTCTTGATGCCATGCACTTCAAAGGGCAGCAGCATGTTGCCGCGCGCGGCGGTTGGAACATCTTCAAGGCCCAGCATGGTTGGAACGCTCGGGCCGTAGATATCGCCGTCAAGCAGACCAACCTTTGCGCCGAATCGCGCGAGCCCAACGGCGAGATTCGCACTCACGGTGCTCTTGCCGACGCCACCCTTGCCAGCGCCCACCGCAATGATGTTCTTCACCAGCGGCAGGGGATTTCCACCCTCACGGGTGCGATCGTTCGCCTTGCGAACATCGGCGGTGAACTCAATCTCCAGCTTGCCGAGCGGCTCGCCGGTTTCAATGGATTTTGCGCGCACGGCCTCGTCGATGTCGCCGCGGATCTTGTCCTTCATGGGACATGCGGGGGTAGTCAGTTCGATGACCAGCTTGACATCGTTCCCGGTCTGCAGCACATCCTTGACCATGCCAAGGGTGACCAGGTCCTTCCCGAGGTCGGGATCCTGAACCGTGCGGAGGGCGTCATGGAGATGCTTCGACGTGAGTGCCATAGTCCGGCAATCCTAGCCCGGACAGGCTTTTGGGCGGGGTTCTGCATGGAATTGCTGCCGGGCACCAACATCATTCGCCGAAATCTGCAATGAGTCGGCAACGGCGCGCGTTTCGCAGCCGTGAGGTGCCAGCAAGAGCCCTTCTTTCACAGGATCCATCGCCCATGAACGCATCACGAACGACAGTCATCGCGGCCTTCATCGCTAGTGCCACTTTTCTGGCGGCATCCGTCATTGCGGCACCGCCCGCGCCGCCCGGACCGCCCGCACCCCCCGCTGCGCCGCCCGCCGCGCCACCCGTCGCCGATCCGGCAGCGCCGCTCAGTGGACCGCCCGTTGCCAAGGATGCCGGCACCGGTCAGCAAGGATTTGGAGAGAAGGGCGGTCCCAAGGGCAACAACAATAAAGAGCGCCCCTTCGCTGGCATGGCCGCCGAGCGGCGCAACATGGAACTGTGGCGTCGCGCGTTCGAACAGGTGATGCCAACGCTGTCGCCCGAAGTTCAGGAGCAGGTGCGCGCGCTGCGCAGTGACTTTGAAACGCAGATGAAATCTTTCCGCGAAGCCAATGGCGAGAAGATCAAGGCCTTTGAACAACAGGTACGTGAGCGAAATCAAGCTGCAGACGGTGCCAAGCAGAAGCCTGATCCGGCCGTGATGCAAGAGATGCAGAAGCTGAAAGATTCCGCGCCGAAGGTGGAAGTGGTGCAGCAGAAAATCTGGACGCTCCTGACCCCGGAACAACAGGCCGCCTTCAAGACCAGTTACGACGCCATCAAGTCGGAAGCCGAGCAGCGCAAAGAGTCTCGCAAGGATGGCAAGGATGGCAAGGATGGCAAGGACGGCAAAGGTGGCAAGGACGGCATGACCGATCCCATGCAGCCTGACCCGATGCTCCCTGGTGGCGAAACGCCCGGCAAGCGCCCAGATGGTCGCCCCTTCAACTTTGACAAGACGCCCGACGACCCAGCCCGCAAGGGCGACGGCAAGCCGTCAGGCAAGTAAGAACCTTCAACGCGCTGCGGGGCGCGTAGATCTCTGGCCGAAACGGCCAACGGCGCGCGTGCGACCTTCGGGTTGCGCGCGCGCCGTGTTGTTTGTCAGAGCGTTTCGTCCGTGTCGTGCCGTCGGCTCACGGTGTTTGAGCGTTAACTGCCGCCCGCAACGACCACGTCGTCGTAGCGCTCAAGCACCTGCGGCCCGGCTGGGTTCATGCTGGTACTGACAATGTCCGTCATCGCCGCCCCAGTGGAGTTGGTGGCCTGCGCACGCGAGAAGAAGATTCCGTCGCTCCCCGCGCTAATGATGAAATACTTACCGCGAGCAGTACCGGAACGAACCTTGTCCTTATCAGCGACCGATGCGGATCCCGACGCGGACTGCGCATTGATTCCCGCGTGACGAATGAGTTGCCCCATGGTCAGGTCGCGCGCGCCTGCGCCCGACTCGCTGCCCGCCGAGGTGGTGTTGAGCACGCTGCCCTTCAAGGTGTCAGTCTGATCAGTGCTGGTATCACCAAGTTGCGTGGTGCCGGTGTACGCCAGCATGCCCGAACGTTCAAACTGACCGGGGTTACTGCCGTTCTTGACCAGTGGGCCAATGCCGCGCTGTTGCTTGATGAAGATCATCGGCGCGCCCCATGCGTCGACCAAGTCGGGCACCAGACCAGCGCCCGACGCCTCCGGTTGACCGCCCGTGCTGAGCTGCCCGGCAGCCTTACTGAACTCACGACCCTTCGGCGAGTAGAAGGCGTCATACTTCTTGCCGTTCTTAAACGGTCCTTCGCCCATCTTGTTGGCGTCGATCCGAATCTTGAACGGCGGAGTGACTCCGCTGAAGGTGAGTTCCGTTCCGCCGAATGCGGCGTAGTCGGCGGTGGTGGTTTCGGTGGCAACGCGGTAGCCGCCCATGAGCGCAAGCAGCGCATTCTCCGCCGCGGTGATTTGCGGAAGGTCACTGTCGCCATTGAGTCCGGCGTACAGGGCTTCATCCGGAACTGCGGCTGGATACTCGCCAAACTCTTGGAAGTACGCGTCGCAGGCCTTTGCAAACTCCTGCGCCGTTCCCATGGTGGCCGTGGACTTGGAGCGCTGAATCACCTTGCCGAGCGCGGGAAGGAGCAGTCCAACCAGCAACCCAATGATGCCGATCACCACGAGTAGTTCCACCAAGGTGAAGCCTCGAAGGGTGGCGGCGGTGCGGCGGACTGGACGGCCTGACGCCGAACGAATGGTGGTAGTGGTTCGCATAAGTGGTCTTTCGCAGAAGTATACGGACGCAGATGCTGAATTGATGCGCTGATCACCGGAGCACCAGCGACCCGAAAGGTGCGATTTCCGGATCGTCAGCGCACCATTCCGCCCGTTTGTCGGAGGCCCTCATAGATGCCGCACGCCACGACGGTGGCCAGGTTGAGGCTGCGCGCGCGCGGGTCGGCACGCATCGGAAGCGTCAGTTGATGGCCGGCTCCGTAGGTGGCGTCGACCCAGGCGTGCACCTCTGCGGGGACGCCGCCGGTCTCTTGCCCGAAGAGCAGGTAATCCCCCTCATTGAACGAGGCGTCCCAGTGCGGGCGATCGGACTTGGTGCTGTACAGCCAGAGCCTCGGCGGGCGCTCCTTGGCCAGGAATTCCTCCCAAGAGGCGTGCTCCACGCAGTCGACCAGGTCCCAGTAGTCAAGCCCCGCGCGGCGGCACGCTTTCTCGTCCATATCAAAGCCGATCGGGTGCACCACATGCAGCCGGCACCCAGTGGCCATACAGGTACGTCCGATGTTCCCCGTGTTGTTGGGGATTTGCGGCTGGTACAGCACAACGTGGAAGCGGGGCGATGGCCCGCGGGCGGGCGTGGCAGTGCTATCAATGATGGCGGTCATAGCAACTGCGGGGTATACTCTGCCCACTTATGTGGCCAGTCCTCTTTGCAAACGCTGCCTGGGTCGCCTTCCTTGCCATCTGGGCGCTCGTGTATTTCGCGGGCGCTCGTCAGAAGCCAGACGGCGGGCACTGACCGCTGCGCGGCGCGTGGGTGCGGGCGCATGATTTCGGATGCTTTCGGACGCTTGCGGATGGCCGGTTCACCGAAGTACACGCAGTACATCTTGCTCCAGTAGCTCAGTTGGATAGAGCACGGCTTTCCTAAAGCTGAGGTCGCAGGTTCAACTCCTGCCTGGGGCGTTTTGCTGTCCGCGGGGCGCGCGTTTCAACTCTGCGGCGCGATCGACAAGTCCGCAGCGCGGTCTACAAATCCGCAGCGCGGCGCGGACGTGCGCCAAGCCAGCGGATTCCGCGTTCCATGGATTCGCTCAGCAGGGCGCTCGCGGTTCGGAGGTTCCTGAGGAACGCTTCGGATGTTGGCTCTGGATGATCGACGAGGTCAGTGACAGCCTTCACCGCAACGAACGGAACGCCGCATTGCCCACAGACTTGGGCAATGGCGCATGCTTCCATGTCCTTCGCCGCCACACGATATTGAGCAAAGAACGCGAGTTCCTCGGGGGTGGTGTCCAAACTGTTGCCGGTGCTCACAATGCCGGACTTGGCACCCATGGCCGCCGCCAGGTGCTTGGCAGGCGTCACTGGCCACTGCCCGCGCGCCTGCAGTGCAAAGCCCGGAAGTGCGATGTGGCGATCGTGAAACAGGCAGTCGCCCTCAGAAACGTAGATGTCGCCAACGCACCCGCCGCGCGCCTGAAAGCCGCCGCACGTACCAGCGTTGATGACCAGATCTGGCGCAAACTTTCGAATTGCAATGAACCCGGCCAGCGTGGCGGCGTCTGTTCCAATGCGATCAGTGCCACAGCGCGGATCGACGCCATTCATGAGGAGATCGATGGAAACGGTGCCAACCGTGCCCGCAAAGTGCCGCTGCGTCAGATTTGGGTCCACCGCTGGCTGCTCGGTGAGTTTGAGCCGCTCCACGAGCGGCATGCCTTCCGCCTCCATGGCGTACAGAAGGGTGATCCGCTCGAGGGTTGTTTGCGGCGAATCTGGGTCCGGAAGTGTGTGCACGGGCGCTGGAGTGCCGATGGGCGGAGTCGAACCGCCGACCTAGGGTTTATGAATCCCTCGCTCTAACCACCTGAGCTACATCGGCATGCTAAGAACTGTCAGAAACTGGCTTCGGGAAACGGAATCTGTCCCGTATCCTGAAACCCCGCTCGCCTGCCGAGCGGATCGAAGATACTAGCCGAAAGGCTTCCATTCGGGAAGCCGTCCATACCTGAGCCCACAATACATGTTTCAGTACCTTTTTCGATTGCCATCGCTGGTTGCACTTTTGCTTGTCGTGGCGCTTGGCGCGGGTGAACGGGTGGCAACGGCGGGGGGTTCGTGCGTTGGGCAGTTTGACGGAACGCCCACATCCATGGCGCTCGACGGCGCCCAGGTAGGTGCTTCCACGGCCATCGCAGGCGCTGACGTCCTGGTTGGCGCGCCCGGTGTCGGATCAGTCGCGGTATATCGACGGATCGTTGGCGCGTACAGCGTGGTGACCACGTTGGCGCGGCCGTCCTCCATCCTTGCCCAGTCCAGCGGATTTGGCCGAGACATCGCTATTGACGGAAACGTCGCCGCGGTGAGTGCCCCGTTCCATAACTCTTCGCAAGGCGCGGTGGTTCTTTACTCGCGCGCGTCCGACGGAACATGGTCGTTCTTGCAGACGATCAATTCTCCGCTTGACCTTGCAAACGGCGTCTTTGGAATGAGTGTTGCTATGAGTAATGGCTTCCTTGCCATCGGGGCGCCGGGCGCCATCAACGCCGCGGGATACGCGCGCGGAGCCGTGTACCTGTACGAGCGGGCTCCTGCGGGCACGTACTCCTTGGTGCGCCGGTTTGATCCGGTGGAAGCCACGGCGGCGCAGGACAAGTGGTATGGCTGGGGTGTTGGTCTTGGTAATTCCACGCTGGTGATTGCAGCACCCGGTGAGTCGCTCACTGCTGACAGCGGCAAATTGGGCACCATGTACGTGTATCGCCGCGATGATGTTGGTTCGTGGAACACGCCGCTTCGAATGAAGTCTCCCGGCGTTTCTGGTGGCACCTTTGGTACGGACCTGGCCGTGGGCACCGAAGAAATCTCCGGCACTGGCGTATCGATCTTTATGCGCGAGCAGCGCCCCCTGCAGTCCGACGCGGTGTGGATGTATTCCACCGTGCTCAGTGTGCCGTCCCTGAAATTTGCATTCGAAGCAACTGCAACACCCGCGTTTGGTGGCGATCCGCTGACTGATTGCGTGCTCACCAACTCGTTAGCGATCCATGAAGGATTTGGACTCGTTGGCTCCGCGAATGATTCGGCGGTGACCAAGTTCGATTACGCCGGTGGGACATGGAGCATTGACGGGATTGAGACGTATCCCGGTGGTGGCGTTTCAAGTCAATGGGGTCAAGCGGTGGCGGTTGGTCATGATCACATAGCTATTGGCGCGCCGTACTACGACTACGGATCGAACCGGGAATATGGCCTTGTCTCTATCCGCACGCATAGAATCCCCAACTGCGATGTGGTCGGCGACATTGATGCATGCGTGATTGCGATTTCCGGCTCGTCGGTGGTTGACCTGAATAGTGACGGCGTGCCCGATGCCTGCCAGACCGTGACTGCGCCGACCGTGGTGACCGCCACGGAAGGCACACGCACCGACGGCGTTGCGTTGGTGTGGCCAACCGTTGATCGCGCCGTCCGTTACCAAGTGACGCTGCTGACCGGCACTATTGAGACGGACGTTGGGTATGCCTACGTGGCGCAGTACATCGATACCGCCGCCGCTGCGGGCGTTCTGCGCACCTACCGGGTGCGATCGGAATCCGCTGGCGGAGTGCTCTCCTCTGGATTTGCCACTGATACGGGTTGGCGGATGCTTGCCACTCCAACCAGTGTGGCGGCGACCTACGCAACCAGTCTCACTGCAGTCACGGTGACATGGGGTGCAGTGAGTGGCGCTACCGGATACAAAGTGGTGCGCGTGCGTGGAGCGGAAGTTCTGGAACTTGCCACCCTTGGCGATGTGCAGACGTACTCCGACACCACCGCTACGCCGGGTCTTGCCTATGAGTACTTCGTGCGCGCTACCTGCTCGCTTGGTGAGAGTGCGCTGAGTATCGGTGCAATGGGCAAGATTTCCAGCGTTGCCATTCCGCCCGCTACCGTCACGGCCAGCTTTGGAACCAGCCTGACGGCGGTCACGGTGACGTGGAGTGCGGTGGACGATGCCATCGGTTACAAGGTCCTTCGCTCGCTCAATGGCGTCGTCACGACGCTTGCCACGGTGACGGGGGTCCTGACCTACAGCGACACCACTGCGACACCCGGTGTGCAATACTTCTACGCGGTGCAATCGGTGTCCAACCCGGGCACAAGCGCTGCGAGCACTGCGGTTCTTGGCATGGTTGCCGCCAATGCCACGCCGCTTTCGCTGACGGCGACGGATGGCACTTCCACCACGAGCGTGGATCTGACGTGGACCGCCGTTGATGGTGGTTCCACGGGCTACACCATTCTTCGTGGCGAGGGATCAAAGAAGCCAAAGGTCATCGCTACCGTTGGAGCGGCCATTCGGACGTACATCGATACGGCAGTTCCAAAGGCAACGAAACTTTATAACTACACGGTTCGATTGGCGTCCGCGACCACTGGTGGATTGGTGAATGCCGGATGGAAAGCTCCCGCGGGTCCAACTGGCCTGACCGCCACCGATGGGACGCTGAGTACCGGCGTGCAATTGACCTGGGTGCTTGCGCCGAAGTCGAGCAAGGTGTCTGCTTACCAAGTGTTGCGCACGCCTCCGGGCGGAACGGCCGTTCTGCTTGGATCGGTCAGCAAGACGACCAAGACGGTCACTGATCAGGGAGGCACGCCTGGCATTCTGTACACCTACTCAGTGCGCGCAGTGGTCGCATTGGGAACAACGCCGGCGATCACTGACACGGGTTGGCGCACGTTGCTGGCTCCGGCCACTCTGATTGCATCCGACACGCTCACCGACAAGATTTCGGTGGCGTGGACAGGAGTCTCAGGCGCCACCAGCTACCTGCTCACTCGCACGGGTGGAGAAGGTCAAGTGACATTCACTACCGTCACCAATAGTTACAGCGACACATCAGCAGAGGCTGGTATTACCTACACCTACCGCGTGCAGGCCATCTGCACGCTGGTGACCACGTTGTCAAGCCCAACCGATACCGGCATACGCGTGTCATCGTTCAACATGCTGCTTGCAGGCGGCGGGGCTGCTGCGGGTGGTTCGGTGGATTCGAGCGGCCGCGTGAGTACGGGCTCCGATACGCCTGACGAAATGGAAGAGTCTGCTGACGACGAAACGTCGGCAGATCACACCTGGCTCATTGATGGAGTGAAGATTGAGAACGGGCCGTTTGTGATGAATCACCACGACGCCATGGTGGTCAAGCTTCGCGATCCTGCTTCTGCCAAGGACGCTTCGATGTTGGTGCTCTTTGGCGAAGGTTTCCTTGATGGAACACTTCGAGTTGCCTTTGATGAGTACCAACCCAAGATCGGCGACGAGTGGACCGTGATCCTTTCGGGCGGATTGGTAGGTGACTTCCGTCGCGTTCTGCTACCGGCACTCCCGGAAGGCATGAGCATGGAGACCGAACGTGTCGGCACCATCTATCAAGTGCGGGTCATTGCCACGCCGGAGTAAGCGTGCTCGTTAAGCGGTGACCGGAGCGCTCGTACCGTTGGCGGTACGAACCCAGCGCTTGCCGAGCTCGGTCTGCGCAAAGTCAGGTTCGCGGCGCGCGATGGCCGCGGCAATCAGACCCATGAACATCGGTTGTGGCTCCAGCGGGCGGCTGGTGAGTTCCGGGTGGAACTGCGCGCCGATGAAGTACGGGTGCACAGAGATCGGTAGTTCCAGCACCTGCATGATTGGATGCTTGGTGTGACGACCACTGAAGATCAGACCGCCAGCAGTGAGAGCCGCCACGTGTTTTGGGTCAACCTCATAGCGATGACGGAAGCGTTCGCGCACCACGTCGCGACCTCCAAAGACCAAGTGCGCCAAGGTGCCGCGTTCGATCTGCACATCCTGACCACCAAGGCGCATGGTGCCGCCCATGATGCCTTCGATCTTCTTCTGATCGGCCAGTTCGCTGATGACGGGGTGCGTGGTGGCGGGGTCGAATTCGGTGCTGTGGGCGTCGGTCCAGCCGAGGACATCGCGCGCGTATTCAATCACTGCCACTTGGAAACCGAGGCAAATGCCTAAGAACGGCACGCGGTCCACTCGCGCGGCTTCCACGCAGCGAACCTTTCCTTCAACACCACGCATTCCAAAGCCGCCGGGCACAATGACGCCGTCAAACTTGCTGACGATCTGCTTGGCTTCGGCAAGGGTTGCCACATCGCTGGTGTCGAGCCACTCAATTTCGATTTCCGTACCGAGCGCAGTGCCGCAATGCTCAATGGCCTTGTCGATGGACGCGTAGGCGTCGCGCAGGCTGGCGTACTTGCCCAAGACGCCGATGCGCACCTTGTGGGCGCGTGGCGCATTGAGTCGCTTGGTGAATGCACTCCAAGTGACGCGTTCGCGATCCTCTTGCTTGGCGTTGACGCGCTCGTGCAGTTTGAGGAGCGAAAGAATCTCGCGGTCGAGTCCACCGTCGCGCATGGCGTCCGGGATGGTGTAGATGCTGGCGCGGTCGTGCATTGAGAAGATGCGCGGCAGCGGCACGTTGGAGAACATGGCGATCTTTTGCATCACCTTGTCGGTGACCGGGTTCTTGGCGCGACACGCGATCAGTTGCGGCTGCACGCCCGCTTCCATCAGTCGCTTGATGCCAAGTTGCGCTGCCTTGGACTTTTGTTCGCCCAAGATGGACGGCTCCAAGATGTAGGTAAGTGCTACAAAACAGCAGTTTTCCGAGCCTTCTTCAAAGGCCAGCTCACGCAGCGCTTCAATGTAGAAGCCGTTCTCGTAGTCGCCCGCGGTGCCGCCCACTTCAACAAAGACCACATCGCAGGGCTTGCCCGCGTTGCCAGTCATTGCCAGTTGTCGCAGTCGCATCTTGACGGCGCCGGTGACGTGCGGAATCATTTGCACATCGCGGCCGAGGTATCCGCCACGGCGTTCGCGTTCAAGAATTTCGGTGTAGATCTGGCCAGCAGTGACGAAGTTCAGGCGACCGAGGTTCTGGTTCAGGACGCGCTCATAGGTGCCCAGATCCATGTCGGTTTCAAGACCGTCTTCAAGCACGAACACTTCGCCATGGCGATAGGGGTTCAGCGTGCCGCTGTCGATATTCAGGTAGCCCTCCATCTTGATGGGGGCGACCGTGAGTCCTTTGTCCTTCAGAAGCTTGGCGAGGGAACTGGAGAAGATGCCCTTGCCGAGACCGCTCATCACCGTACCGATGACAACTACGTACTTGGTGCGCCCGGGCTGGTATCCGCGCGGCGTGGGGCTGAAGCCCTCGCTCGATTCATCGGAAGCGCCAAATTGGGAAAGAAATCCAGCCGACGCGGGGTCGGGATTCGGTTGATATTGACGAGATTGCGCGCCGTATCCGTCCGTGGGCATGGCATACGGTAGCACGGCGGTGGGGTTGGATTCAATCCGTGATTGTTGGCTGAAATAGAGCAGTTTCTTGTGGGGTCCCGTCCGTGAGGGGAACCCCGTGCAGGAACCGCGCCGTGGGGGTGCAGGTGCCTTCGTGCGGCGTGGATGGCGCGATAGTGCTTCAGGGGGGTAGAAGCTGCGCGGAACTTTGGAACGCAAGCCCATTGATCCGGTAGGGTTATTCCTATGGACCACCTGATCATTGCCCGTGTTCTGCCTCTTGCACTTGCGCTTCCCTTGCTGGCAGTGGCGCCGGTCAGTTGGGCGTTTAGTACCACGGCGGAGGAGGAGTGCGGTTGCTGGGCGCATCGCATGGAGCGCGCGGAGCGCGATCGTCCCACTGCGGGTCCTGGCGACGGAAAGGGTGGCGCCTTTGACGCAGTGAACGGGCGTGACCATCGGAACTTTCCGCCCGATCCGCAGGTGCAGTTTCAACGCATGAAATTGGCGCTGCGCTTTGATGACATGAGCAGCGGTCGATTCACGGGCACGGAGACGTTGACGATTGCGCCGATCGGTGTGCCAGTGCAAGTGCTTCGGCTTGACGCGGCAGGGATGAAGGTGAGTTCAGTCACCGTTGATGGTCGTGACGCGGAATTCTCCAATGATGGCGAGGCGCTTTCGATTCGCTTTGCGCAGCCGCTGGTGCCTGCAGTGGGCGGTGCTCCGACGGCGGCAAGCACGGTGGTGATTGCGTATTCCTGCGATCGGCCCATCGATGGCCTGACCTTCAGCGCGGCGACACCGGAGATCCCGGGCGTGGCGCCGGCGCGTGGCGCGGAGGTGCACACGCAGGGGCAGACGGAGACCAATCATTACTGGTTCCCGATTCATGACTTCCCGAATGTGCGCATGGCCACCGAGTTGGTGATCGATGTTCCTGCTGGATTTCAGGCAAGTTCAAACGGGGCACTGGTGCAGCATGAGGTGCGTGGCGACCGCGAAGTGTGGCATTGGAATCAGGAAAAGCCGCATGTTCCGTACTTGGTTTCCGTGGTGATTGGTGATTTCGATCACGCGGCGTTGCTGAACCCGTTGAGTGGCGTGCCGATGACGGTGTGGGCACCCAAGGGGCGCGGCGATGATGCCAAGGCAACCTATGAGCGCACCGATCGCATGATGGTGCTGTTTGAGCGTGTCTTTGGTCAGAAGTATCCGTGGGCGCGCTATGACCAGTTGGTGGTTCGCAATTTCGGTTCGGGTGGAATGGAGAACACCAGCGCAACCACCATGCAGCCGTCGGCGGTGTTGGATGCAACGGCGCGTGGCGAGCAGGATCTTGACGGACTCATCAGTCATGAGTTGTGCCATCAGTGGACGGGGGACTTGATCACCTGCCGCAGTTGGGCGCACATTTGGCTGAACGAGGGATGGGCAACCTACGGCAGCACCCTGTGGATGGAAGAACGCGATGGTGCTGATGGCTATTGGGATTCCGTACTTGGTAATGCGGGCGTGGCGCGCGGCGATATTTCATCAGCGCCGGAAGCCATGTGCAGCCCCGTTTATATGAACGCGGGCGAGACGTTTGGTCGGCCTGCGAATCCCTATCCGAAGGGTGCCTCAATTCTGCATATGTTGCGGCGCATGCTTGGAGACAAGGTGTTTTATGCCGGAGTGCATTCGTACTTTGCGCGTCATGCGCTTGGAAACACGGAGACCTATGACTTTCGGCGAGCCATGGAAGAGGCCAGTGGATTGGGGCTCGAGTGGTTCTTTGATCAGTGGTGCTTCCGCCCGGGTTCACCGCAAGTGAAGGCGAAGTGCGTCTACGACGCAGCGAGCCGCGTGTTGACCGTGACCGCGGAGCAAACCCAGCAGATTGATGCGCGCACGCCGGCGATGCGGATTTCGATTCCAATCTGGGTGAAGACGGAGAAGGGTGATGTGTTGGTGCCAATGGAGATGACCGGGCGTTCCGCAACGGTTTCGCGAATGCTTGACGCGCCGCCGGTAGCGGTGTGGGTGGATCCATATCTGGAGGCGCTGAAGACGATTGAGGTTTCGCAGCCGGAGTCGTGGACGTTGGGCGCACTGCGCTCTGGTCCGACGCACGCGGCCAAGCGGCAGGCGCTGGCGGCGTTGGCAAAGGTGGAATCACCGGACGCGCGGATGGCAATCTTGGAGACGGTGCGCAATGATTCGCTGCGATATTCGCTGCGTATTGATGCCGTGAATGCGTTGGCGGGGTTTGGTAGCAAGGAGTCACTGGAGGCGGTATTGGCGCTGGCGCGTTCGCCGATAGCGGACGTGCGTGTGCGCGCGGCGGTGATCGGTGCGCTTGAGAAGGTTCCCGCCGCTGAGGCGGTGCCGTTGTGCTGCAATCTGTTGGTTCCGCCCAATGGTGGCGCCGGTGAGGTGAGTTACGCGGTGCGCGTGCAGGCGATTGATGTGCTGACTGCGCATGCAGCGAAGGAGGCGATCGATACGGTGCGCGCGCAGGTGACGGTGCCGAGCCATAACGAGTCGATCAGTGCGGCGGCGCTCCGGTACTTGGGTAAGTTTGGAACTGCCTCGGACGTGGAGCGCATTGAGGCGCGAACAGCGCTTGGGTTGCCCGACCGTGTTCGACCAGCGGCGGTGAGTGCGCTTGCGGATGTTGCGCAGCGACTGACTGACGACGAACGTACCAAGGTGGAAACGTTCCTGATCGGATTGCTTGACGACGCAGAGGAGCGAACCGCGATGACCGCGGGCGGTGCTTTGGCCGAACTCAAGTGCCAGGCGGCCAAGGATCGCTTGCGGGCGATCGCAGAGCATCACCGCGATCCGTCCTGGCGCAAGCGTGCGGCGGGCTGGCTGAAGAAGTTCGAGGCGTGACCCCCGCAACGGGCAGCGGCTGAACGGCATCTATCTAAATGGGGACAGGGGTGCCTCGCACCTATCTACCCGCGTACTTGGCACCGCTGTACGAAGGCAGCGTATTGCTCGGGGGTGTCGATGCCGGTGAAGTGCGCCTCGCCGTGCGCGCACAGGATGGTGTGGCCGTGTTCCAAGACGCGCAGTTGCTCAAGACTCTCGGTGCGCTCAAGCGGCGTGGGCGAAAGTGCAAGAAACGTACTGAGAAACGAGCGGCGGTACACATACAGACCAACGTGCTTCAGGGGCTGCGCCGCATCGGGGGCGCCGTCTCGGTTGAATGGGATCACGCTACGGCTGAAGTACAGCGCTCGACCATCCACTGCACACACGCATTTGACGATGTTGGGGTTGGCAGGATCCTCGCCAGTTGCAAAGGGCGAGACCAGGGTGGCCATGTGCACATCCGGTCGTGATGCCAAGAGCGTGACCGTGCGATCAACCAGTTCCGGTTCAATCTGCGGCTCATCACCCTGAATGTTGACGATCAAGTCTTCGTCAAGCGTCTCGGCGACTTCGGCAATTCGACTGGTTCCGTTGGGGTGGTCCGCGCGCGTCATCCGCGACTCAAACCCGGCGCGTAAGACGGTTTCATGGATCCGCTCATCATCAGTGGCAACGATCACTCGGCTCACCGTCTTACACGCGGCGGCGCGATCAAGGACATGGAGAATGAGCGGCTTACCCGTGAGATCCGCCAGCGGCTTGCCCGGGAATCGGGTACTCGCAAAGCGTGCGGGGATGACGGCAGCAACGCGTAAGGGAGTCAACGAATCACCGCTCCTCGGGGAATAACTCAGCAGCGGACTGCTCCGCAGCGGACGGGGTGGCCGCCGAACTCGCAGCGGGTGGGGCGAGCGATGGATGCGCGGTCGGCGCAGCGGCCGGGCCGGGCTGACACACGCGCAATGCCGCGGCTGCGGCCTTCGCGGGATAGTCAGCTGGGAATGTAAACACGCTCGCCTTTGGATCGCGGACCAAGCCGCGCGCAGCGGGCAGCATGCCGTCCGCCAGCGTCAGCAGGACGTCAGTGCTGACCCAGGGATCATCATGAAAGTAGCTGTGTCCAAGCCAGCTTCCGAACATCCGCTCTGCGAGGAAGACATCAACGATATCAACGCCCTCCTGCTCGTTGAGAAATGCGATGTTCTTCGGCGTCAACACGCTCATCGGTTGGCCGAGCCGGGCAAAGCCACCGATCCACGCAGAGATGTCGAGTGCCTTGTCATGCGAACTGATATAGATAGTGGTGCGCTCTGGCACAGCAGTCGCTCCATCCGCAACTGCATTCTCAAAGTCACCGAGGTCCATGTCTGGAGCAACCAGTACCAGGCGTCCGATTTTGTACCGACTACGCGTTGCCGCGTTCGGCTCACTGAAGTGCATCAATCGCAGTTGCCGAAGCGCTTCAACCGCAATCGGTGCACCCGCGCTGTGCGCCAGAATGTGAATACGCTCCGCGTTGGATCGCTTGGCAAGGCGCGTCAGAAATAGCCGAAACGGTCGTGTTGAGTAACTGGCTGTGCTCTTGTCCGCGGAGTAGTCAAAGAGACTGTTCTGTGATGGCCACCCGTAGTTGATGAAGACGCCATCACGGCCGAGGTAATGAAACATTTCCGCGCCGAGCGTCATATTGTCCACAAACGAAGTGTTGAACCCGTGAATGAATATGTAGATGTCCTTACTATGTGACACACTCAGCCCGGCATTCACGGCCTCTGCAATCGCGGTGACTGCGGCTTCTTCCGCCTCGGGGGGCGTTTCGTCAAGCGCTGGCATTCCAAACCACAATGACCCTAACGGCTCATAGCCAACCATCTTCAGTACCGGATCGCTTCGGCGATCGTCGGTCCGTGATTCCTTGACCAAATAGTCCCAGCCCGGTTCCTTGGACGTGAATTCAACAGTGGCGAGTCCAAACTGCATGGAGCCGTCACGTTCACTGGTAAAGAAATCTGCGCCCGACTTGCTTGCTGGGTCGCCGCGCGATGCGTCATGGATTGCGGGCTTGCGATCCGCTGCCACCAACACGCGGAGTTGCGTGGTCTGCATCGAAGGCGGGGTATTCAGGAACGGGTCGCCCCCACTCGTGTCGAATCCCACGGGCGTGGGCATGAGCGTTTGCGCGCATCCGGAAAGCATCACCACCGCGATCCCCGCGGCGATGATTCGGGCGAACAACGGCGTACGAGGAGCGTTCATGCGCATGGGGCGGTTCAGCCGAGCGTGCGGATCAATTCGTCAACTTCCTTGCGTCGAATACGAACGTCCTTGTAGCCAATGTTCTTGCGAACGATCGCGCTGCAAATGTCCGCAGCTTCCTTGGCATGGGCGCCGGATTTTTCCAACTTGGCCAGTTCAATCAGCGAGAGCATGAGGTCGTACTTGATGTCGAGCTCCTTCTCTGCGTGGGTGGCATCAATGGCGCCGAGCGCTTCCTTGTATTCGCTGGTGGCTTCCGAATGCCAGCCTTCCTTCGCAAAGCAACGGCCCAGCATCCACGCGCTGTTGACCTTCAACTTCGGATCATCCTTGGCAAGCTGGAACGCAGCCATGGCATCTTGGTAATTGCCAAGTTCATACTCAATGCGACCAAGGTCAGACTTCATCTCGCGGTTGGTTGGGTACTTCTGGACGCGCTCGCGGAAGATCTCGCCTTCCAGTTCCAACAGTTTGGCACGCGCCGCATCATGGGTCATCTGCAGTTGTGAGTTGTCGGGCGCCTGCTCCAGTTGCTCGCGCGCCACGCGCTCACTGCGCCGCACTGTTGCGATGCGCAGGTCATCTGCATTCATCTTGAAGCGGTATTCATGGAGCCGGGTAAAGCCAGCCAAGAACACCTCAACGGCGCGGTCTTCATCGCCGGGTTGCCCGCGCTTGCGCAGCAGGGAGCCGTAACGATTGATGGCCTCGGGCGACATGGGATTGTCGTCAAAGTCTTTTTTCGCCTTGTCCATAGCGATTTCTTCGCTGCCGCCAGCGCCGGAAATGCTGTTTGACGCTTCCAGTTGCCGCTGCTTCTCTGAGTCGCGAACCTGCGCGCGGAAGCCGCCGGCTTGTCCAAAGTTCTGCTGGTACCCGCCTTGTTGAATGGCGCGCGCGGCAGTCAGCTGACGGATGCGCTGTTCCAGCGCGCCATCGGATGGATCCAGTCGCTGTGCTTCCTCACCGGATGCAAACGCCTCGTTCCATGCCTCCACTTCGGAGAACAATTCGATGGCTTGCACCCAGACCTTTTTCTGTGGCTTCTTCTGCATCGCATTGCGAAGCATGTTGATCATTTTGGGCGCGAGCCACTGACCGACCGGAACCTGCCCAGCCTTGCCAGCCGCTTCCAAGAAGCGCATGGCGGCGGAAACATTGTTGAGGTCCCGCATCCAGGTGTATTCATGAACCACCATCTTGTCGACCGGCCCCGGACCTTCAATTTCCTTGATGTCCTTGCCAGTAGCCGGCGAGGCGCGATCATGGAACTTGCAGGCCACTTCATACATCCCCTGATGGGCCACCATGTTGGCTGGGTCAAACTTCAGACCGTTGGCCCAGAGCTTGAGGGAGTAGTCAAGCTGGTCAGTTTCCCCAACCGTGCGGGCGTGATCAAAGAACTTGCGCGCCTTGTCGGGCTGCGGTTCGTAGGGCTTGTCGGAGTTACTGGAATCACCTTTACGCCATCCAAAGATCACGGTGTTGCTCCTATGCGGGGATTGCGTAGCGTAGCATCGAAATGCATGGCTGAACGACTGCCGAATGAACATCTTCCGCAGCGCCCCGTGGTGCTCTTCCCGGACCCCATGCTTCGACGCAAGGCGAAGCCAGTGCATGTCGTGGACGCAGCCATTCGCGCCTTGGTGGAAGACATGTACCGAGTCATGGATGACGAGGAGGGCGCCGGTTTGGCCGCTCCGCAGGTGGGCGAATCGCTGCGGATCTTTGTGACCGGAACCCACGAGCGCGGTGTGCCGCGCAAGGCGTACATCAATCCCGTGCTGGTTGATCTTGGAGGCGAGCTTGAGTCAATGGATGAGGGATGCCTGAGCCTTCCGAACGTCCGTGGATCAGTGCGCCGCCCCACGCAAGTGACCATTCGTGCACTTGATATCGATGGCAATGAATTCACTGAGACCAGTTCTGACTTTGCGGCCCGGGTGTGGCAACATGAGTTTGATCACTTAGAAGGCATCCTGATCATTGACAAGATGAGTCCGATCGACCGACTACGTGTTCGTCGTGCGTTGAAGGATCTAAAACTTTCTGTCGATCGGATTGACTAACACTTATGCAATCGCGATCTGCTGCGCCGGGAAATCCATCATCAAGCGGCACTGACATGCTTCCCGATGTGGTGTTCTTCGGCTCGGGCGCCTTTGGACTTCCGGTGTTGCGCATGCTGGCTGAAGCAGGGCGCGTGGCACTGGTGGTGAGTCAGCCCGATCGCGTGGCGGGGCGAGGAAAGCAAATCACGCCAACGCCCGTGAGTGAGTTTGCGCTTGGGCATGGGTTGCCGCTGATTCGTCCGGAAGATTGCAATTCGCAGACGGATTCGGAACTGATTCGGACCGCCGCGGCAGCAGCAGTTGATCGTGCGGCGCGAGATGGTCGCGCGCAGCCCGGCGTGGTGTTCGTGGTGATTGCGTTTGGGCAGAAGATGTCGCCCGAACTTCTTTCCGATGTCTTCTCAATCAATCTACATGGGTCGCTCTTGCCGCGGTGGCGCGGCGCTGCGCCCGTTCAGCGCGCGTTGATGGAAGGCGATCCAGTTGCTGGCGTAAGTGTCATTGCACTTGCAGAACGCATGGATGCTGGCGTTGTGTACGCCGAAGAACCACTGGCAATTGGGCCATCGCAGACATCCGGCGAATTGCATGACGCACTTTCGGAGCTGGGCCCGGATGTTGTTGCCAGCGTCCTGCATATGTGGCGCCATGGCGATATCAATGCGCGGGCTCAGGATGAATCACGCGCCACTCGCGCGCGCAAGCTTTCCAAGTCTGACGCGTGGGTTGACTTATCCATGGATGCGTTCCACGTGCGTGCGCGCATCAACGGCCTCAACCCGTGGCCCGGATGCGCGGTAGATATTGATGGGGCACCGATGCAGATTCGGCGCTGTGAAGTGGCTGTCGCTAGCGCGGAGTCCACTGTTTCCGCAACGGCCGCGGGGACGACGCCGTGTGCGGGCACCCTCACTCCTGATGGCATCTTGAGTTGTGGAACGGGTGCCGTTCGAATTCTTGAAGTTCAAGCGGCTGGCGGTCGCATCTTGTCGTTCACGGCATGGGCGCACGGTGCACGCATCATCGCTCCGGTGCAGGTCACCAGCGCATCGCCATCGGCGGAGCTGTAAACGTGACGATGCAGGAACTCTCAACCGAACTGCTGGACTTTCCGTTTGACGAACGTTGCGTTGCCACCGAGCCCGCGCACCCGCGCGACGCCGCTCGACTGATGGTGATCGACCGCGCCGCCGGTACCGTTGAGCACGCGCACGTGCGGGATTTGCCGCGCTGGATCGGCGCAGGCGACGCATTGGTAGTGAATGAAACATCGGTTCTGCGCGCACGCTTGTGCATGGATGGCACCGAAGGTCTGTTGCTTGAGCCATGCGCGGACGGCACCTGGCGCATGTTGGTGCGTCGCGCAAAACGCTACGGACCAGGCGCGGTGCTTGCACTTGTGACGCCGCACGGCACTGACACCGGTGATGCCATTGAATTGGTTGCGCGGGACGCGGAAGCATGGCGCGTGCGCATCATTGCCGGCCCGCAGGGTGGCGGCCCGGATGCAGTGATCGAGCGCTCCGGTTGGACACCACTGCCGCCGTACATCTTGAAATCCCGTACCACGCGCGGCGAGCAGGGCAATGATCACGCTGATCGTGCGGAGTACCAGACCGTGTACGCCGATGCCGCTGCGCGCGGTTCGGTTGCCGCGCCGACAGCGGGGCTGCACTTCACGGACGCGTTACTTGCGCAGTTGCGCGCGAGCGGTGTTCGTCAAGCGAGCCTGACATTGCATGTGGGCGCAGGAACATTCAAGCCGATTGATGCCGCGAAACTTTCCGAACATCCCATGCACTCGGAGCGGATGACGGTGCCGCCGGCAACCATGGCTTTGCTGGCGGAGCGTCCGCGCCCTCGATTGGTGGCAGTGGGTACTACCAGCGTGCGTGCATTAGAAAGTCTGCCTGCTGATGCACCTGCGAACGGTTGGTCAGGCAGCACGTCGATTCTGATTGCACCAGGCCACCACTTCCGAAACGTTGACGCCATGCTCACCAACTTTCATTTGCCGCGCAGCACGCTGTTAGCGCTGGTTGGTGCGTTTGTTGGGTTGGAGCGATTGAAAGAGCTCTACGCCATAGCACAGCGCGATGGCTATCGCTTCTACAGCTTTGGCGACGCCATGTTGATTGTGTGACGGCGCAGGCGTACGCACGCATGCACGCATGCACGCACGCTGAATCAGCGCACCGCGTACTCAAGACTGACTACTGCGCGCAGGGTCTTCTCAATGGTTCGGGTGTCGTACTCGCCGTAATCACTCGAACCGGTGGTGCCGCGTTCAACCACTTGGATCACCCCTTGGTTGGCGCTGATGAGTGCGCCCACCGAAGAACCGCTACCACGCGCGAGCGTCTCGGCGCGTTCCATGGCACTGCGTGTGGCTTTGTCAAGCAGATCAACTTTGGTTGAGTCGAGGCTTGAGACTAAGTACGCGGGTTGACCGCTGGCAACATCAACGCCGTCTTGAATCAGTTGCGTGACGTTCCGTGCCGCAGTTGCTACAGCTTCCACCTTGGGGCTGAGCACTTCCATGGTTTGGGTGAGTTGATAGAACTCAATCTTGTTGGTGTTGTTTCCCTTGGCGTCTTTACCCATCAGAGTGGATGATGCCACGGGGCCAGTCTTTGCCTCGGTCTCAGTGAAGGTGTTGGTGCTCATGAACTTTTGAAGACGCTGCATGTCCTTGGAGAGACTGGCGTATGCCGCTTGCAACGTGGTGCCTCGGCAGGTGACGGTGGTCACCCAGCGCGCACTGTCGGCGCGAAGGTCAATACTGGCCGAACCCTTCACTTTGATGCTGCTGGCACTGCGACTGGTGATGATGGCTTTCGCCACGCTCTGCGAGGCAAATGCTCCGCCCAGCGCAAGTGCGATCCCCAGCATGAACATCCCGAATCCGTTGGAAGCAATGAGCCGGGTTGACGACTTTTCCCCGGCGCCCGATGGGTCGCGTGCAGACATGTCCACCTCCTGTGATGAACCCGCGCGGCTCGCGCCCGGCATCGGCCGGATCGTTGAGAGCACAGGTGCGGTCTCCGACCGCGTTCAGTTCATCGGCAGGACGCGCTGCCGGACTGCACAGCGTGCGGGTACCGTGCAGGGGCATGAAGCCCATCCCCCACACGCAACGGAACACGGGCCATGAATTGATGGACGAGGCCCATCCCGACCCGGCCCGGCTGGGGAACGAGTTCCGATTCTTGGTGAAGTTCAACGCGGCCACCGGATCGGGCACGGCCATCGTCGATGCTTTGCGAAGCCGGATAAGCCCGACCAGCGGGCAGCAGGTTTCGGTGGTTGACTTTGGGGCAGGGGTGGGGGATATCGCGCGGTCCTTTATTACGCGCGCGGCGCGGCGCGGCTGGGTGGCGCATTGCCTGGCCACGGATCGAAACCCGTTGGTGCTGGACATGGCCCGCGCTCGCGGATCCATGGACGGCTTGTCATTTGCTGCGGTGGATGTTCTGCAAGCCGAAGCGATCCTGGGTGCAAAGTCGTTCGATGCGGCGCACGCCTCGTTGATGTTGCACCACTTGCCTGACCATGAAGTAGTGGAGGCGCTCAAGGCCATGTCAGCGGTGGCGCGACATGCAGTGATCTGGAATGACCTGATTCATGATGCATTTGGCATTGCGGGTGCATGGTTTGCCACACTCACTTCGCCCACGGAAACCAAGCGCGATGCCATGTTGAGCGTGAAGAATGGCTTTAGTAAGCGCCAAGCGGTGGAGTTTGCCGAGGCGGCCGGACTGCGTGACATTCGAGTGCGCCGGTGGCGCGGTCCGCGATTCTTGTTGACGGCACGGCCTGCCGACTGAGCCGTAGCGGCGACTGTCTGAACCTCGCTACCGCTCCCTGAGCCATCGCTCCCGCTGCCTGAACCCGCTACGCTTGAAGGCATGGACATGAAGGATCTCAAGCGCGACGCATTGAAACTTGCCAACTGGATCACCGATCGATCGATCAAGGGGATCTCGCCGCTCCAGAGCGCCGAGGAGCTTGCCGAGCATTATCGCATTGACAACACCTACGCCTCCAATGACAAGCGCGTGGATGCGCTGATTCGTTGGGAGACATCCAAGAACTTCACCGCCGGATTCATCACCGGACTTGGCGGTGTCATCACGCTGCCGGTTTCGATTCCGGCATCGGTGGCGGCTTCGTGGCTCATTCAGGCGCGTATGGCCGCAGCCATCGCCTCCATCTACGGCCACGATCCGCGTTCAGACAAGGTCCGAACGGTGGTACTGCTGGCGCTCATTGGTGATGCCAGTGCCTCAAAGTTACTCAAGGGCGCAGGGGTTTCCTTGGGTAAGCACGCGGTACTGAGAGCCATGGAGGGTGTTGGCGGGCGCACCGTCACGCAAATCAACCGTGAGGTGGGCGAGCAGCTCATCACCAAGACGGGCGTCAAGGGAGCCCGCGGTGTTTCCAAGTTGGTGCCAATTGCGGGCGGCGTGATCAGCGGAGCGTTCGACGCCGCTTCATGCCAAGTGGTGGGTCGGTGCGCGAAGCGGCTCTTCCGCGAGGGCTGATCCGCGGGGTAGATTGTTGCCGCGCGTGCCAATCGCTCCGGCGTTCGCAACCCCGCGGCTCATCGATACTGCAAAGGACTGCATATGAAACTCACGGTGCTCTTCTCTCGGCTCATGCCGCTCCCCGCTGACCTTCGCCAGTCAACGCTGGATGTCGATTCAATTTCTGATGACTCGCGCACTGTGAAACCGGGCTGCCTGTTTGTGGCACGATCGGGCTCCGCCAGTGATGGTCGAGCCTTCATTGCCGATGCCATTGCGCGCGGGGCGGTGGCGGTCTTGCACACCGGCCCTGATCCATGCGCGGGTCATCCTGAGGCTGCGCACGTGGTGCGAGTTCCCATGCCGGAAGGAACCGACTTAGTGCGCTTTGCGGGCATCTTGGCAGATCGATTGGAAGGATCGCCGAGCGAGTGGTTGAAACTTGTTGGCATCACCGGCACCAATGGCAAGACCACTATGGCGTACCTGGTACAGCAGCTTGCACGCGCGGTGGGTTCGCCGTGCGGGCTGATCGGTACGGTGGCGATCGATGATGGTGCGGAATCAACGCGCGCAAGCCTGACCACTCCTGGGCCGATCGATCTAGCGCATGCACTTGGACGCATGGTTCGCAATGGTTGCAGCGCGTGCGCGATGGAAGTTTCCAGTCACGCACTGGATCAAGGACGCGCGGATGCGTTGCAGTTTCATACGGCGATTTTCAGCAATTTGACTGGCGATCACCTTGATTATCACAAGACCATGGAGGCGTACGCAGCGGCTAAACAGTTGCTGTTTCGTAGGCTTTCGCCAACCGGCACGGCGGTGATCAACGTGGACGATCCGTGGAGCGCAGTGATGATGGAAGGCTGCACCGCCAACATCTTGCGTTGCAGTGTGCGCGCTGCAGGCGAAGCAAGTTCCGCCGGCAATCCGCAATGCACCGCCACCATTCATGCTGCGCAACTTGGTTGGCAGGACGTCACGTTTGCTGGTCCATGGGGCAGTATGCGCGTGCGCCTTCCGATTGTGGGCAGGCACAATGCCATGAACGCGCTGCAAGCAGTAGCTGCCGCATGGTCGATCGGTGTGCCCGCGCAGGTGATTGAACAAGCACTCGCCTCGTGCGCAGCTCCTCCGGGGCGACTGGAGCCAGTGACTCGTCCAACTGATCCGTTTGCGGTGCTGGTTGACTATGCGCACACCGATGATGCACTTCTCAATGTGCTGACCGCGTTGCGACCGCTGGTTGGTCCGGGCGGTCGTTTGGTGACGGTCTTTGGTTGTGGTGGTGATCGCGACCGCAGCAAACGCCCGCGCATGATGCGGGTGGCGTGCGAACATTCCGACCGCGTGATTGTCACAAGCGACAATCCGCGCACTGAGAATCCGGAGGCGATCATTGATGAAGTGCTCACTGGCCACCCGACCGGCGCATCCGTGGCTGCACGCGCCGCCGGCAAGCCCGCCGTGGAGGTGGTCCGCCAAGTTGACCGCGCTCAGGCCATTGCATTGGCGGTGACCGATGCGCGCCCCGGCGACATCGTTCTCATTGCTGGGAAAGGCCATGAGGACTACCAAATCATTGGCACGCAGACGCGGCCCTTTGACGACCGCATTGAGGCTCGATCCGCGCTCGGTTTGGGGGCCGGGAGTACCCCGCGGGAACTGGTGAGCGGGTGAGTCCGCGCGGGTCACGCGTTTGGCGCTGGGTGGGCAACCTGGTGCCGGTGCTGGCGATCGCGGTGTGTGCGCTCTTTGCTCCGGCATTTGCGCGTTACGGAATTCGAGGCGGTTGGGCGGCAAGCACCGCACGCGTTTCCGAGTTTGTGCGTACCGGAAGTTGGGATGCGGCTTCGCGTGCGGAGGCAATGGCGGCGGCGCGGGTTCGTATGCCGGAGGTGGCTGCATTCTTGGCGCAGGATCATCAACTGGAATTTCCGGTGCCGCGCGCGGACATTGCGCACTTTGCATGGAAGGACAATCGGCCACAGATTGTGCGGATCGAAGGCACGGATTACCGCGACCCCACGCGTGATGTGTTGGAGATCGCCTGTACCGCGCCAGTGGACCGCGATGCGATCGCCGCGGTAGAGGCGCACTTTGGTTGGCCAGCGCGGATGCCGGTGCGTTCCTACTTTGTGGGCGACGCCGCAGAGTCCGCGTTTGAACGTGAGTACTGTGAGTCGTTAGCAGCGCACGGATGCAGGATGGCTCTTGATCCACGCGCGGCGGATGGAAGATCGATGGTGGTTTCGCCGGACTACGCGTGGCTTGTCAGTGTTTCACGCCCGCTGTTGGCGCCGGTGGCTGCCAAGGTGATTGCGGTGTTTCCTGCCTATGAAAGTCGACATTCACAGCGTCGCACGGTGGACGCACTGACCAGCTTTGTGCAGCGCGCGGTTCCGTATGTCACCATTCCTCCAGCGGTTGATGGCAAAGAGCGTGCGGGTTTACGAACCCCCGGCACCACGTTGCTGGAGGGTGGTGATTGTGACTCCAAGTGTGTGTTGCTGGCAACGCTGATTCGATCCATTGATCCCGCGCTGCCAGTAGCAGTGGTGCACTTTCGCCGCGGCGGTCCGGAAGATCAGGGGCACAGCATGTTGTTTGTTGGAATGGATGCTGCCGCTGATGATGTCACCATGGACCTTGGGGGTCGGCGCATGGTGGCGGTGGAAACCACGGACGGTTGGGACATTGGTCGCGTTCCCACGGAGTTTGATCCGGCACAGATGCAATCGTTTGTCATGATTCCATGAATCACGCCCATAAAGACATAGCCCCCGGCGCAATGCGCCAGGGGCCAGTGTTCAGTCATGCGGCGCCCGTGAACTTCAGGGCGCCTGCGTCAGTCAGTTTGTAGCGTTGGTGCGCTTGCTGAAGATGCTGATGATGATCAGCAGAGCAATCAGACCAACAAAGCCACCGCTACCAAGCTGCGTCACGAAAGCCATCAGGTTGCCAGTGATCTTGCCAAAGTACGAGGTGCTCTCAGTACCGAAGATGATCTGGACCAAGACGCCGATGGCGATGAACAGCAACATGATGTCAACCAATTCACGTGCCCAGCCCTTAACGAGTTCGAAGCCCTTCATGCGTATCTCCTATATCGAGTAGCAATCGGGCGAACCGTTGTCGCCCCACCTGATAGGCATCGGGCGGTGGGTTTCCGGAACTTGAAAGATTATCTGGCGAAACTGAGCAAGGCCGGCTCACAGACCCACTGAGCGCGCGAGCAGAATGCCCACGCACAGGGCGCACACAGCGGCCAGAACGCGTTGCAGGTGACGGTGGAAGTTGTTCATGGAACCCTCGAAACAATGAGGTTTACGCGCGGGGGTGCTGGAACAACCTGCTCGTGCCAGCGCGTCACCTTCATTGTTGGAGACGAGTGGCAGTGGGGCAAGTGAATCGCGGCGAATTCCCCGCGACTTCTACTCAATGCGACAGATTCTTCTCACGCCCGCCGTTACCCTGTGGCGGCTTCCCACGGACGGGAGGCGTGTGGGAGCGCCGCCAAGTCTGGCGAGCCCCCAAGTGGCAACGGCAAGGAGCGCCCATGCAAGTCAGCGCAGACGATCTTCGCAGTGCAGTCGCCGGACAATGGATTGTGCCACCGGCGGCGGTGACGCCACGGCCCGGGTTCGCGCCAGCCCCGTTCATGATGAATGGTGTGGCCACCGATACCCGCGAGGACATGCGCGGAAAGCTGTTTGTAGCCCTCCGCGGCGAGAAATTTGACGCCCACGCCTTCTTGCCCGATGCCGCTGCACAGGGTGCTGCAGCCGCGATGGTCGATCGTCGCGCGGGTGAGTTTGCGCGGCCTGCCGGATTGCCGCTCATCGAAGTGGGCGACACGCGCGTGGCGCTTGGCGACCTGGGGCGCTGGTGGCGCGGCCGGCTGCGGGCCAAGGTGGTTGCCATCACCGGTTCAAGCGGTAAGACCACCACGCGGCGAATTGTGGACGCGGCGCTGGCAAGCACCATGAAGGGCAGTGCGTCGCCCAAGAGTTTCAATAACGACATCGGCGTGCCGCTGACGCTCTTAGGCGCGGAAAGCACGGATGGCTATTTAGTAGTTGAAATTGGCATGAATCACCCCGGCGAGATCTCACCGCTGGCGCTGATGTCGGCGCCGCATGTGGCGATCGTCACCATGGCGGGCCGCGCGCACTTGGGCGGCATGGGCACGGTGGAAGCAATCATCAGTGAGAAGGCAACCATCGTTGATGGCCTTGGCAGTATGGGCATCGCCATTGTGAACGGCGATCAGCCAGCCTTGGTGGCGGCCATTCAGGAGCGCGTGAAGCCGGGTGTGCGGGTGGTGACGTTTGGAACGGGCGAGCAGTGCATGTGGCGCATGGTGGCGCGCGTGGCGGGCGGCGGTGGGCAGTCGATCCGCGTGCGTGAGCCAGGCGGTGCGGAGTGGGAGTGCCCGATCGGCCTGCCCGGCGATTACAACGCCATGAACGCGCTCAGTGCGATCACCTGCGCGCGCATGCTGGAGGTTCCGGCGGAGAAGATTGCCGGCGCGCTGGTTTCAGTCACCCCTACCGAGATGCGGATGACGCGCCAAGAGATCGGCGGCATTGCTGTCTACAACGATGCCTACAACGCGAACCCCGATGCGGTACTGGCCTCCCTGCGTGCGTTCCGAGAGCTTTCCGAGGGTGCCGGTCGGCGGGTCACCGTCCTTGGTGACATGTTGGAGCTGGGGGAACAATCGGCGGACCTGCATGCCGAGGTGGGTCGTGCGGCGGTGGCGGCCGGGGCGAAGCTTGCGGTCTTTGTGGGTGAGGCGAGCGCGCACGCGGCCGACGCGGCGCGGCAGATGGTGGGCGTTGGGGTCCAAGTAATCCACGTGGCGGCGCTTGATGCCCCCGGGGTTGCTGAAATTGCCGCCGCGCTCCAGCCCGGCGATGTGATTCTGTTGAAGGGCAGCCGCGGAAGCCGAATGGAACGTTTGGTTGAGGCGCTTTCCGCCCGCGCGGCGGGTGGTGCATCGACGCCCCCGAGGTGACCCATGTTGTACGCGCTTGTTGAGAACCTGCAGAACTGGCTCGACTCCGTTGGTCTGTACCGCGTGGTGCAGGTGATGTTCCAATTGGAGTTCCGAGCGTTCTTTGCGGTGCTGCTGTCGTTTGGCATAGTGCTGGTACTGATGCCCAAACTGATCGCCAAGCTGCGTTCAGTCAAGGTGACCGACGACCCGGAGTTCTACGGCAAGGATTTGAACGCCATCATGGCATCGAAGCGGGGCACGCCCACCATGGGCGGCATCCTGCTGTGCGGCAGCGTGTTTCTGACCACGGTGTTGCTCGCTGATGTGGTGCATAGCCGTTACGTCCATGTGTCGCTCATCGTGCTGGTGTGGCTTGCGGGTGTCGGCGCGTGGGACGATTGGATGAAACTCACGCAGGCCGCGCGCGACAAGCGCAACGGTGGCAAGCGCAGTCGCGATGGAATGCTTGCGTGGGAGAAGTTGGTGTTTCAGTTTGGCATCGGCGTGATCGCCAGTTGGTTCATCTGGCATGCCGCCACGGTGCCGGACGCGCATGTACTGAATCTTCCATTTCAACGCACGTACTTACCTGCGTCTACGGAGGGTCTGATTCAACCGCTCGAACTTGCGCCTGGCGTCTGGCAAATGGGGTTGATCACCTTCATGTTGCTTGGCTCATTCATGATTGCGTTCACCTCAAACGCAGTGAATCTCACGGATGGTCTTGACGGCCTTGCGGGTGGAACGCTCTTAATCGCGGCGTTCGCCATGATGGTGCTCACGTGGATTTCAGCCAGTCAGCGCGCCAGTTACTTTCTGATGGTGCCGTACGTGCCAGGCAGCGGGGAACTGATGGTGATTGCTGGTGCGATGGCCGGCGCGTGTCTTGGATTCCTCTGGTTTAACGTTGCGCCCGCGCAGATATTCATGGGCGATACCGGCAGCCTTGCCATGGGCGGGTTGCTCGCCACCATTGCCGTATGCGTACGGCAAGAGGCGCTCTTGGTATTGATCGGCGGCGTCTTCTACTTAGAGGCGCTGAGTGTGATCATGCAGGTGGGGTGGTTCAAGTTCACGCGTATCCGTTTCGGCGAGGGACGAAGGATTCTCTTGTGTGCGCCCGCGCACCACCACTTTCAGCAAGCCGGCTGGAAGGAAACGCAGGTGGTGGGGCGGTTCTATCTGATCGCCATCACGTTGGCGATTGTGGCGCTGGTGAGCTTGAAGTTGCGGTGAGGCGCTCACGCGTCTGGGGGCGTGTGTTCGTTGGGGGTGCCCGGCGATCTGGGTGGCCAGTGCAGAAAATTTCGATTTATTGAGAATTACGCCAGTTACTGTGATGGCTCGCATGGGCACATTACGTTCTTGGATGTACAGCGCGATATCAGACGCAGTTGAGTTCTGCATCATTAACCATGTCCATACTCTGCCGCGCTCGCTGAATGCTGTATCGCACTATCCAAAAGGTCCCCAACATGAAGAACATGATCCTCGCCGTCTCTGCCGTTTCTGCCGTTACCTCCTCCGTCAACGCTGGCTTTCTGGGCTTCGTGGCTTCCGCCCGCAACGTTGGTGGCAACACCATCGTTGACGTCTTTGCAGGCGTCTCGAACGCGAGCGACAAGTTCCTCGGCGTCTACAACACCGTCAGCGACACCGTGTTCGTCCAGCAGGCTGGCCTGGGCACCAAGACCTGGAAGCCTGACACGAACGGCGAAACCTCCACCCGCAACACCTTGAATGACAGCTTCATGACCGCTGGCACCTGGACAGGTGGTGCTGCGTACGGTGGCGAGTACTACGCCTCAGCGAGCACCAACGGCGACGCGAACTTCACCGGCACCAGTTGGAATGCAACCCCCTCTTCTGATGCTGCCACCACCATTCCAAACTTGGCTGGTTGGTACACCCTCAATCCAACCTCGGTTGACAACGTCTCCGAGAGCCTGCTCGGTATGGTTGGTCGTGTGAACGGCACAGGTGCCGCTGGTGCCACCCGCGGCATCTGGTGCGCTCACCTTGTGATTGCCGGCAACAACGCCGCCTGGAACTTCAGCGCCCTCGCATCCATCAAGGATGGCCTGACTGGCGTCGAGGCCTCGGGTACGAGCACCTTTGCGGTTCCTGCTCCGGGCGCCGTGGCTCTTCTCGGTCTCGCTGGCTTTGCCGCCCGTCGCCGTCGCGCCTGACATCACTCTGCACTCCACGCTGGCTTCGGCCGGTGTCCACACTCCACGCCCCCTGGCGCTTACGCGTCTGGGGGCGTGTGTGCGTTGGGCACGGTTGGATGTGCGTCGATGGCCCCGTCGCTGTGCAACGCATAGCCACTGAGAATGGCTCGCAAGATGGCGGGGTGGTTGTGTACACCGATAATCATAGAAATACTCACATTTCAGGCGCGTGCGGGCACATCATCGAACAAAGTTCATTGAAAACGAGATTGCGTGATGGCGTGCGCGGATATCGCGCGCATAGTCGCACCGATCAAGTGTTTCAATGAAACACGACAAACACTCGTGGACCCCCTTGGTCTAACTAGTGGCGTTACAAAGTCGGCTGTCATTTCTTTTGTTTCGAATTGACCACCCTTGCAAAGCAAGAATTTGTGGCAAGCCCTTGTCGAGTCGTCCCGACTCAGAAGTTTCCCATGATCGCATCATCCCTTCAGAATGTGTCCGCCCCACGCCCCGGTTCGTCATTGCGCAATGGCATGACCAGCAGCATTTCATTGGCCAGCGCAGCGGTTGCGTTGCTGTTGGTGAGCAACACGTTTGCGGCGATCACTCAGCCATGGCGGAGAACGACCACTACGCTGACCGGCACGAGCGGAACCTTCAGTGACGCTCGTTACGGCTACGCCAATGACCTGACTGTTCGGGCGTCGGCCGTTGGCGATGTTCAAACTGACGAATTTGGATATCGATCCAACTTTCAAAATGTCTCTGCAGCGGTGACCATTGGCGACGCAACGTTGAATTTCGGCGCGGCCGCGTTTGACCCAGTGGATAGCACGTACAAATCGCCGTACACGCTGACCTTTGGCGGATCAAATTTGACTTCCACTTGGCGCGTTGCCTATGAAGGCGGCGTTGTGGCTGGTGCCACGCCCGGAGGTGACTCGTTCATCTCACAAACGCAAGTGATGCGCAATGGACAATTGCACTGGGCGCTGGTGTTTGACGGCGGCGGCAGCGGTGGTGTTTCAGAAGGCGGCACCTTCACCAGCACCGTGGTCATGGCAGGCGAGTGGAGCCGTATGGGAACGGGCGCAGGCAGCGTGGAGCTTTCCTACAACAGCGCGTACTACACCATTGCATCGGACTTCCTCTACGACGGAGCGAACACCACGTTTGCGGTGAACACCAATGCGTACGTGACCACGCTGGACGGCGAAGGTAACAACCCGACTATTCAAATGACTTTGATTGGTGAGGTTGTGCCGAGCCCAGGTGCGGTGGCTTTGATGGGTCTTGCCGGTGTGGTCGCTGCAAGGCGGCGGCGGGGGTGAGTGGAGGGACGCGGGGAGCTCACTGGACCTGCACGCTAATCATGGACAACCATGACCACTATCCCACTCATCTACTGCGCTCACCACATGTTCGTCGACCTTCCTGAAGGCCGCTGGCTTGTGGACACCGGATCTCCGGCCACGTTCGGTACCCCGGGTCACATCACGTGGGGCGGGGTGCGTCGCGGCGTGCCGCAGCAGTTCGGTCCAGTAGGCATTCCGGAAATCCAGACGCACGTCGATAGCCCGTTCGTTGGCATGATTGGAACGGACCTACTCAATGCGCAGGACTCGTGTTGGGATGGTCCAGCGGGTGAGTTTCGTATTGGCGACGCGCATGTCCATCCGGAGGCATCGACCATTGAGTTTGAGAGTTTGATGGGCATGCCAACCTTGCAGGCGCGGATCGGTGCGCACTCGGCGCGCTGTCTCTTCGATACGGGTGCGCAGTTCGGGTACGTACTCAGTGAACAGTTGGTTGAAGGCGGAACTCCTGACGGTCGGATCACCGACTTTAATCCGATTATCGGCGCGATCGACTCCGCCGCGTGGCGGGCCGAGGTTGGACTGGGTGGCGTGCGATTTACAGAACGCTTTGGGCTGCTTTCGGGTGCTGCAGCTGCAATGCTCCAGATAGTGGGTATCGATGCATTGATTGGGTGCTCTTGGTTACATGCTCGCACTATTTGGTATCAGCCTGGGCTGCGGCGGATTTCTATCTCGTCGGCTAGGTAAGCCACTTGCGCTTGCCCGATTCGGGGGTACCCTTTGATAGGACACTCCCGCAGAGTTTGTCTTGCGCTGAAATTCGCTATGCACATCGAGGAGGAGGCAAGGTATGAAACGCTTTCAATTTGGCGGGTATACGGTCGTTTTGTGCGCCAGCATGCTCGCATGTCAGTCGCAAGCGGGGCTTGTCGGTCAACCCGCGCAATTCACTTGGTTGGAGGGCGGCTCCACCCGTGACGCTTCGTCGTTCCTGGTGAGTTCCACGTTGGTTGAGTATTACTGGGCGAGCAATCCTGGTGAACTCTGGGCTGCCTTCAGTATTGATTTCCGCGAAAGTTCGATGATCTTGTCCTTCGACTCCGGAGGCGGCCCGCCCGGGACGATTGTCCAATGGACGTTTTTCGGATCCAACCAGTTCACATTGAGCATTCCGGCCTCGATGGCATTTTCTGCATTCACCTTTGGCTCCTCAAGCAATGTCGCAAATTTGAGTGCCTCGGATCTCTCGTTCGTTAACAACGCGCTGACGATCGACATGTCGGGTGTGGTCTTACAACAGCCCGGAGCGACGTTCACGTTGAATTACACCACCGTCCCAACGCCATCCAGCGTGGCACTGCTGTTTGGATGTGGACTAGCACGGTTCGGTCGCAAGCGCCGGCGTTGAAACAAAGTAGGTCTGCCCAGATTGGCGCTTATCCACCATCCACGCCCCCTGGCGCTCACGCGTCTGGGGGCAGGGCAGTCCCTGAGCCGTGCCGCATCGTCACGCGACGTAGAGTTGCGTGGTTCGCGGTGCCTCTGAAAGTCGAGTCGATGAATCCGGCGAACCTCAAGGCCCAGAGGTACTGATCCTGGGGCACTGCTATTGACGCAGAAGTTGCAGATTCAGTTGCATATGGAGCAGATTCGGCGTTATAATAAACTGACAGTTTATTAAGGAGCCAGTTTCAGCCCATGACAAACTCAACAAGCACCAGATCCGGCAGGATGATTCAGCAGCCCAATGGTTATCAGGCGTTCATTCCGAACCCACTTCCGCCGGTACCAGCGATTGACCTGACCAGCAATGTGCGAGCGCTCCTCTCTCAGGCGGATCACGCGCTGGGATTGCTTGAGGGTGCGGCGCTGATGCTTCCAAATCCGCAGCTCTTTGTCTTCATGTACATCCGCAAGGAGGCGGTGCTCTCCAGTCAGATCGAAGGAACACAGAGTTCGCTGCAGGATGTGCTGGCTGCGGAAGCGAAACTGTTCGACCCCCATGCACCAAGCGATGTTGGTGAGGTTGTGAACTATGTGCGTGCCATGCAGCACGGCCTGGCGCGACTCGACCAGCTTCCCATCTCGTTGCGACTCATCCGGGAGATCCACGCCGAGCTCATGCACGATGTACGCGGCGGAAACCTGACGCCTGGAGAGTTCCGCCGATCGCAGAATTGGATCGGTCCCGCCGGGTGCGGCATTCGAAATGCATCGTTCGTGCCCCCGCCGCCGCACGAGATGCTGCAAGCGATGAGTGAACTTGAACTGTTTCTCAACTCACCAAGCTCACTGCCGCCGCTGGTGCAGATCGCTATCGCGCATGTGCAGTTCGAAACGATTCACCCATTTCTGGATGGCAACGGTCGAGTTGGTCGGTTGTTGATCACATTCTTACTGATGAGTCGTGGATTGCTCTCACAACCGGTGCTGTACCTCTCGCATCATTTCAAGCGACGCCGAAGCGAGTACTACGAGCACTTGCAAACGGTGCGCACGCGCGGCGATTGGGAAGGGTGGATTGAGTTTTTCCTGCAGGGAGTGGTCGAAGTGAGCCATGAGGCAGCCGCCACCGCGAAGGCGATTCTGGCCATGCGCGAGGAGTACCGCAGTAAGATCGCAGACACCATGGGCCGCGGAGCTGGCAGCGCGCATCGAGTCATGGAGAAGCTGTTCGATCAGCCGATCGTTTCAGTCGCCACCGTGCGCGAGTGGCTTGATATCACTCCCGCTGGCGCGAACGGCGTGGTCAATCGACTGGTTGCGATCGGATTGCTGACCGAGATCACGGGGCACGCGCGCAACAGGCGGTTTCGGTTTGATCCGTACTTGCGGTTGTTTGAGGATGGGGTGGGGGAGCAATCGAATGGGGGTTGATTTGGTGGACCTGCACACCAATCACGGACACCCCATCAACCGTCTAGTAATCCATCTTCGTCCGGTTCGCCAACCATAATGGCGTCATGCGTGCGAAGCGCCTCGTACAGCGTCTTTGCGGCGTCAATACTGACCGTCTTTCGTGGCGCATCGAGCCACGCTGCCACGATCTCTACGAACTCTTCGTTCTGGGCTTCCTCCAGGGTTCGGCCCCACAGTGCTTGGAGCTGGTCGTCGTTCAGGGCGCCTTCCTCGATGTCTTCTTCGGTGATGTCGTCAAGGTCGGCGTTGCGCTCGACTGACTTCATGAGCCAAATGCCGCCCGTAATGCGCCGCACGTAGTAGGCGATGTGGCCCGAGTGGTATGGCGACTCGCTCCAGCGGCCGCTGATCGCAAGTTCCCACCGTGTGCCGGACACGTACGCCTTGTACTTGGCGAACGCACGCGGACCGGCTGATTTGCGGATGAGGATGTGGGGGGATGGCGGGGCGGGCTTTGCCTTCGGCGTGCGCTTGGGCTTTGGCGTGGGCGTGGGTTTCGCCTTCGGCTTGGGCGCGATTGCCTTGGGCTTGGTGGATTTGGCAGTGCGTGGCTTCGCGGTGCTGGGTGTGGCAGCGCTTCGCTTGATGGACTTCTTGGATGTCTTTCGCTTTGCCATGTCGCCTCCGGGGGTGTGGCTGGTGGTTGGATTGGGGTGCAGTAGGGGATGCTAGTGGTGGTGCTCGAAGGGGTGGTTACGTACCTAGAAAAAACAGGCGATGCGTCAAGTCACTGGATGACCCGAGGCAACAATCCGTGATTGAGCGCCTACCGAAACCTCTATAGTTAGGCAGGTGAACTTCAACGCAGTAGCCTCAGCGAACGCTCCGAGGATCAGCCGCACTAACGGCTCGCTGCGTGCATTGGGTACCGAAGCACGGAGTCAATTGGCACGGTTTTACCACTTTGTACTAGGCGTGTTACGTCGGGATGTATGCCGCCCATGCACCCGTGAATTCGTGGCGTCTAGCGGGATCTTCGGTAGTATTGAATAATCGTCGACGCTGATTGAGGTCGTTCTAGTTGGGGATTCCGGATGCATTGTTCGACAATGAGGCCAAATAGATGAATGTCTTTGACCTGCGAAATCAACTCGTCGGGGAGTACGGCGAGTACACCCAGAGTTTTATCAATATTCGGCACGAAGCTCTTCGCAATCGCGTCGAGGGCGAGATGAAACGCGGGGCGCTCTGGCCGGACCCGTTGCTACAACTGAATCCTGCGTATGCACCAGGCGGAACAGTTGAAGATCTTGTTCGTAATGGATCATTGAGTTCTGAGTGCGCCAAGATTTTTCGACGCAAAAAGGACGAGTCTGATCTCGGAACCACGCTTCAGTTGTATCAACATCAAGTGGAGGCCGTTGAACTTGCAGGTCGTGGAGAGCCATATGTAGTTACCACGGGCACTGGCTCTGGAAAGAGCCTCGCGTACATCATTCCGATTGTCGAGCACGTTCTCCGACGCGGCTCTGGGCGCGGGATCCAGGCGATCATCATTTATCCGATGAACGCACTCGCAAACTCGCAGTTCGACGAGCTTGATAAGTATCTGCAGCGTGGTTACCCAGCGGGTCAGCAACCAGTGACCTATGCCCGATACACGGGTCAGGAGCGGACAGAAGAGCGAAGTCGCATCATCGCAAATCCACCCGACATTCTTCTTACGAATTACGTGATGCTTGAGTTGCTGCTCACACGCAGGCCGGAACAGCGCCTTATCGCTGCAGCGCGCGATCTTCGTTACTTGGTTCTCGATGAACTTCACACCTATCGCGGCCGCCAGGGTGCCGACGTGGCAATGCTCGTCAGGCGGTGCCGTCAGGCGTTCAGCGGGGAGCGAATGACTTGCGTTGGAACGAGCGCAACTATGGCAACCGATGGCACGCGTGCCGAGCGTCGCGCCGCGATCGCTCGGGTTGCTACACGAATGTTCGGCCAGAGCGTTGGCCCAGACCAAGTCATCGATGAAACACTGACGCGGATGACCGCGGTGCGTGATCTTTCAGTGGAATCTGAACGGAGAGAAATCGCCAGCGCTGTAGTAAAGGCCGCGGACTCCGGAACTGGAACACCTCTGTCATTTGAAGAATTGGTTGCTAATCCACTTTCCAGTTGGATCGAGACGACCTTCGGTCTTGCCACCGAGAAGGACAGCGAGCGTCTTCGACGGGCGCAACCTCGCGCGGTTGATGGTCCGGCTGGTGCTGCCAGCCAGTTGGCGAAACTCATCCAGATTCCGGACGAGGTCGCCTCAAACGCCATTCGTCACACTCTTGAGTTGGGTGCACGTGTGCTCAATCCGATCACGGGGCTTCCGACGTTCGCGTTCCGACTGCACCAGTTTGTCACACGTGGCGACACCGTGTGGGCCACCTTAGATCCAATCGACAGTTGGCATGTGACATTGCGTGGCCAACAGTTTCTGCCCGGTGACCGAAGTCGCGGTTTATTTCCACTCTGTTTTTGCAAGGATTGTGGTCATCACTTCTATCGTGTCGACCGTGTGAATCAGGGTGACTCATTCACGATTCGAGCACGCACGCGCTTTGACATCACGAAGGAAGTCACAAGTGACGAGCTCCGTAGCGTCGTTTCCGGCTACCTGTTCCAGCCGGAAGATCCAACAAGGGCTTGGCCGACGGATCCAACCGCAGCTTTTGAACGATTGCCGTCAGACTGGGTGGATTCTGCTGGTGCTGGAAATAAGTTGCGAAGAAATCGGAGAGACGACTGCCCGGAACTCATTGAGGTGGACACTAACGGTCATCCATCCGTGACCGGAAACAAGTTTCTGTTTCTGAAGGCCCCGTTTGCATTTTGCCCACATTGCGATGTTGCCTATCCAAAGAAGGAGCGCAACGACATCTCTAAGTTGCGCACTCTAGGAGTGGATAGCCGGTCTACCGCGACGACGATCTTGGCGCTCAATGTTGTACAGCAACTAAAGCGTTCGTTGGATCTCGATGACGAGGCGAAAAAGCTGCTCAGTTTCACAGACAATCGACAGGATGCATCGCTTCAAGCTGGTCACTTCAACGACTTTGTTGAAGTCAGTCTGATCCGTTCCGGTCTTGTGGGAGCGTTACGAGCCGCCGGGGATACCGGCCTTCGGTTTGGAAATCTTGCTCAGGGCGTGTTTGAAGCACTGGGGCTTCCGTTTTCGCAGTTTTCAGCGCATCCAGACGCGCGATTCGCAAAGAAGTCGAATATTGAAACTGTCTTTCGGCGAACAGTGGCATTCCGCTTGTATCGCGATCTGCTTCGTGGCTGGCGCGTCGCATCGCCGAATCTTGAGCAGTGCGGTTTGCTCAAATTCCAGTACGAATCGTTGGATGAGTTCTGCGCTGATGCGGAAACTTGGGCGTCGACCCACAGCCTCTTGCGAGAGGCGACGAAGGAGAAGCGGACGGCCGTTTGTGTTGCGCTTCTCGATAGTTTCCGACGTTCACTTGCCATTAAGGCCGAGGAGCTCACCAAAGAATGGTTGGAGCAAACTGTTCGTGAAGCCGAGGAGTATCTCCTCGATGACTGGACGCTCGGTGAGACTGTGCATAAGTACCATTCGCAGCCGGTCGTATGGCCACGCTCGCTCACCGATGCGGACGAAGTGGATGACATTCCAGTTTCTGCTGCCAGTAAGTTTGGCGGGTACCTCAAACGTCGATCGACGTTTGGACGAACCGAACCAATTTCTACCCAAGAAGCCGAAGCCGTCATCGCAGACTTGTTCAGGGTGCTCGATGGGCAGTACATCGAAGCGGTTCATGAGCCGCGAACGCCAAATGGTCCGAAGGGGTATCGACTTGGCTGCCAATCGATGATTTGGCTTCTTGGCGATGGAATGCCGGCATTCGAGCCGTTACGGCAAGAGCGTGCGTCTTCGGAAGGCACTGCTGCAAACAAGTTCTTCACTCGTTTCTACGGTGACTTCGCGAACATTGGCGAACTCATCAATGCGCGCGAACACACCGCACAGGTTGGCTCCGAGGAGCGGAAAATCCGTGAGGATGCATTTAAGACGGCAGAATTACCAGTGCTCTTCTGTTCGCCGACTATGGAGCTAGGCGTGGATATTTCGCAGCTCAATGTTGTCAATATGCGCAACATGCCGCCGACTCCCGCAAATTACGCGCAGCGGAGTGGTCGCGCCGGTCGTGGCGGTCAGCCCGCGCTCGTCTACACCTACTGCTCGGGATTTAGTCCTCATGATCAGTATTTCTTCAATAAGCCAGAGCAGATGGTTTCTGGAAGCGTCAAGCCACCACGCATTGAGTTGGCCAATGAATCATTACTACGTGCACATGTCCACGCGATTTGGCTCGGTGAGACTGGCGTTGACTTTAAGAAAACCCTTGCAGATATTTTAGTGGTCTCGGAGGACGACACGTCGCTCCTATTCCAGCCGGAGATTCTCACTCAACTCTCCAATTCGGACGCAACAACTGCTGCAATTGTCAAAGCCACTCGGTTGGTTGATGCCATCGGAAGCGAACTACGCGACGCACCATGGTTCAGTGATACATGGATCGAGGACACGGTGCGCGGCGCAGTGAAATCCCTCGATCAAGCCTGTCATCGTTGGCGGGAATTGTTCCGCGCGGCGGTGAATCAGCGACTCGTGCAGAACCGGATCATCGGCGATCGCGGTCGCAGTGAGTTTGATCAGCGACTCGCAAAGAGCCTTCGACAGCAGGCTGAAGCTCAGATCGATCTGCTCACGCGTGCCACCGGCGCGGCGGAGGGGGATTTCTATTCGTATCGCTACTTTGCAAGTGAGGGTTTCTTGCCCGGCTATAGTTTCCCGCGCTTACCTGTGAGTGCGTTCGTGCCCGCGCGTCGCGGGTCGGTTGGGGACCATGAGTACCTGAATCGCCCAAGATTCCTCGCGATCAGTGAGTTTGGTCCGAACGCCATCATCTATCACGAGGGTGCTCGATACCGCATTAACCGCGCGAATGTGACACTTGACGCCGAGGGCGCTGGCCCAGCGTTTCGGACTATGAAGACGTGTGGGCAGTGTGGATACGGCCATGCCGATGCCGACCTCACGCAAGTGCATACTTGTCGCCGCTGTGGTGTTCCGCTTGAGGTTGCTAGTGAATACGCCAATCTCGTTCGCATGCAGAATGTCAGCGCACGGCGCTTGGAGCGGATTACCTCGGATGAAGAAGAACGGCAGCGGCAGGGATATGACGTGCGTGCCTATTTCGCCTTCCCGCAGGTTGGTGGTGTCCCGAGTAGTCGGACAGCCAAGGTTTCTGATGCCCTAGGCGCCCTAGCAGGACTTGAGTATGGTGATGCGGCCACGCTTTGGCGGGTCAATCTCGGCTGGGCACGGCGCCAAAACACCACCGATCATGGCTTCTTTCTTGACGTTGAAAAGGGCGAATGGGTATCAAAGGATGCGGCCGAAGTAGAGGAAGGAATCGTTGCGGCACGCCCGAATGCAAAGCGCGTCATTCCGTTTGTAGACGACATCAAGAACGCCATGGTGTTCACCCCCTACGGTCCAGTGGATGAACCGGCGTTCATGCCTTCCTTAGACGCCGCACTTCGGCGCGGCATACAGCATGTTTTCCAGGTTGAAGCGAATGAAATCGCTGTTGACAATTTGCCTTCCCGTCAGCGCCGAAATCACCTGCTCCTGTATGAAGCGACTGAAGGTGGTGCTGGTGTCTTGCGCCAACTGGTCGATGATCCAGCCTCGCTCGGACGCGTTGCGCGGGCTGCGCTTGAACTTTGTCACTTTGACCCTGACACCGGAGAGGATCGAGGTCTCTTACACAAAGATGGTTGCGAGGCAGGGTGCTACGACTGCCTGCTTGAGTTTGGAAATCAGCCCGACCACGTGCGTATTGATCGCAAGATCATTGCTCCATACCTTCGTCGCCTCATGGCGGCATCCGTGGTGGCGGGCGATGCGCCTGCATCGCGCGGTGAACCATGGAACGCGCTCTACAGTTTGTGTGACTCGCAACTGGAGATGAAATTTCTGGATGTTCTGCGGACTCGTGGTTTCCGCAAGCCAGACAAGGCGCAGTACTGGATTCCGGAACGTTATTCCAAGCCAGACTTTTACTACGCCGACGGCTCCATCTGTGTCTTTATCGACGGCCCGCCACACGATGAACCGGTCCAAGCACGCGGCGATGAAGACGTCCGAGCCAAACTTGTGGGCGACGGATACGGCGTGTTGGTCTTCCATCACCAACAGACGGATTGGCTAGCGGTTATTCGTGCGCATCCCGCGATTTTTGGTCCTGAGAGTTCCCCCGTTGGAGTAGCCCGATGACTACCTTTGCTGCAGGCGCAATCGTGCACACCCGTGGTCGCGAATGGGTTGTTCAGCCTGGATCCATTCATCCGGTCTATGACCTACTTCCGCTTGGCGGTACGAATGACGAACTGACACAGGTGCACGTCGCGCTTGAGTCACTCGCGAGCGCAACCTTTCCGCCACCAGATCCCCAATCCCGCGGGGATGCAAACTCCTGCCGCCTTCTCCGTGATGCGGCGCGTCTTGCCACTCGCCACGCAGCTGGCCCGTACCGCTCCTTCGCTCGTCTTGCCTTTGAGCCGCGCCCGTATCAACTTGTTCCCCTCATCATGGCACTGCGTTTGGACCCGGTGCGGCTTCTCATTGCTGACGATGTTGGTATTGGTAAGACCATTGAAGCACTTCTGATCGCTCGTGAACTCTTTGATCGCCGAGAGATCAGTGGTTTTTCAGTGCTTTGCCCTCCGCACCTTGCCGAGCAGTGGCAGAAAGAAATGCGTGAGAAGTTCCACATTGAAGCAGAACTCGTTCTTGCTTCCACCACCCAGCAACTTGAACGTCGCCTGGGCCCAACTGAGACCATTTTTCAGCGGTTCCCGTTCACCGTCGTCAGCCTTGACTACGTAAAGAGCGAACGCCGTCGCCGCGAATTTCTTCAGACTTGCCCGAAGCTCGTCATTGTCGACGAGGCGCACACCTGTACCGCCGCGGGCGGTAGCGGCCGTGCGCAGCGCCAGATGCGCTATGAACTTCTCAAGGGGCTCGCGGCGAAGGAGGGGCAGCACATGCTGCTCACTACCGCAACACCCCATAGCGGTAATGCTGAAGCCTACGAGGGATTGCTTGGACTACTTGATGCGCGCTTTAGTCCTGGCGGCGAACTCGCCAAGGACACAGCCACTGAGAAGGTCCGAGACAAGGAGCTCGGTAAGCGTTTCGTTCAACGCCGTCGTCCTGACATCAAGGAATTTCTCGGCGACACCAAATTTCCAGAGCGGATTGAGAGCGACCAAGAGTACATGCTTGGTACTGAACTCAGATCGCTCGTTGAGGATGTTGCGGCGTTTGCACGGCGTTACCAAACGGCGAAGGCCTCGGTGCAAGTGCAACGTAGCCGTGGGTGGGCAATCCTTACGCTCTTCCAGGCAATTGCCTCCAGTCCAGCGGCAGCTGCGGCGACGCTCGCAGTGCGATCGTCCGCGGGCGCAGGCAAGGGTGGCGATGACGAGTTGACCGAGCGTGGACTGTTTGCTGCTGCTGAGAACTTTGAACGGCAACTCATCGACGACGCTTCCGAGGAGAGCGATGTTGGAGACAGCACGCCTTCGGTGGGGGCATTTGAAAGAGAAGTGGCCGCCGAGGAAGGGGATGGTCCTATGAATCGCGAGGCGCGTGATTTCTTTGCGCGACTTCAGAAACGTGCGGCAGCGATATCCGCAGACAATGACACTAAGTTACTTGAGCTTGAGAAGTTTCTTCGAAAGCACATCGCCGCGGAACCAGAGTCCGGCATTGTGGTTTTCTGTCGTTTCATCGCAACGGCGGAGTATCTCGCGCGCGAGTTGTCCAAGGTATTCAGCAAGAAAGCCATCGTTGATTGCGTCGTTGGCTCCTTGCCCGACGCGGAGCGCAAGGAGCGAATCGCTCGTCTCGGTGACGATTCGTCCAAGGCTAAAGTCGCGGGCATTCTCGTATGCACAGACTGTCTGAGTGAGGGGATTAACCTTCAAGAGGACTTTGATACTGTTGTCCATTACGACTTGTCGTGGAACCCCAATCGTCACGTCCAGCGCGAAGGTCGTGTCGACCGATTTGGGCAGCCGCGCGAACGCGTGAATGTCTGCTTCTTTCATTCAGATCAGACCGTGTTTGACCCAGTAGTAATGAACGTTTTGAACCGTAAACGTAGGGAGATTGCGGCGGAACTTGGCTATCTCGTGGCGGTTCCGGTCTCGCGTGACGCGCTCTTGGGCCTGATTCTTGACCGTGCACAGGGACTCGAGCGCGTCGATCGCACCGGGCTACTTTTCAGCGAGGCTGAACTCGAGCGCTGCAGGGGTCAGGTTGCCGAATTTGATGGCGCGTGTGAACGCCTAGTGAAAGAGGAGCGCGCCCTCCGTCTGCGTTTCCGTCAGCATCAAATTACACCCGAAGAGGTCGCTCACGAACTTGAGAAGGTGCGTAGTGCGATCGGCTCGAGTTCAATCGAGAGATTCACAGTCGACAGTTTGGGTCGCGCTGGTTGTACCGTCGAGCCGAAACCTGGATCGTCGTTCGGACTGATGACCCATCCCGACACCACGCCAGCCGTACATGAGCTTGTCGACACTGCTCTCTCTCCCAATCGCGAGCCGCCATCGGAGTACCGTGTTCGCTTTGACGGGACCTTCGTGAAACGTCAACAAACGCTGACCCGTGCGCATCCACTCGTAGAGAGTCTTGCGAGCTATGTGCTGCAGTCCGCGCTGGACCCAGTGCTCGTTCAGGGAACAAGCCGTGTCGCTATCGCGGCCCGAACCGGCCTGATGCGAACAAAGGCAGTGACGGAACGGACGACCATCGTTCTCCTTCGTAATCGCTTTCAGATTGAGGTGGCGTCGGTGACCGGTGCGCATGCAGACCCACTCCTGGCAGAGGATGTGTTCGCTCTTGCAATCGAAGGCGACTTCACAGTAGTAGCGCCGAAGCGTCTCAGTGCCGAACTTGCTGCAGAACTTATCAATGCGCAGCCTTCTGCCAACGTCGAGTCCGTTCGCGCCGAGCGACTCCTTGGCCTTGCTGTGGATGCTCTCCCCACGCTCTCGCCGCTCTTCAACGCCATCGCAGTGGAGCGTGCCAACGCGCTTGCACTTGCTCATGATGCAACTCGAAGCGGCAAGAAGAACTCCACGCCCACCAAGGCGGCGCCCACAGGCGACCCCGACATCCTTGGCCTGTTCATCCTGATGCCCGATGCGCCGAATGGAGGCGTAGAGTGAAACCAACCACTGATTTTTCCTGCGTCCGTCTCGAGGGTGGTCTTGTGACCCCCGAGCTCCTTCGCTCGGTGCACGCACGCTCGAGCGACCAGCAGAGCCCCGCGGACTATGACCTTCCCTCCGATGCGCGTGTCATCGACGAGGCTCGCGAACACTGGGACCGACTTCGTCGCGCCTGGGTGCAGTGGAAGACGAAGTCATGGCAGCAGGGGCGTCCACCCGCCGACGACACAGCTGACACCACTGGAGGCGCTACCCGCGACCAGTGGCAGTTGCCACTCTTACGCTCGCTCGGCTTTCATAATCTCACCGCCAACCCAGGCCTTGAGGTCAACGGTCGTCGCTTTCCGATCGCGCGAGCGTTCATCTGTAACGACAATGTCCGCGTACCCATACACCTTGTCGGCGCGGGTATTCCGCTCGATAAGCGCACCGCGGGAGTCTCGGGCGCCGCTACCGATCGTCCGCACGCCCATGTGCAGGCGTATCTGAATGAAGATCCGCGCGCTCTGTGGGGCATCATCTCTGACGGCCTTGTGCTGCGTCTGTTGCGCGACACCACCTCGCTTGCGCGGCCGCCATTCATTGAGTTTGACCTTGTGCGCATCTTCGAGGGCGAAGATTTCGCGGGCTTCGCTCTGCTTTGGCTGCTCTGTCATTCCACGCGATTTGTCGGGGAACATCCCGCGGACTGCCCGCTCGAAAAATGGTCGCTGAAAGCTGCTAAGGAAGGCACGCGTGCGCTCGACAGCCTGCGCGGCGGCGTTGAGAAGGCGATTGAGGCGCTCGGCGACGGTCTCCTCTGCCATCCCGGCAACCGTTCGCTCGCCGACGCCGTTCGTGGCGGAGCATTTGCCAAGGAAGAACTCTTCCGCGAAGTCCTTCGCCTCGTCTACCGCATGATCTTTGTGCTCGTCGCCGAAGAGCGCGATGTTCTCCACGCGCCCAACGCCGCGGTGGACGCTCGGGAGCTTTATGCCAAGGGCTACGCACTCTCGCGGGTGCGCGATCTTGCGCTTTCCGGCTCACGCGGCAGCGCCCATGGTGATCTCTGGCGTGCAACTAGTCTCGCTTTCGAACGTCTCGCCGAGGGCGGTGCGACCGAACTTGGCATCAACGCGCTTGGTTCGTTCTTGTTCCTACCCAGTTCGACTCCGCACCTCGTCGGCGCCGGTACCTTCACTGACCCGGTCAACTCGGCCCGTCACGGGCTGGCGCCTTACCGTGTTGAACTACGAAACCGTGACTTCCTTGATGCCATGCGCGCACTATGCGTGGTTGTAGACCCCGCTACCAAGAAGCACCGTGCGGTGGACTTCCGTTCGCTCGGCGCAGAGGAACTCGGCTCGGTCTATGAAGGCCTCCTCGAACTCCACCTCGACAGCGCCAGCTGGCCGGAGCGGTTCCGCCTTGCCACCAGTGCTGGAAACGAGCGCAAAACCTCGGGTTCGTATTACACCCCAGACAGTCTGGTGCAGTGTCTGCTCGATAGCGCGCTTGAACCCGTGATCAAAGAGGCCGCCAAGGGCAAGAAGGGCACTGACGCGGCTGAAGCGATCCTCAACCTCAAAGTATGTGATCCTGCTGTCGGTAGCGGGCACTTCCTCATTGCAGCGGCACATCGTTTGGCGAAGCATGTCGCGCGTGCCCGTGCAGGTGACTCAGAGCCCACCCCTGATGAACACCGCACCGCACTGCGTGAAGTCATCCGTCGCAGCTTGTACGGTGTCGACATCAACCCGATGTCAGCGGAACTCTGCAAGGTTGCGTTGTGGATGGAGTCGATGGAGCCGGGCAAGCCGCTGAGTTTCCTCGACAGCCACATCCAAGTCGGCAACTCGCTCATTGGTGCAACGCCCGAGTTAATAGCCGAAGGAATTCCCGAAGGCGCCTTTGAATTCGTCGAAGGGGATGTGAAAGCCGAGTGCTCCGCTCTCAAGAAGAAGAACAAGCAGGACCTCAAGGATCGCCGTATTGGCCAAACGACCATTGATTTCGGCGCCACTCAATCAGAGAGCCTCGGCGACGCGTTTGCGGCAGTTTCACAAGGTGACGATGTGAACGCTGTGGCAGTTTCCAAGCGCGCCGACGCCTTTGCCGACCTCAAGGCAAGCGCCGCGTATCGCAACTCCAAACTGGTGGCGGATGCCTGGTGCGCGGCATTCTTCTGGCGCAAGGACGGCGTGACCATAGGCGGCGTTCGTGGGCTCACCGACTCACTGTTGCGAGATATCGAAGCAAACCCGACGCGATTCCCCATCGGTACCCCAATCCGCGATGAGATCGAACGGCTCGCCAAGGTGCATCAGTTTCTGCACTGGCATGTGGCCTTCCCTGACGTGTTTGATGGCGGGCAGACGGCAGTGTTGGGGGCGAGCGCATGACTGGCGGCTTCCACTGCATCTTGGGAAATCCGCCCTTCTTGAACCAACTTGAATCGGGCACCGCATTCGCCAAGCAAGCGGCTGCCGTCATCGAGGCCAGCTACGGCGGAGCGCGGAAGGGTTACTCCGATGCGTCGGCGCTTTTCATGTTGCTTTCCGCTCGTATCACCGGTCACAGGGGTAGGTATGCGATGGTGCAGCCCCAAAGCGTCTTGGCGTCGGGTGATGCTAAGGCGATACGTGACGCTCTGCTGGCAGATGGTGCACTGACCGATCTCTGGGTGTCGAATGAACACGTCTTCGCTGAGGCAACCGTATTCACCTGCGCAATCACCATAAAGAAGGGTGGGGCTCGCAAGGGGCCTATGCAGCGCAGCCATAGCAGCGCATTCACTCCAATGCCGCTGCTTCAGCTCGACAGTGATCAGTTGCAGGCGGAAGACACCTGGTCGCACCTGGTTGCTGAGGCGTCCGGCATCCCTAATGCCGTTCTAGAGACGGACGGAGTCATCGGTGACATAGCAGTTGCCACCGCCGACTTCCGAGACCAGTATTACGGCCTGGATGGATTCATCGTCGAAGATGCAACATGTGACGCTGAACGCGCCATCGCGAGTTTTGAACAACGCTATCCACCCATCGTGACTACCGGCGCCATTGATCTTGCCTATTGCCGTTGGGGCGTTGCTTCGATGCGCATTCTCAAGCATAAATGGACCGCGCCGCGCGTCGATCGCAGTCGCATGGAGCGGGATGGAACACTTGCGCCGTGGATGGCGCAGCGATTGGTGCCCAAGGTGCTTGTAGCGACGCAAACCAAGGTGATTGAGGTATACGCGGATGTTGCGGGTCGATTCTTGCCAAGTGTGCCGGTGCTCTCGGTGGTTCCAAGTCGTCCGGAGGATGTGATGTTGGTTGCTGCCGCGCTTGCCGCGCCACCCATCGCAGCGCTCGCTATGACCAAGTATTCGGGTGCCGCGCTCAGCGTGGATGCCATCAAGTTGTCGGCCAAGCAGGCGGCGGCCATGCCGCTACCTGCCCACCGGCCAGCGTGGGAACACGCTGCCAAGCTGTTTGCCAGCGCTCAGGGTGCCGGTGACGAAACCGAGCTGTTTGCGCGACTTTGCGCATTCGGCGAGGCTGCGTGTGATGCGTATGGGGTGCAAGGCGACAAGCGAACCGAGGTACTTGAATGGTGGAAGAACCGCGTTGGTGGACCCGGCGCGGAGGAGACCGCCGATGACTGAATCACTCTTCGTCGCCGACGATCGAGCGCAACGGATGCACGCCCTGCGGAAGTCGCGCGGCGGCGGCTTTGACTGCATTCTTGGCAACCCGCCGTGGGAGCGCGTGAAGCTGCAGGAAAAGGAATGGTTTGCCGAGCGCGTGCCCGAGATTGCCAATGCGCCCAACGCGTCCGCCCGCGGCAAGATGATCAAGGCGCTTGAGAAGGAGCGCCCCGAGCTCTTCACGGAATTCCTTGCCGATGTCCGCGCCGCCGAAGCAGCCAGTGCCTTCATGCGGGGTTCAGGCCGCTTTCCGCTCTGTGGGCGCGGCGATGTCAATCTCTACACCGTGTTCGCCGAGTCGATGCGCGATGGAGTCTCGCCGATTGGTCGCGTGGGTTGCATCGTTCCTAGCGGCGTTGCGACGGACGACACCACCAAGTTCTTCTTCCAGGATCTTGTGGATCGGGCGTCGTTGGCGAGTTTGTTTGATTTTGAGAATGCCGCACCGATCTTCGAAGGCGTGCATCGCAGTTACAAATTCTCATGCCTCACGCTCCGCGCACCGGCGCCCGACGCAAAGACCGCCGCTCTGGCGCCCGCTGCGGAGTTCGTGTTCTTCGCGCACAAGGTCGAGGACCTCGCCGACGAGCGCCGCCGCTTCACGCTCACGCGCGACGAAATCGCGCTCGTAAACCCGAACACCAAGACCTGCCCGATCTTCCGCACCAAAGTCGACGCCGAGCTCACCAAGTACATCTACCGCCGCGTGCCAGTGCTTGTGAAGGAGGCGACCGACACCACGCCCGAAGAGAACCCGTGGGGAGTGGAGTTCTCGACGATGTTCCACATGTCAAACGACTCCGGTCTCTTCCGCACGCGCGAGCAGCTGGAGAAGGACGGCTGGCGGTTGCGTGGCAATGTGTTTGAGAGAGGGGCGGACAAGTATTTGCCGTTGTATGAGGCGAAGATGGTTGATTTCTTCGATCATCGGGCTGCAAGTGTCGTTCTAAGCGCCACTGCTCAGATTCGACAAGGTCAGCCCGAGGCGATTTCAGCGGCGGAACATTCGGATGCAACGAAAGTTCCGTTTCCAAGAAGTTGGGTCGCTGCCACCGAAGTTGAAATGCGATTAAGGATCGTTCCGTCATTCCTGATCGGTATTCGTGACATCACGAGCGCTACGAACGAGCGCACCGTCATCGCAGCAGCGATTCCAGTAAGCGCGGTCGGCAACAACTTGCCGCTTGTTTTATGTGCGGCACCGAATAGCGAGTTACTCCTCAGCTGCCTGAATGCATTTGCGGTTGATTTCACAGCACGTTTCAAGGTGGGTGGACTGCACTTGAACTTCTTCATTGTGGAGCAGTTTGTAATCGCGACACCGGACTGGTTTGATTCAGGTGGGTCGAGCAACTCACCCTGGCGTAAGTTCATTTCCCTCCGCACCCTCGAACTCTCCGCCACCGCCGACGACATGTCTCCCTTCTCGCGCGACCTCTGGCCCGAAGGCGATGGCGCCGTGTTCCGCTACGACCCCGAGCGCCGTTTCGAGATCCGCTGCGAACTTGACGCTGCGTTCTTCCACCTCTACCTCGGCACCGCGAATGATTGGCGCGCAAAGACCTCGCCCGAACTCCTGAAGGCGCTCCCCACCCCGCGCGACGCGGTGGCGTACATCATGGAGACCTTCCCGATCGTGAAGAAAAAGGACATTGCCGCGCACGGCGTGTACCGCACGAAAGAGCGCATCATCGCGCTCTACGACCAACTGCAATCGTGCCTCGCTACCAACACGCCATTCGTAAGCGCGCTGACCCCGCCGCCCGGTCCGCCGACGAATGCAGATGGCACTTTCGCCAAACTCCCCCCATGGCCGAAGGGCGCACCGCGACCCGCCGCTTATCCAATCCATGTACATCCGCCACTCGCGCACCGGAGCTAATCATGCCTATGCCCCCGTTTCAAGAGTTCATGCGACCGATCCTCAAGTGCCTTGAGGACGGAGCTCCACGCAAGTCACGCGACATTATTGAAGCGATGGCCGTGCAGTTTGCGATGACCCCCGCAGAGCGCAATGCTCTCCTTCCCGGCGGATCGCTCGTCATTCGCAACCGAGTTGGTTGGGCGATGACTGATCTCGGCAAGGCTGGACTCATTGAGCGCGTTTCCCACGGCGTGTGGCGCGTGACCAGCGACGGCAAAGCGGCGCTCGTCAAGTACCCGACTGCTATCGGCTTGCGCGAGCTCGGTACGTATCCCGCGTTCAAGAAGTGGAAGGCGGAATTTGCCGGTCCGGTGACGACCGCGACAGGTGAACCGATCTCGGCGCACAGCCCGCTTGTACTTGGAGAGGCTGACGAGACGCCTCAGGAAGTAATGGATCGGCTTGACGGCGAGTTGCGCCATGAGGTCCAAGAAGAATTGTTGGCACGCCTGCTTGAGATGCCTCCTGCGCGTTTCGAATGGCTTGTGGAAGAACTTATCGTCAAACTGGGCTACGGCGCATCCGCGAGCGAGGTCAAGGCTGCACTGCGACGCGGTGCTGGCGACCAAGGCGTCGATGGCGTCATTAGTGAGGATCGCCTTGGCCTTGGCCAGATTTATCTTCAGGCCAAGCGTTGGCAGAGCAAGGTCAGCCGTCCCGAGATCCAGGCCTTTGTTGGCGCGATGCATGGTCGTGCGCAGAAGGGCGTGTTCATCACGACTTCGGAGTACACCAAGGAGGCGCTCGAGTACGCCAAGGCAGTGCAAGGTCTACGTATTCGGCTCGTGGATGGGCGCGAGCTATCATCAATTATGGTTGATGTCGGACTCGGTGTGACTGAGGGGCGGCCGTATCGAACCTACCGTATCGACAACGACTTCTTTGAGGAAGGCGATTGACCATGAATCAACCTGATCCCGCCATCCCACCGAAACGGCGCACGGGTCCGTTCGGTCCAGCTGGCGAAATTTTGCCAGCGAACCAAAGCATAGAAACACTCCGTCCGGAAGACACCCTCTTTGAGGCGGTGGAACGGTTGTGTGATGGGGGCTACAACCAAGCGCCGGTCATGGACGATCAGGGGGAGTGCTTGGGTGTCATGCGTTTGTTTGACGTAATCAGAGATCTTCTCGGCGAACAGTGGTTTCGAGACAAGTTAGGAAATATGAGTGTCCGCAATCATGTCGATCTGAAGCCGCGTTACATCGCAGCGGACGAATGGGTGGATGTGTTGTTTGACTGGCAAGGCGATGACATTGCAATGGTCGGTTCGCCAAGTGAACTCAAGGGGATGTTGACGGCGGCCGATATATTGCGACGGTTGACTGATTACGCCCGCGGATTTGTGCACATCGAAGAGATTGAGCATGACACGCGGGATTTGTTTCAGTTTCTGCTTCCGCTGCCAGAGTGCACCGAGTTAGTGAGGAATGCCCTGACAACAAAGGGCAAAGAGCCACCGCAGAAGTTGGACTCGTATATTGGTCTTGAGTTTGGTCACTATGCACTGATCTTTGGAAACACAGAGACTTTCGAACGGCTTCAACATGCGGTCGTCTGGGACCGCGTGCAGCTTGTAAATCGAGTGAGCCGAGTGGCAAAGATCCGTAATAATCTTGTCCACTTTCGCGCCAAGACCACTCCTCGCGACATCGATGAACTCGAGACCTTCGCTAATCATTCTTCACTCGCCCTCGAGCGCGCACGGAGCCGGGCGGGTGGATAGGTGGGGTGCCGAGGCTTGGGCTAGACATGGGCGCGGATCATGGGTGTTCAGGAAGGGGGTGCAAGTGCAGTTGACCCACAGACCATGCATGCCAGGCCACCCTCTAGCGCTACAATCCGATCAATGGAGTCCGGCGAAGCCAAACCAGAAGGACCGGGCAACGGTGACGGAGCCGTTCCAGTTTTTACAATCGGATACGGCAGTCGACGCACCGCAGAAGAGTTCATCGAGTTGATCGGGCGATATGGGGTTAAGTATCTCGTTGATGTTCGGACGAAGCCCTACTCAAAGTTCCGTCCTGAGTTCTCCAAGGAGGCCATCGGCGCCATCGCCCGAAGGGCAGGCATCGTGTATGTGTTCATGGGCGATACGCTCGGCGGCCTGCCCGGAGACACCAGCTGCTACATAGACGGCAAGGTTGACTACACATTGGTTCGGGATCGAGATTGGTTCAAGAGTGGTATTGACCGCGTTGAGGCGGGTTGGAAAGCTGGACATTGCCTAGCGATGATGTGCGCAGAGTTGGAACCTGAGAGGTGCCACCGTAGCAAGTTGTTGGGCGAGGCACTCATAGCCCGTGGAGTGCCAATAGGGCATATTGACGAGGGCGGCGGTGTTTTGACGCAGCAGGCGGTGCTGGATCGCCTGACCGACGGACAGGGTGCTCTTTTCGATACGGGGTTGACGAGCCGGAAGAAATACAGACCTGCAGTGGGGTCGGACGAGGGGATAGGTTGATCGAGCAAGTCCTGACTATCGGCGCTTACGGATTCAATGAACTCACCTTCATCGAAGCGCTCAAGAGCGCCAGGGTGGACCTATTCGTTGATATTCGGGCGCGTCGGGGCATGCGAGGTTCGGCTTACGCCTTTGCGAACGCGTCTCGCCTACAGGTGCTGCTCGAGTCCGCCGCTATCAGATACACCCACGCCAAGGAACTTGCCCCAACAGAGCAGGTCAGGGACGCACAGCGCGCTGCAGATACTGCTGCGGGCGTGGCAAAGCGAGATCGCACACGGCTTGGTAGTGCCTTTGTTTCCGCTTATGAGCGTGACTGCCTAGCAACCTTTCAGCCCGACGAGTTTTTTCGCAAGTACGTTGGCGATGCAAAGCGTCCTGTACTTTTCTGCGTCGAACGCGAAGCAGAAGCTTGTCATCGCTCAATTGTTGCCCCTCGCCTAGCTGCCGCGATGGCTGTACCCGTCCTCAATCTCAAGCCTGGGCCAACTCAGTCGCCCGCACTATTGCCTCGGAGCTCATGAAAATGGCACCCGGGAAGCAGGAGCGCGTAGTAATCGTCGGTAAGACCCGCATGGGTGGCGGGGTGTGTGTTGGTGGAATGATTGAGTCGACTGGAAGGTCGGTACGCATTCTGCCGCCCGGCGGCTTCTGCCATCCTCCCGATACGGAGTTCCAGGTTGGCGAAGTGTGGCAGATGACCCTTCGACGGCGAGACGGGCTTGAGCCGCCGCACACTGAAGATCACGATGAATCGTGCGCAATGAGACTTGGATCGATTGAGGCTCTCGCGAGGTTTGTCCAGCGCGTTGGCGCGCCGCACACAGGCGAACCATCTGGACTTTTTGGCGGAGCGTTGCGATTTCGTAACGCTGGTTCTGCTTACTTGCCCAAGGTCACTCCGGTTCCCGACCGGAGCGTCGAGTTTTGGATCACGCCGCGAGTGATGGTGCACTCTATGCGCTACGACAAGTCCCGCTACCAAATGCAAGGGCGGCCAAGCCTCAGTCTTCCCTATGTCGGTCATGACACACCGCTACCGACGATTCCTGCAGGCACCCTCGTTCGCTTATCGCTTGCTCGGTGGTGGAACAACCCCCAAGCGCCAGAAGAGGGGCCCGGATGCAGTCTTCAGTTGTCGGGCTGGCTGGGGATGCCTGTCGATGCGCAACAAATTTGGCCCAAAAATTTTCCACGTCCAACAAACGCTTCTTCTGACGACGAGATCCCTTTCTAGGCAATTCCGATGACGAAAAATAAATCCGTGCGGCTTGAAAAGGACCTATACCCCATTGTTGCGCGGTGGCTAGAAAAACAACGCAAGTGCTTTAAAAGTGCGATCAACACCGGTCTGAAGCATGGACGAATTGATGTCGTGGGTATCCGGGATGTTGGTGGCGACCTCTCAGGTGAGATTGAAACTGTCTCCATTGAAGTCAAACGGGATTCAGCGCCTTTCGCTACCGCGACTGGGCAAGCGTTGGGATACAAGGTTTATGCGAATCGGATCTACCTGGCGGAGCAACGCTCCAAGGCATTCACCTCAGAAGAAGTTAAAATTGCTGGTCACCTCGGTGTTGGTCTAATTCGTATCACTGGTGCCAAGTGTCACGAGGAGTTGTCAAGCCCGTACTATCGTCTGATTACCCGGATGAACATGCTGCTGATCGAAAAACTCGGATTGGGAGCATGCCAACTCTGCGGAACGGTGTTTGAAATTGGTAATGATCCCCAAAGAAACAAGTGGTCAAATCTCCACCGTACGGATTTGGCCAAGGCGATCAAGGACGAACGAGGTTTGATGTTCTGGAATGAGGAGCTAGGAAATCGGAAACACAAGCTAGGGATTCGTGTATCAAAGGGCGGGTTGGTGTTCGAGCGACGATTCCTTTGCCCTGGGTGCGTGAGCAACATCTTCGCTCCTTTGCTCCCCGAAGCTGAGTAGTCTGACGCCCGGTTAGTGCGGCTGCTATCCATAGTTACTACCTAAGTATCACTCCCAACCTTGCGAAGATGCACGTCAGTGCTCTGCAGTCGGGCTTCGGGACGACCTACACGGACGTCCGTGCAACGCACCTATTCCACCACCATGACCACCATCCCACTCATCTACTGCGCTAACCACATGTTCGTCGACCTTCCCGAAGGACGGTGGCTGGTGGACACCGGATCTCCGGTCACGTTTGGTACCCCAGGCCACGTCACGTGGGGTGGGGTGCGACGCAGCGTGCCGCAGCAGTTCGGGCCAGTGAGCATGGAAGTAATTCAAACGCACGTGGACACCCCGTTTGATGGCATGATTGGAACAGACTTACTGAATGCGCAGGACTCGTGTTGGGATGGTCCAGCTGGTGAGTTTCGCATTGGTGACGCGAACGTCCATCCGGAGGCAACGCCTATTGACTTTGAGAGTTTGATGGGTACCCCAACCGTGCACGCGCGGATCGGTGCCCACTCGGCGCGCTGTCTCTTCGATACTGGTGCGCAGTTCGGGTACGTACTCAGGGAGCAGTTGGTCGAAAGTGGAACGCCCGACGGTCGGATCAACGACTTCAACCCGATCATTGGCGCGATCGAGTCAGCCGCGTGGCGGGCGGACGTCGAACTGGGTGCCGTGCGATTTACAGAACGATTTGGGCTGCTTACGGGTCCTGCGGCTGCAATGCTCAAGATGATTGGCGTTGATGGATTTATTGGCTGCTCGTGGCTACACACGCGCACTCTTTGGTACCAGCCTGGACTGCGGCGGATTTCTATCTCGGCGGCTAGGTAAGCGGCGCGAGTCCGTTCCGCTGTGGATATTAGGGACAGTGGTGAACGGCACCCTTAACACAAGGGGCAAACAGTCGCCTCTGAGGTTGGGGTCGTACCTTGGTGTTGAGTTTGGTCGATTCGCTCTGATCTTTCGAATCATTTAGGCCATCGAACCACTCAAATATGCAATCGTCTAGGACCGTACACATTTTGCAAAGCAATCGGGGTGGATTCAATCCGTAACGATCTCGTTCCCTTTCGCTTCAAGACAGTTTCCTGCGACGATGATGAACTTGAGGCCTTTCCCGGGCACGCCTCGCTCGCCGTTGCGCGTGCGGCGCCGGGAGATAGGCGCGGTTCGAAGGGTGGACTTCGGGTGCGGACTTGGGGGCGGTACACTCCCCTGAGCGTTGCCACATAATCGAGATTTCGATGGGCGTGAGACGTTGACGGCGCGAGCGTTGAGCCAACACATCAAATTGGAGGGGCATCGTGGACCCAGAAGTCGATCTAATCACGGGCGGAGGGGTGCTAGCAAACGAGAACAGTTTGGCGATGGGGTTGTTCCATCGCATCAATAGAGCTTTGCCAGAGGAGCAAACGCTGCTCTCAGTGGAGCACACGGTCACTGCTCGTGATGCACTGCGCCTGATGATCGATAATGGCTACTCCCAAGTAGCTGTCGTTGAGGGGGGAACAATCAGTGGTTTTTTCACATTTAGAAAGTTTGCGCACTCAGTTGGTCGTCGTAATGCCACTAAGTGGAAGGAATCCGGTTGTGCCCCCGGCGATCAAGTAGTGGCTGACTTTCTGGAGCCGGTTAGATATGCCGAACTGAGTGCAGAGATGATAGACGTTATTGATAACCTCAATCGCGATGGCGCTGTTCTTGTGGGTCGAGCTGAGCGTGTTCATGGCATAGTCACAACCATGGATCTACTTCGCTACTTCTACAAGGTTGCTGGCCCATTTGTCCTAATTGCAGAGATCGAGTTGGCGATGCGGGCCCTGATACAGCGATGTATGACGGCCGACCAAATCGAGACAGCCGCGGCTTGCTGTTTGGAGAAGCTGTTTAAAGATCGTCCAGGCAAAAAAATTCCCAAGACACTCGAGGAAATGACGTTCGACAACTACCGCACGGTGGTTGTTGACGATCGCTATTGGCATTTGTTTAGTGCTACATTTGCAAGAGCCAAGACGCTCGTGAACAGCAGGCTTCGGGAGGTGGCTAAGTTACGGAATGACTTGTTTCATTTCAAGCGGGATTTGACTGTAGAAGAGCACGAAGACCTAGTAGAGTGTCGCGATTGGTTTTTGAATCGAACGCTTCAGTTACCACAGTCAAAGAAAACATATGGGGAGGGCGGTCATGACTGATTCTCTGGAGAGTGGCGGTCGGGTCGCGCTTCGGCCACTCCAGTTGGACTTCGTTACTCGGTTCTTGGCTCCAGCAGCTAACCGGGTATTCATGCTCACTGCGCCGCCAGGTGCGGGAAAGACGGCGATAGCACTTGAGGTCGTTCGCCTCTTCAATTGCCGTCCTGATTCATGCCGCGTACTGTTTTTTGTTCCCCACGTGTGTGCGGAACACATTGCAGCAATGCTGCGTAGTTCGGGAATTCGAAGTGTAAACCTCAATCGCTCAGCTATTCGCACTTTGCGGGAACTGGGGGATGGTCGCTTACAGATCCCAGATCGGGTTGTCGTAATCACTGGGTATGACTTCCTTCGGAGATCCGATGTCTGTTCAGACTTAGCATCTTTGGGGTGGGACCTGATTGTTGCTGACGAATGCCACCGGCTGTGTATTGGTCAATTGGCGGATTTGGTTCGCCCGCTGCTGCAGGAGCCAGCCCGTGTGTTGTGCCTGTCTTCCACCAGTCTGAGTTCCGACGAGCAGCAGCGTCTGGGAATTTTGGCGGAGTCAGTTGATTGGTCGTTAGAAGAGCTCTTGCAGTCGTCTTCTCGGCGTGTGACTTTAGAAAAACACGTTGTTCGGTTTCCGCGCACGGATGCGGAGTGCGCTCGTGATGTTCTCTGTCGCGAGCTCGGCGAACTTCTTGTAGCTTCGGGTGCGCCAGCTTGGGTCGGACGTTCCATCTTGAAGGCAAGCGTTGTCGGGGTTCCTGCACTCGACGATCTCTTGCGCCGCTGGCGACGCCATGGCGTCCGATTGGCAGGCACCTCTAGTGCGTATCGAAGTGAGTTTGACGTAGACGGAGCCGATATTTCGACTGACAATGGTGGTTTCTACCTATCAGTAGACATCATGCAGCGCATGGAAAGCATGACACGAGATGTTGAGACTTGTGAGGCAGATTCGCGCTGCGAGGCGCTTCTTGACGTCGTCGCGAAACTTGGTTCATCAACTGAAGGACATCGGCGAACGGTAGTTTTAGTCGAAACCTCCGCGGTCGCTTACTACGTCGCCGCAGCATTGCAGGATACTGGCAGCGCGACCACTGTCATTCTCGCTGGAAGCAGCGAGAGTGCACTCGATGCGTTAGGTGGTGGCGATGGGTTTGTTGTTGCAACGCGTAGTGGTCTAAAGGGAATCGAGTTTCAATCAGATTCACTGGTGATCTATGCTGCCGAGTCCTTATACGGTTTGGACCAGATTGTCGGTAGGTTCGATCCGTTTGGTCGAAAGTCTGTTCTGCAGGTCATCGAACTTGTGGCCAATGCCGTCGGGTCGACGGAGTCAAGCTGAATCATTTCGACTTGCTTGCTCCAGGGTGGCACTAAATCATCTGGGTTGGTAGGTCGGATCACAGTTTCACTTCGGATCGACCGACTTGGGCACGCCCGCACGCTAGATAGTGAATTCTCTCAATCGAAGTCTTACGGGCTAATTCCATGAGTGGGCCGGACAAAGAAGAAATCGCGGAACAGACCGCCTGCCCATTCTGCAGTTCCATTGGTGGCTGTGAACATTTGCTGTTGCTGCTGGATCTCACATTTAGGACCGCTGAAGGTGGTGACTTGTTGGATGCATTTCGGGATCGTTGGAGCAGGATTTCGGATCGCGCCGAAGGCGACTTTGATGAGCTGGGCGTCTTCGATGGTCAGTTAAGAGAAGTCGAGGCGTTGGCAGATGCTTCACTCGAATACGTCTTCGAGGGCGGGCCTGGGAATTCTTGCGACTATGCCATGTACTTCTGCTCGTCAAGGGAGCGTGTGGTAGCTGCGGTCAAGAAATTCGAGGCCGATCTAGCGAAGTATGAGTACATTGAGGGTGATCACTGTCCCTTCTGCCAGGCGTTCAATTCGCCCGCCGCTGGAGAAGCCTGTGAGCATCACGTCGGATGGCAGTGGGATGGAGCGATCCTCGATCTGGATATCGACTTGTTAAACCTGCAATGGGCGTGGCAACGAGCCTGCGATGAAGTTCAATCAAAGTCTGCAGGCGCCGAGTTCGGACGGTTGGTGGCTGGCTCATTGGGCAGTCTTGATCAACGCCAGACGCTCATTGACCTAGTAGATGGTGAGGCGGATTTCCGCGACCTACTTGAGGCAGTCGGCATCCGAGCCGGTGGAAGATGGCAGACCAAAGGCATGCTTGGGGGGTCGGGACACAATTTGTATGTAGTGGAGCGGCAACATGTGGAGGATGCGACGACTTTCTACGAGACCTTATGGCAACAGGCTCAGAAATCTGAAGCAGGGGCTCTGGCGGAAAGCCTCGACAGTACATTTGACGAGATCAAGATTGTTGGCAAGCAGAAGCGTGCTGTTCTAGTCATTGTCACAAAGTGGCCCGACGGAACCATGGCATTCAAATTTGGTGACGCGTTGAAGATGGCACTCGGCGCGACAGGTGACGATGTCAAGCTCGTACAAATGGGACCCGAGCGCATTTTCCGAGCAGAAACCAACGTTAGCGAAGCAGAATTCCGAGAGGCAATCAAGAGGCGCGATGTATCGTGTTCGGGTCGTGTGCTGTTTGTTGAGATGTGATCACAAGCGAAAGCACGTGATGCGCATTGGATTAGGCTTCCGCATTAATGACGGGCGCTTTACGGATGATTCCGCCCAAGTTGCGGACTCCACCTCCCCTGAAAATACGGACAGTGGTGAACGGCACCTATTCACCTCGGCGACCCAATCTCCAAAATCGACCCGGTCGCCTCCAGCACTTGCTTCAGACTCTTCTTCCGCAACAGATCAACCGCTCGCTGCAAATCTCCCCACATCGGCGCTTGGAACGAAACCTTCTTCCCGGTAATCGGATGCTCAAACCCCAAGTACGCCGCATGCAATGCCTGCCGCGTCAGTAAGAAGTCCTGCGCATCGGGCTGCGTCTCGTCAAACTCGCCCACTCGGACGTGCTTGCCGCCGTACACGTCGTCGCCCACCAGCGGGTAGCCGATGTGCGACATGTGCACGCGAATCTGATGCGTGCGTCCCGTTCGCAATTCAATCTCTACCAGCGAATAGCCTTCGTAGACCTCACGCACGCGGTACACCGTTTGACTGGGCTTTCCGAATTCATCGTGACGTACCGCGGCTTTTTCCTTCAGCGTTGGGTGCTTGCCAAGCGGAAGGTCGATGACGTCTGCAAAGGGCTCCACTTCGCCCTCAACAAGGCAGAGGTAGCGCTTCTGCGTTTGTCGCAATTCAAATTGCCTGGAAATTCGCCAGTGCGCGGTGTCACTCTTGGCACACACCATGACGCCTGAGGTGAACTTGTCCAAGCGATGCACCACGCCTGGTCTTGCAATATCGCCGCCGACCGTACTCAGCGTGCCGCCTGAGTTGTGCAGGAAGTGCCACGCCAACGCATTGATCAGTGTGCCCGATTTATGCGCACGCGCTGGATGCACAATCAGGCCCGGCTGCTTGTTGACGATGATCAAGTGCTCATCTTCAAACAGGATGTCAAGCGGGATGTTCTCCGCAGCCAGCGTGTTTGAGGGCGGCGGCGGTAGGGTGGCGACCACTCGATCGCCGCGTCGCAACTTGGTACTTGCCTTGGGAACGCGGCCGTTCACCGTGACGGCTTGCTCCTCAATGAGGCGCTGCAACTGCGTGCGGCTTAAGAACGGAACGCGCCGCGCTAAGTAACGATCAAGGCGGAGGTCGACGCTCTTGGTGACCTCAAAGACAGCCGTGACTGGCGTCTCATCGTCGGCCGATTGATTCTCGTAAAGCTCAAAGAGCTCCGCGGGATCGGCGCTCAGCGCTTCTTCGTCAGTATCGCCTGCAAGCTCGTCTGGCCCGTCCGATGGCGTGGTCACGGCGCAGCAGGTGCTGGCGCAGCCGGAGCCGGCGTTGGCGCGGCCGGTGCCGGAGCGCTACCGCCTTGCAGTTGACGGATCATTTCTTCACCAGCGGTTGGAGCCGCTGCGGGTGCGCTGCCGTTGGGCAACAGCGCGTTTGGGGCCATTTGTCCCGTCAAGTCCGGGATGGCAGCTGGCATCGGCGCGATCGGCTTGGAAGGAAGCACCACCGGGGTAGCCAGTGCCTGCAACGTGGACATGCGCTTGGCGGCCAGTTCGCCAGCCGCGGCAAAGTCCGTGCCCTTGGCACGCGTTTCGATGTCCTTCAGGTAGCCCTCGGCGGCCTTCATGTCGCCCAGGTCTTCCGCCACTGCGGCGCGTCCAAAGAGGGCGCCGAACAGGAAGCCGTAGTCGCCTGGATTCTTGGCGGCGCTGATGCGGGCGGCCACCTTTGCGTAGAGAACGTCAGCAGCCTTCAGCCACTCAGTGCGCAACTCGGGAGTGAGCGCGGCGTCAACGGCGCCGGCTTCGCGGTCGAATCGTTGATTGGAAAGAACGGCAGTCAGGTAGCGGTCAGCAGCCAAGAGCTCTGCAAACGGAGCCACGGCGTCTTTGCCCTCATGCTTGGCGGCAACTTCTTGCAGCGCGGCGGGGAGGTTGGCTCCACCAAGCTCGGCCCATGCGTTGTCTCGCTCCTTCTCCTGGCGCTGGCTCCACCAGAACCAACCCATGGCGATGGCGGCAATGATCAGGACGCCCAGCAGGATGTTCTGCCCCCATGTCTTGAGCCAATGCACGAAATCGTCATTGACGCGCCCCTCGCTGAGGTCGGCTTGCTGCATGGTCTTTAGACGGCGGTCGATCTGGCTCATAGAACCGGGGAGTGTAGCGGGAAACGCCTATCCTTCCCGGGCCGCGCCCTCATGAACTTTGCCTGAAACTTCCCGTATGCCCGGACTCATTGTCACCGATCTTGATGGAACCCTGCTCGATAAGCGCGGGCGGGTCAGCCCACGCAACCGCGCCGCGTTGAAGGCTGCACATGACGCCGGCTGGCACGTGGCCATCGCTACCGGACGCACGTGGTCAGAGAGCCATCACGCCATCGATTGCATCGCCGAAGACGCGCTCTTCATTGGTGTTGGTGGTGCTTCGCTCCATGAAGCCGGTAGTGGACGCGTGTTGTCAACCATGACGATTGATGCGCCCACGGTGCTCAGCGTGGCCGACATCATCATGGGCCACGGTCACCGCGCGCACCTCTTGATGGACGCCAGCCTGACTGGCCACGACTACATCTTTGTTGGTACCGCGGACTTGGATGCCGCTACCAAGTGGTGGCTCACGGAACATCCCATTAAGTCGCGTGATTGGCACGCCGCGCCGGGTGATGCGCATGAGCAGCTGGAAGGCCGCGTGTTGCGCGTTGGAACGATTGGCGCAGAAGAAGAATTGGCGCCGTTGGTGAAGCTGATCGATGACCGCTGGGGCGAGCAACTTGCCGTGCGCGCGTGGGGCGCATTGACCGCCAACGAAGTGCTTGGCTCGCGCACGCACATGCTGGAGATATTTGCGCCGCGCGTGCACAAGTGGTCCATGGCATGCGTTGCTGCCGACCGTTTAGGCATTGACCGCGCATCCATTGTGGCGCTTGGCGATGGGCTCAATGACTTGGAATTGATTAGCAATGCACCGATGGGTATTGCCATGGCCAACGCTGATCCGCGCATCAAGGCCGTCGCGCGCGCGCAAACCGCTGCGCACCATGCTGATGGTGTTGCGCTGGCGGTGGAAGCGCTCCTAGCCGGGAATTTGACCGCCGGATGGCGCGCCGATCAGGGAGACGCTGCGTGACGATTGCTTCTGAAATCGCCGCGGAAATTGCCGGGCACTGGAGCCATCCGCTCTTGCGTGCCGACGGACATGCGTTGCTTTCCGCGCACCAGGCGATCGTGAAGGGTGTCTTAGAAAGCGAACTGGAAATTGACGCCATTGTTGGGCCGCGGCAGGTGCCGTTTGAGCCAGTGTTTCAGATGCTTTCCGAGCCGGCCGTAGCGCGTGCCCTTGATACGCATCATGTGACGGTGACCGATTCGGTGGACGGCGCGCGTGCAGTCAGTTTGGCGGTGCGCGCTGCCAGTGAAGGGAAGCGCGTTTTGGCGCTTATTCCGAATGAGCAACTGGCGATGGCCATCAGTGCCGCGCGCCGTGCGCTTGATAATGCGCGGCGGTTAGAGGGCGGGGTGGTATTGCTCCTTGAAGACAATCCGTTCTTGGTGCGATTGGCATCGCCCTGGCAGGCCGCGCGTTCGTTGGGGTTGCCGGTGGTGGCACCCAAGGGCATTGAGACGCTGCGCGATGGTATTGAACATGCATTTCGTCTTGCGAACGCTGGTCCGCGCATGGCGGCGATTGTTGCGCACTCCACGGTGCTGCGTTCGTTGGACTCGCCGTCATTGCGCGCCAACCGAATCACGGAGCGTGTGGAGCAAGTAGCTGCCTTGTTGCGAGCGCGACGTGGCGCGCGCACGCCGGAAGGTGATGATGTGTTGCGCGTGGTGCGCCGTCTGGAATTGAACCGCGTGGCGGCGCTCCCCAGTCCGGGTGAGCGCGAGCCGATGGCATTCATTGCTGTTGGACCTTCGGCGATTGCCATTCGGCACATTCTTGGCGAATTTGGCTTGGAAGGCCGGGTTCCGGTCCTTGATCTTGGCTGCACGCACCCCATGGATGCGGCGCTCTTGGAACGCTTCCTGACGCGGTGCGATGACGCCGTGGTGCTGGAGCCGCGCCCCGATTCAGTGGCGCCCGACATTCTTGAAGTGGCCGAAGCGCTCCGTGCGCGCGGTGAACGCCCCGCGCGCTTGTGGTGGGATCGTCTGCCGGCGCGCGATGGTGAAGAGGTGCGCTTGGAAGTGAATGACGGCGTTCGCACGTCCATTTTGTTGCGCAAGGCATTGCACCTCTTTAAGATGGTGCGCAAGGGTCTGGAACATTCGCCGCGGCTGGCTGCTTCGCAGCCGGAGCTGGAGCGTCTGGAAGTGCCAAGACGGAGCTTTGGTTTGGGGCCAACCGGCGCGATGGATGCCGTCCGTGCCGTCTTTGCCGACGCCGCGATTGAAGTGGCGCGCATCGATCCGGATGATCCAGAAGCGCCGTCGCGCGCGCTGGCGCTGGAAGGAAGTGCGCCCCCGCAAGCGGAAATCGTGACTGAAGTTGAACTGTGGGATCGCCGTCGCTTTGCGTTGGAAGGGCCTGCTGCCATTCAGCAAGCGGCTATCGATCCGCAGCCCACGCTCTTTGTGGTGGTTGACCTGGGTGGCAGCGATGTAGTGGATGTGGAGCGCTTGGCCAACGCAGCCGTGCCGCTGCGGAGTGCGCCGCGTTTACATGTAGCGCATTGCGATATGAATGATCGCCCCGGCTTGATTGCCGCCATTACGCAGACGGCGCGCTTGGATGGCGTGGGTGTGTTGGTGGCGCATGACGGTCCACCCGCGCGCCGTGACATTCGTCAGCTAGAAGCGGGCGTTGCAGAAGCGGATCGACTTGGGTTCACAGCGCGGCAGCGCTTGGTGTGGCCAGCTGATACTGGTTGCGATATTCGGCCCATCTCACAGGCGGTGTTGATGGAGCGCGGGCTTGAACGCGGCCTTGATCCATTGAAGACGGAGTTTCTGCGGGAGACATTCCCAGCGGGCGACGGGCTTCCGGTAAAGATTGAAGTGCGCGCGCTGCTTGAGCAAGTGGAAGTGGTGCGCACGCGACCGCCACCAGTGAAGGGCGATGCCGATGCGCGCATCAAGCCGCCACGTCCGGTGCACGCGCGCGAAGGCCGTTGGCGCTGCCATATTGCTGGATATCGCGGTGATCCACCTGGAATTGCTGTGCTGGCGCTGTGTGAGGCAGGTCGCGCGATGGGTTACCGCGTGCAGTCCATCTATCACCCAACGCCCATTGGTCCGGGTAGGCGCGCGTGGGGTCAGGTGCTATTCACTGGGCAAGATTCTGGTCCGGATGCGCGCGTTCATTCGCCGCAATGCCCGTACGGTGAAGCGGATCTCATTCTGGGATTTGACGCGGTGGAGACGCTGCGTGCGCTTGGGCCGGATCCATACTTGCGTGTGGCGGCGCCGGACAAGACTTACATCGTTGCCAACCTTGGTGCGTTTGAAGATCAGGTGCCTACCGAGCTTGCGGAGGCGGTTGATTTGTTGCCGCGCGCGGTGCCGCTCGCCACTCGACCAGAGGGTGCGTTGCTGGCGGACATCTCCGGCACTGCGCAGCGCGAGTTTCTCACGGACCGCGTTGCTGACTTAGTAGTGCTTGGTGCAGCGTTCCAGCGCGGCTTCATTCCGGTGTCGGTGGAGTCGCTTGAAGCGGCCATGCGGCGATTGGAAACGCGCGGCTTTGGGCGGTCACTGGAAGCGTTCGACTTTGGACGGCGCTTGGCAGAAGGCCTAGAAATCGCTGAAAGTGACTCAAAAAAGGGCGAAAGCCTGGGTCGCTTGGTACGCCGCACTGCGTTGGAATTGGAAGCCTCACGCCGCGGTGGGCGCCGTCGCGCACGGCAGTTCCGCGAAAGTGTGCGCGAGGCGATCGATGCCATGCCTGGTCTGTACGCCACTAATGATGGGCGGCAAGCGCTGCGTGACTTTGTGAACGCGTCGGCGCGTTGCGTTGCGTGGGGCGGGGTGCGTCACTTGCGTTGGTATGCCGGGTTGGTGAAGGAGTTGTACGAGGCGGGTGCCGATGATCCGGACCGCGCGTTGTGCACGTACGGCATACTGCCGCTTG
>JBDKKN010000003.1:0-23400 GCA_039796075.1 Planctomycetota bacterium | reverse complement strand
TGAATGCCAGTCTCCTTCTCAAATCGATCAAATACCGGCTGCGCTACCGATTCATCGGCGCTGGCATAGACCGTGACCGTGGGCGTGCGATCACATCCGCCAGCAACGAATGCCAAGACACCCGTCGCCGCACTCATGCACGCGGCGATGAGCGCCGTTCGGCTACTTCCCACCTGCATCTCCAGCGGGCTTCTTCGCCTCTACGCCGCGTTCTTCGAATTTCTTGCGTAGATCACCGAAGTACCGCTTGTGCACATCGCGTAAGTGCGCGGGCACTGGGTCTTCCTCGGAACCACGCTCGTAACCAGTGGCGATCGTGCCGGCCACTTCCTGCAATCCAACGCGGCTCTCACCCACGGGTGACTGACCAGCCACCAATTGCCGCGCGATCACGTCGCCATCCTGCTTCTGGCCCTTCTCCTTCTGGAGTTTGGTGCCAAATCCAGTTTCACGGAACGCGCGGTCACCGCCAGCCCCCTCCGCGCGATTTCCAGATGACCCCTGCTTTTTACCACCACCGTTGCCACTCTTGGCACTCTCGGCACTGGCACTCAGCGCGCTATCCGCTTCCGCTTCACTCATACCGCTTGATTGTTGTCCACCCTGACATTGACTGTTGCAACTGTCGGCAGCCATCGCCATCTGGCGATCGGACTCTGCTTGGTCAAGCATCTGGTTCATGTCGCCGCCATCCTTGCCAGACTTCTCACCTTGGCCGCTTTGCCCTTGCGATTCACTTCCCTGCTCGCCCTTCTCACCCTTCTCGCCGCTCTGACCCTTCTGCCCCTGTTGACCCTTGTCGCCCTTCTGCCCTTGCTGCCCCGGATTCTTGCACTGCGATGCCATCTGATCCATCTGCTGACTCATCTGCCCAAGTTGCGACTGCGCATCCTTGACGGACTGCGCCATCTTCTGCAGCGCTTCCTTCTGCGAATCGTTCAAGTCCTTTGACTGCGCGATCGCCTGCTGCAGCGCCTGTGCATTGTTGGCAAGCGCCGGGTCCATGCCGGCACTACGCAGCGCCTCCGCCATCTTGGCGGGATCCTTGGAAAGCGTTTCCAATTGCTTGGCGGTGTTCTCCAATGCCTTGGCCAACTTCTCGCGATCTTCCTTGGAGAGTTCGCTGCCCGCAGCCGCCTTCTTCAATTCTTCGACCGCCTTCTTGGCCGCTTCAAAGTCACCCTGCTTGAGCGCTTCGGCAAGATCACGCGCAGCGTTCTGATCCTTGGGCAATTCCAACTTCGCAAGCGAGTCACGCAGTTCGCGCGAAGCCTTCGATTCCTTACTGTCAGCCACTTCCGTCAAGCGTTGTTGCAATTCCGCCATGCGCTTCAAACTCTCGCGTGCCGCGTCATCCGGGCTACGAATCGGCCCATTGGCTGCTTCATCAAGCGTGCGACGCGCGGTCTCCAACTCCGCGTCAAGCTTGGCCGCCAGTTCGGGCGATTGTTCAACGGTCTTGAGTAACTCGTCCAAGCGCTTCTCTTCCGGGCTCTTGGGGCGCTCCGTTGCCAGCGCCGCATCCGTATCCTTCGGCACCGCGATTTCCGTCATGCGCTGTGGAATGAACCACCACGCCGCCACCGCTGCAACCAGCAATGTTGGAGCGACCCACCAACGATTACCAAGACGCACTGGGAATGCCTCGCGCGCTCTGCCAAGAAGATCGGGGTCCCCCGCATACGCCACCGCGTCTGCAATCGCTGCACGCGCGAACGCGTCGCTGGAAATAGTTTGATCCGCCGAGAGTGCCAATGCAGTGGACAGTCGCTCACCTGAGCCGATACGCGCATCCAGTTCCAAGGCCACCTGTTCCATGGTTTGCTGACGCGCGCGCACCTGGAGCCAGCCGATGAGCGCGGCGATCGCACACGCCAGAGCAATCGATCCGACCAACCACATCGCGCTGCGACTTGGAACACCAAGCGCTGCGGTCGCGCCAATCACCCGACGCTCAATGATGATCAGTAGCACCACCCCAACCACGATGGACAGCACAAACCAGGAGGCAAGCACCCACTCCTGAAGTAGCAGCCGAAGGCGGGCGAGCGCCACGAGTGATCGAATTCGGTCCATTACAGAGCTCCTCTGTTTAAAGTGTATTCGCGTCACCCGCCACAATGCTGCAGATTGTTCGGCAATTGCCCCTGCAGGCGCTCGTGCCGTACCCGTTATAATCCCCGTTCTATGCGCCTGAAGCGGTCCGCCCTCATCGTCTCGACCCTTGCCCTTGTAACCCTGACCATGGCGACCGGTGCGAATGCCGCTCCGGAACCATCGGGGGCACGCCTCACCAGTGCGGTGACGCAGGACCCAACCAGTGATTCAATCAGTGATCTCCGTCAGGAGGTCGATCGACTGCGCTTGGAGTTGGCGAAGAAACAAGCTGACCTTGAAGCGGCGCTGCAACGGATCAAAGCGCTTGAGGCAGGCACCGCCTCTGATCCAGCGCCGGCAACCGAATCAACGCCTGCGCCGGCGCCAGCGCCAGCAACAGCCAGTTCGCCTGCGAAGTCAAAGGCTCCGACGACTCCAGCGAAGCCGCTCGTCAATCTGATGCCGCCGGCTCCGATGCCGGCGCCGATTCCTGCAGACCCCACCATTGGACCAGGCGGCTTGATGGCTTCGATGCAAGCGGATTACTTGGCGGCCTACCCCACCGTTCCCAATGCAGACGACACTAAGCAACTCGCCAATCATCTGCGCGGGCTGCCGAATTGGTGCACGAAAGCCAATCGTGACGGTACCAAACAATACATTTGGGTTGGCCGCGTCGATCAAGGAACTATTCAAACCAACGGCAAGAACGTTTCGTTCATGGCCACGTTTGTGAATAGCAATCGCTACTTCACGGTGCCGATCACCGTTGATCAGAGCGTGATTGCGCGCATCAGAACCCGTAATGGCATTGAGCCTGGCGATCTGGCCTTCAGCGGAATTGTGACACCGCGCATACGAGTCAACAGCAAGCGGCCTTCGCCGAGTGCGTTCGAAACTCCTTACATGCTGGCGCCGTACATTGAATTCTTCTTCTCATTCAATGTGAAGAGCATCGTGCCCGCTGCTAGTAAGTATCGTTGATGGCATGCGCCGCCACGGCGCGCTGATTCATGAATCCCGATGACCATGTGTGCCTCTGCTTTCGAGTCAGCCAGCGCAAACTGGTGAACTTCATGGAGCGGGAGCGCCCGCGGGTAGCCAGCCAACTGTCCGAATGCCTGGGAGCAGGTACCGGATGCCAGTGGTGTGTTCCGTTTCTTCGAAAGCTGCATGCCCAATGGGAGCGCGGTGAGGTGCCGCAACTCACCGTGGCACCGGCCGAGTACGCGGCGCGACGAAGCCAATACCGAAGCTCCGGGATTCGGCGGGAGCCTGATACGGGCGAAATCGACGCTTCTGCCCAAGTTGACGTTGCAGTTGAGACTGAGTCGCAATATCATTCCGGCAGAGAATCCATGCCTGGACGCACCGACCCATCCCAGCCCGTTCGCGTCCCGCTGACCCAGCTTCGGCGCGGCCAACGGGCGATTGTCGATTGCTCGGAGCTGACCGACCTCCCGGAGGGCGATCGCTGCCTGCTCCATGCCATGGGAATGCACCACGAATGTGAAGTGCGCGTCTGCCGACCGGGGACGCCGTGCATTGTGCAAATCGATAACACGCGCCTGGGAATCTCTGGCGACGTTGCTCGCAAGATCTTCGTGACGCCGATTGCCGACTCCCCGGGTTCGTCCGGCGCCCCGGAAACCCGCGCGTGACTTCCGGTACCACCGTACCCGGCGCCCGTGGCCGCGACGGAATCCCGCGCATTGCGGTCCTTGGCAATCCGAATACCGGCAAGACCACGCTCTTCAATCGCCTGTGCGGAATGCGTGCTCGCACGGCGAACTTTCCAGGATCCACCGTTGAAGGACGCATCGGCACGCATCGCGCGCCGGATGGTCGTGCCGAGTTGCAGTTGGTTGATCTTCCGGGCACCTACTCCCTGACGATCGATATGCCCGAAGCACGCGTGTGCCGCGACTGCCTCAGCGGCTCGCTTGATGGCACTGAGCCAAATGCCATGCTGGTAGTGGTGGATGCCACCAACCTCCGCCGCAACTTGCAGTTTGCAGCTCAAGTGTTGCTGCACCGCCATCCTGCGGTGGTGGCGCTCAACATGTGGGACGTGGCGCGTACGCGCACCTCTCGCGTTGATCCGGCGGAACTCGCGCGCCAACTTGGATGCCCGGTAGTACCGGTTTCTGGCCGAAGTGGCGAAGGGCTCGCCGCACTGGATGTTGCACTCGACACTGTCACCACCCTGCCATTTGAAAGCGACGCGCTGATTGCGCGCTTACAGAAGTTGCCCCCAGCGGAAGCAACTCCCGCCGCATTGGCCGCATGGTCCGCCAACGTGGTGCGAGCGGCAACCACCGAGACTGCCGCCATTGATGAAGATCATGGCGCGCTCATTGATCGCATCGATGCGGCACTTACCCATCCATTGTTGGGAATTGGGGTGTTTCTTGCCATCATGGCGGCGCTCTTTGCGGCGATCTTCTTGGTGGCGTCGGTACCGATGGACCTAATTGACTTTCTGTTTGGGCGTGTGGCGGACGGCGTGCGCGCCGCGTTACCGAACGGCATCATTGCCGATCTCTTGGCCGATGGCGTGCTGCGCGGTATCGGCGGAGTGTTAGTGTTCCTGCCGCAAATCTGCCTGCTGTTCTTCTTGGTGTCATTACTTGAAGATTCTGGATATCTAGCGCGCGCAGCATTTGCGGTGGATCGCGTCATGCGCCGCTTTGGCCTCAGCGGGCTTTCGTTCGTGCCGCTCCTCTCCAGTCATGCGTGCGCGCTCCCGGGAATCATGAGTACCCGGCTGATCCGCGATGATCGCGAACGCCTGGCCACCATTCTGGTTGCGCCGTTCATGAGTTGCAGCGCGCGACTGCCGGTGTACGTGTTACTCATCGGAATTCTTTCCATCGGCAAGCCCGCGTGGTTTTCAGGTGTTGCGTTTGCGGGCTGCTATGCGTTGGGCGCAGCGGCAGGACTCTTCAGCGCACTCATTGCGCGGCGCACCATTCTGCGCGGTCCCGCGCGCGCTTTAGTACTGGAATTACCGCCCTATCGACGCCCAAGCATTCGAAATGCTGCGCTGGTCACGTGGGATCGCGCCAACGTGTTTATCCGCAATGCGGGCACCACCATCTTGGCGATCTCGATTGTCATGTGGTGGCTGAGCGCATTCCCCCGCGTGAACGGCGACGCGCATGCGCAACAGGCGGAAAGCTTCGCCGGACAGATTGGCGATGCACTGCAGCCCGTCTTTGCTCCGCTTGGTTTCGATAGCCAACTGACCGTCGGGGTGATGACCAGTTTCATGGCGCGAGAAGTCTTTGTCAGCACCATGGGTGTGCTGGCCGGTGCAGGAAGCGGCGCGGACGCCAGCGATCAAGGCGTGCTCGAACAGGTCGCCACCATGGCTCGGACGGATGGCACGCCAGTCTTCAATACAGCAACGTCGGCCGCGGCCTTGGTGTTCTTTGTGCTCGCCATGCAATGCCTACCGACGCTTGCCGTCACCCGGCGCGAAACCGGATCATGGAAGTGGCCCGCGTTGCAATTGGGCTGGATGACCATCGTTGCGTATGGGGCGGCGTTTATCACCTACACAGTGGTCCGCATGACCACAGGAGTCCACTGAATGCCTTGGAATGACTGGCAATTTCTAGTTGCAACTGGCGGAGCTGTGCTGGCCCTGGCGTTCGTGATCAAGCCACTGTTGGCGAGTCGTAAAAGCGCTGCATGTGGGGGTTGCGGACCAACGCCGACGAACCGAGCGAAGCGAACCGCGCTCACCATTGGTAACACTGAGCAGGATCAGACGCGCTGATGGCGCACGTACACGCGCACGTGCACGCGCACGTTCAGTGTCACTACCGGTGATCACGTAGCAGTTACTCCTCCCGGTGATTACGTAGCACCAACTACTTCTTCAATAGCGCGCGCACCATCAGCAGATCTGCTGGCGTGGTCACCTTGATATTGCGCGGATCGCCATCAACAACAATGACTTCTGCGCCCAGGCGCTCCACCAGCATGGCGTCGTCGGTGGCTCCATCAAGCCCCGGCTGCGCGTAGGCACGGCGCAGCAGTTCAGCGCGGAACACCTGCGGCGTCTGCACCGCCACCAGTCGTTCGCGGGGAATGGTGCCCACTACTTTGCGACCACGAACCTTGGTGGAGTCGGAGATTTCCCCAAGAATCATGTCAGAAATGGCGTCTGCTTCTTCGGCGTCCACTGCGTCTTCAGAGACCTTCTTCAAGGTGGAAGTCACTGGATCGCCAGGAATCACTGCATCATGCACGCGCGCTGCATCAAAGACCCGGGCAATCAACTCTTCGCTTGCCATGGGTCGCGCCCCGTCATGAACGGCCACATGCGTGCAATCGGCTGGTACTTCGGCGAGCGCATTTCGAACAGTTTCCCAACGCTCAACCGTGCCGCCCGCCACCACCTTGGCACCGTGGAAACCCAACTGATTGCCATACCGATCCCGGAACGCGTCCACTTCGTCAGGCGGTGCTGCAACAATGATCGCTGCGACATCTTCGCGCCGAGTAAAAAGTTCAACAGTGCGCAGAATCATCGGGCGCCCGCCCACATCTTGCGCAAGCTTGTCGACGCCGCCAAATCGGCTACTGCGCCCCGCTGCCGGAATGATGACGGCGACGCGGAATGCGTTCATTGACTGCTCCATTGCGCGGGCGCCGGAAATTCCGGTCGCTGCAGAGCCATGAGTGTCATGGCAGTACCAAAGTTTCGAGTGCGCGGGAAGACGCGGTCGTCCCAGGTTCCGTCTTGGTCACGCACCGCAAATAGCAACTGTTCGAATTGTCGGCGATATTCCGGGCGTTCTGCGGCGGGAAGCAACTCAACCGCGTCGCAGGCGTTGTAGAAACCGAAGAAGAAGTAGTACGGCGCCACGCCGTATGCCCCAACGTGTGTTCCTGATTTCTTGCGGCGAATTTCCAATTGCCGCCAGTTGGCAAGAAATGCGTCCACCGCGCGACGAACACTGGCGACGTCTGATCGACCCGCGCGCAGCAACACGCTTTCGCTGCACACCATCCGTCCGATCGCCCCGGGAATGGAACGCGCCGGTTCACGCGTCTGTCGCTGTGCGCTGTAGGCAACGTTTCCGTCTTCAGTGCGACAGCGCTGCAACGCATCAAGCGCGCGGGTGACCACTGCGCCGTCTACTGGTAATCCCTGTGCCTTTGCTTCAAACAACACTTGCAAGCATGGGGGCGTCATGAACGGCGAAGCAGGCGACGGTGTCTCAATTCCGGGCTGCCGCGCATAGTTCCAGCCACCGACTTCTGGAATCTCCGTCTTCTGTATGGCATCCAAGTACCAGCGCAATGCTGCGTCCGTTTCCGTCTCCATGCCAGCGGGCACCACTTTGGCAGCACGCAGGACTAACAGGAATCGTGCGCCGTAGCAGTAGCCCCACCCGCGCACGTCATAGCCAGCCTCGTACACCGGGTTCATGAGCGGTTCGCGGATCCCGGCGCAGATGAAAGCACACGCACTGCGAACCGCTTCTTGCCGTGCAACATCCGCTGCATATCCGGGCGTGCGCACTAAGCATTCGCCAACGATTCCTGTTCCGCCGATGCGGTAACCAACCGGAATCTCCCCGCCGACGCGGTACACACCTTCGTACGGCCACTGCGCTTTCGGTGTGCCTTCCTGCGCTGAAAGAAGGAAGGCAATTCCCTTCTGAACTGCTGCATCGATGGCGGCGGCATCCGGTGGAACTGGTGGTCCGATCGGTGCAGCGGCGGTCGTGTCGCGCGCCGTGACAGGCTCGGTATCGCTAGCAACAGCACGCGCATGCAACACGCAAAGCGCGACAACGCTGGCAACGATGGATATACGGCTCAACGCATTGCTCTTCATGTTGACTCCTCCGGGGTTTCATCCACCTGCACCGCTGTCGCCCCCGCGCGCGGTGAATACAAGTGGACGTGCATATCGCCAAATGATCGAACTTCTGGGCCGTTGAAGCCTGCAATCGTGCCTTCATCGCCTTCCAAGACATACGGCAAACGCAACACCATCCAACCGCGGTCACCCATCGCGCCGCGCAGGCGCGCACACTGGTCCAAGATGCGCCGCCTGCCGCTGGTCTGTTCCGCGATCGGATACGGCGGATCAACAAAGATGACGTCGATTACTTCTTTCAGTTCCGCTAGGAGCGCGGGCGCCAGCGCATCCGCTTGCAGCGCTCGTGATCGCGCACCGAGGCCAAGCATGTCAATATTCTTGCGCATGCAGTCGTAGACGCCACGGTCGCGTTCGACAAAGATGGCAAACCGGGCGCCGCGGCTCAAGGCCTCCAGACCCATGGTGCCAACGCCCGCAAAGAGGTCAAGGACCACCGCGTCCTCAAACCAGCCCCGCAGGATGTTAAAGATGCTTTCCTTGACGCGACCGGTCATCGGACGGGTCACTTCCTCGCCGCTGGGCGTGTGGAGAATCCGCGAACGATGCTCGCCGCCCATGATTGTTACGCGTGAATGCACGAGTTGAGGATACGTCCTGCTACATTTCCACGCGCGTGCCGCAGCCATTTGACCAACTTCCATCGAGCGTTCTTGCCCTCTCGCGGACGGTACGGCTTGGGGGTGGCGCAGTGCCCGCTCTATTGGTGCATCCATACTTTGATCGCACTACCGGCAAAGTACTACGCCCCGCCCCGGTACTGGTGTGGATGCACGGCCGAACCGTCACCAAAGAACTTGACCCGGGTCGTTACCTCCGACTGGCGCGCGCGGGCATTGCCACCTGTGCTGTTGATCTGCCCGGGCACGGCGAACGCCTGGATGCGCTGCGACAAGCGCCAGAGGAAACGCTCGGGGTGGTCGAGCAAATGGTTGGCGAACTTGATGCAGTCGTTGCGGATCTCGACGCTTCCGGTGAATACGCGGGCTGCAAGCGCGCCTTGGGCGGCATGAGCGCGGGCGGCATGGCGGCGCTGGTTCGCCTGACGCGCCCGCATACATTTGATGCCGCAATAGTGGAATGCACCACGGGAAGCTGGCGCTGGCAGCAGCACCGCGCCATGTTTGATGCAGCCCGAGTGGCAGCCATGAATCCCATCGATCACCTGGAACATTGGCCCGAGATCCCGTTCTTGGCCCTGCATAATTCCGAGGATGAATGGATACCCGTGGATGGCCAACGTGAGTTCATTGAAGCAGTGCGGGCACGTGCCACTCACCCGGAAGTGGTGCAGTTTCATGTGTATGGACCAACGGGCGCGCCGTTTGAACATGCCGGATTTGGGCGCATGGCTTCGGACGCCAAGGAGCGCGTAACCGCGTTTCTGACCCGTTCGCTCGCCGCTACTGAATGACCGCTCCGACAAAATTTGAGCGATTCAATGTGGGATGCCGCCCGAAATGCCGTATCTTCTTGAGATCCATGTTTACGCCGATGACCACGTCAACGATCACGCCGACTCCTACGCGCGCGCTCCGCACCCCGACCCCGCGCGCCTTCACGATCGTTGAACTCCTGGTGGTGGTGGGCATCATTGCGCTGCTCATGGGAATCTTGGTCACCGGTGTTCGCGGCGCCATTGGAAGCGCGCGCAAGACGCGTGAACTCAACGGCCTGCGTGGCGTGTACGCCGCGTGGTACCAATACGCCAATACCTATGAAGAACAGTTGCTTCCCGGGTTTCTTGATGAAACCACGCAGGTAAACTGGAAGGTCAATTACACCAATTCATCCTCGACCACGGTCGCTCGCTCACTGTCGCAGACCTATCCGTGGCGCCTCGCGCGGTTCATGGATGATCCGTACGGAACGCTGGTGAGTTACATCGAGTCTGACAATGCAGATGCCAACAGCGATATAAGTGGCGAGTGGGACGGCGCACCGACTCACCCAAGTTGGATGTCCGCCGCATTCGGAGCACCGGGCAGCGCCCTCGCCCTGCAGCCCGCATTCGCATACAACGCGTACTACATGGGTGGTTGGTACCAGTCCTCCAACGGTGTTTCGGCACCCGCATTCGCCGACGCTGGCTGGAGTACCGCCGACGGCAGTGCCGTCACCGGTCGCTTGGTATGCACGCGACTTGCAAATATCTCGCGCACCTCGGAGGTGATCGTCTTTGCTTCAAGCGCCCTGCGTGCGCCGGGTAACTATCGCACCGGAATGAACCCCGAGGATCGCATTCCGGGGAATTCATGGATCGTGCCGCCGATGCTTGGGGCAACCGCTGTCTGGGAGCCGTTCATGGGCTCGCAACAAAGCATCACCATGGCTGAGTCCGAAGGTGGCACCGCATCGTTCATGCGTCAGTCAGGAATGACTGATTCCGGCGTACTTCAGGTGAATACCGTGCAGGGCGTTCCCGTACGCCGTCACAACTTGTTGATCGCTACTGTGAAGGCCGATGGCAGCACTGAAAGCGCCAGTGTCGGCGCACTCATGGACATGCGCGCGTGGATTGATGCCGCGGATCGCGCCGACTTCTCGCACGCGGACAACTGAAATTTAAGGCTTCGGGGTCGGTCATCAACCGCATCGCGCAGCGATACCGCGCAGTCGTTGCCGTTCAGCTGCACCGCACTCAGACGTGCTGCGGAGCGCCAATCTCTGCGGGAGAACGCTCATGCATGTGATTCGGATCGGTCGACGGCTCGTGATGAGCGCGCGGCGGCGGCGCTGTGCCGAAGGTGAGTTGCGCCACGGCAATCATGGTCTCCAAACGCCCCAACGTGTTTTCACGCTGCGCGCCGTAGCCCATGAACGGGAACAGCGAAAGCAACGCAACGACCAGTCCGGATGCGGTTGCCACCAGCGCCTCACCGATACCACCGGAGATCGCGCGCGGATCAACCATCGCACCACCGCCACCCAGCAACTCAAAGCTGCGGATGATTCCCGTGACGGTTCCCAGAATGCCAAGCATCGGTGCGGCAGTAATGATGGTGGACAGCGTGGCCATGCAACGGTCCATTCGAATGCGTTCGGTTTCTACCGAACCCACGGCGACCGCATCGCTGGCGCCGTCATTCAGGAGCGCCGTGGCTACCCGCGAGTACACGGTGTCACTGGTCTCAGCCAACGCCTCAACGCGGGCGCGATCGCCGCGTCGGAACGACTCCATGAGCAACACGAACCCACGCTTGGCGCCGGGACCGTTCTGCTTGAACCAAAACACCCCGCGCTCAAAGGACACGGCTACGGAAACGACGCTCAGGATGAAGAGCGGCCACATGACTGGTCCGCCGCGGTGCATCAGTGCTAGGAATGATTCGATCATGGTGGGTGGGGACCGCGGGGTGGACGGCGAGAGAAGGATCATACGGAGTTCGGTACACTCGGCGGAATGACCGCGCTCGGCACGCACGCAACGGATTCCCAACTCATTATTGAGGTCGAAACTGCGCTCAATCAGGCGCTCGCCGATCATCTCTTGGCGCCCAAATTGCGCGAAGCGATGCAGTACGCGGTGTTAGGAGGCGGTAAGCGCGTGCGCCCAGTGCTCACGTTGCGCGCATGCGAGGCAGTGGGTGGCCGCCGTGCGGACGCCGTTCCTTCGGCAATCGCCCTGGAAATGATCCACTGCTTTAGTTTGGTTCATGATGACCTTCCAGCCCTCGACAATGACGACCTCCGCCGCGGTCGCCCCACCACTCACAAAGCCCACGGCGAAGCACTCGCCATCCTGGCTGGCGACGCGTTGACTGCGGTAGCGGTGGAAATTGCCCTTGATTCACCGGTGCGCGCCGCGGACATTGCCCGGGAATTGGCCTCCGCCACCACTGCGATGATCACCGGTCAGGTCTACGACACCCTTGCCGGATTCCCGGGAAACCTTCCGGCGGCCGAGCGCCTTCGCTTGGTGCACGACAACAAGACCGGCGCGCTGATCCGCTGCGCGTGTCGCATGGGCGCCCTGTGCGGAACGCCCGACGAATCGCGCCTCCACGCGCTCACCACCTACGGCGAGTCCATGGGACTGATGTTCCAGGTGGTCGATGACATCTTGGACGAAACCCAGTCGACCGAGCACCTCGGTAAGGCTGCCGGCAAAGACCGGGACGCAGGAAAACTCACTTATCCGAGCGTCTTTGGCCTTGAAGAAAGCCATCGGCACGTAGCGCATCTCTTGGAAATCGCCTTGAGCGCCCTCAAACCACTCGGAAACGCAGCCGAACCGCTCCGATTGACCGCCCACGCGCTGGCAACTCGGACTAAATAACCACCACTGCGCTACACTTTCCCACCGCTTCCGAAAGCCCCCGTGGCAACGTAAGCGGAGCGTCCGAATCACCAATGGTCGTGCGCTGACAGGTACCCAAGACTCCCCCATGAAGCTCCTCCCATCGATCGCTGGTCCTGCCGACCTTAAGAAGCTCTCCATCGAACAATTGCCGCAACTGGCGGCGGAAGTTCGCCAAGCTATTTGCGACCAAGTGGCAAAGTCGGGCGGCCACCTTGCGCCGAATCTTGGCGTGGTGGATCTGACCATCGCCATGCATTACGTGTTTGACTTCGGTCATGATCGATTGCTGTGGGATGTTGGCCACCAGTGCTACACGCACAAGCTCCTCACCGGACGGCAGCACCTCTTAGGAAAGCTGCGTCAGCGCGGCGGCATGTCCGGCTTCCCAGAGCCACGCGAATCAAACTTCGATCTCTTCTCCGTTGGTCACGCCGGTACCGGTATCTCCACTGCTGTTGGTGTAGCGCGTGGCGATACGCTCGGTGGCGAGGGCTGGACCGCTGACAACGCTGATGGTCGTCGCGTTGCAGTGGTGATTGGCGACGCCAGCATCGTGAACGGTGTGGCGATGGAAGGCCTGAACAACGCCGGCACCCTGCACCGTCAGTTCTTGGTGGTGCTCAATGACAACGGCATGTCGATCGCCAAGCCACAGGGCGCGGTCGCTGCATACTTTGACCATGTGCGCCTGAGCCAGGGTTACAGTGAATTTAAGAAGACGGCGCGCGAGTTTGCCAAGCACATGCCTGGCGGCAGCACGTTGGCGGAGATCTACCACCGCTTGGGTGAAGTCTCCAAGAATCTAGCGCATGAAGTGCACACCAACGGATGGTTTGAGCATTTCAACCTGGTCACGGTTGGACCCGTCGACGGCCATGACATTAAGGCCTTGGTGGATGTCCTCAATGAAGCCAAGGAATTCGATCGCCCCATGGTGCTGCATGTGAAGACCGTGAAGGGCAAGGGCTTCGGATTTGCCGAGCAAGACAGTTGCACCTTCCACTCACCGAGCCCGTTCAGCATGCTCGACGACATGGAGAACGAAGGCTGCCGCGTTGAACTGAAGAAGAGCGGTCGATCCTTCACTGCAGCGTTCGGCGAAGCGATGACCAACCTGATGGCGCGCGATCCAAAGGTGGTGGCATGCACCGCTGCCATGCCAGACGGCACCGGCATCTCCAAGGTGCAAGCCAAGTTCCCTGACCGCGTCTGGGACACCGGCATCTGCGAGAGTCACGCCGCCGACATGATGTGCGGTCTTGCCAAGACTGGCTGGAAGCCGTTCATGGCCGTGTACAGCACGTTCCTGCAACGCGCGTTTGACCAGTGCTTCCAGGAAGCTGCCTTGCAAGGACTGCCGCTGCGTCTCTGCCTCGATCGCGCCGGACTTGTGGGCGGCGACGGCGCGGTGCATCACGGCTTCTGCGATATCGCCATGCTTTCCGTACTGCCCAACGCCGTCATCATGGGCGCTCTTGATGAGCCAAGCATGAAGGCTGCGCTTGATTTCATGGCGAATTACGAAGCAGGCATCACCAGCCTCCGCTATCCGCGCGAGGGAGTGATCGATCGCTTCACCAACACCGCTTGCCCACCGTTTGAACTTGGCAAGTCGCGCGCGCTGATTCGTCATGCACGACCGGATGTTGCCATCGTTGCGTTTGGCACCATGGCGCATGAATCGGCAGAAGCGATCGCCCTGCTCGGTGAGTACACCGTTGACCTGTACGACGCACGCTTTGCTAAGCCCATTGATGTGGCGCTTCTCAAGGACCTGCTCGGACGCGGCATCCCGGTGGTCACCATTGAAGATCACTCCATCCGCGGCGGCTTCGGCGCGTGCGTCTTGGAGGCGTGCAATGATCACGGTCTGGACACACGGTTGGTCACGCGCTTGGCGATTCCAGACTTCTGGATTCACCACGGCGAACGCAAGGAGCAGTTGGTCGATTGCGGGCTTGATCCTGCAGCGATCGCCCGTACGGTTCGATCCGTGATTGAAGGTCGATCCACGCCAACCAACGCGACCAGCGCACCAACGCGCTCCACGAGCGCGGTCTGATCCGCTAGCGTCACCCTGTTCGATCCACTCTGTCAGCCCCACCGCGAGAACCACGATGGCCATCCTTGTCATCCAGCATTCCAAGATCAGCGACCCGGGACTCCTGGGAGTTTCGCTCCGCGCACACGGCCAACGCGTTCGTATCGTTCGCGTTGATCTTGGACAGCCGCTGCCCAATGATCTTGATGACGTGCACGGTCTCGTTTCGCTCGGCGGGCCGCAGTCTGCCAACGGCAACGATGCCTGGAACGCACCTGAGTTGGAACTCATGCGCGAGGCACACGCCCGACAGGTTCCCGTTCTTGGAATCTGCCTCGGCGCACAGATGCTTGCGAAGGCGCTTGGCGGCGAAGTAGCCACCATGACCAAGCCTGAACTCGGCTGGGTTCCCGTACGCGCTACCGGTATCGGCGTTGAAGACGTGCTCCACGCTGGTATTGGCTGGACGCAGTACGTCTTCGAGAGCCACGGGGACCATGTTTCAAAGTTGCCGGAAGGCGCCACCGTAGTCATGAAGGGTGAAGCCTGCCCGGTGCAGGCGTTCCGCGTGGGCGCGCTAAGTTACGGAATTCAGTACCACCCCGAGTGGACGCGCGAGACCATTCTTGGCGAGATTGATTCAGCCACCGATGCAGAACTCGCTGTCCTTGGCACCACCAAGTCCAATCTGCGCCAAGCCACCGCGGAGCACTACCCGGCTGCCGAACGCAACTCGAAGCGAGTCTTTGAATTGGCCAATTTGCTGCTCTTTCCAGCTGGTCGACAGCAAACCGGTCTGGTTGCGCCGGGCTGGGTGCATCACTAACTAATTGCCATCAATCTGCGCTGCCTTTCCGCCCAATAGTGGTGGGTAGGCGAATTGCTCTCCTACGCTCGCTGCGATGGAGCCAACGAGCAACTCATTGTCACGCGCTGAAATCGGCGCGGCTGGCGAACGCGCCGCCGCTCAGTACTTGGCGGATCGCGGCTACACGGTGATGGAACGGAACCTACGCATCGGCGACGATGAAGCGGACATCGTTGCCCTCGCGCCGGGTGGCGCGGTAGCGATTGTTGAAGTGAAGACGCGTCGTGGACCGTGGAACCCCGAGGAGCGCGTGGACGCGGTGAAACAAGGAAATCTGGTGCGACTTGCCGCCACGCTGCTTGAGCGACCGGAATTCCATGACCGCATGTTTCAGTTTGACGTGGTGGCAGTATCGGTGGAGACCAATGGCACGTTCACCGTGCTGCACTGGCCACACGCGTTCGATGCGGGCGGAACGCCTTGGTAAGGGCCTCAACTCAGCGCGCCGGGCCCTGCTGCGCACCCTTCATCGGTCGCAGCGGATCCAAGTATCGCTCACGGGCAATCTGCACGAGCCGAATCTCCATCTTGGAAATACTGGCACCCAACCACCGCTTCTGCAAGGACTGAATGTAGCGAGCCTGCTCAATACGCTCTTGCGTTCCTTGCAACTCGCCGCGCAAGGAGAGCTGCAAGTCAGTGTCATAGATCGACATTTGCGGCGGCGTTTCCTTGCTGATCACTGCAAACCAGGTGATGGAAGTGCGCGCGTCAAGTGGCTCAGAAATCATTCCCGGCTGCAGCGGCGCGATGAGTTTCTGCAAGTCGTTGGTCATATCGGCAATCATCATCTTGCCGTCCGACACGGTGACTGCGCGCCACATGCCATGCTCGGGAATGCCGACGGCATCAGCAATTTCCGTGAAGGTCTTCTTCTCTGCCATCATCCGCTTCACCGTTTCAATCTTGTCCGCCTGCTGCTCCTTGGCAAGGCGAATGCGGCCAAGCCGGTAGATCGGATCCGGCTGATATGCAGCGTGCCGTTGCCGATACAAGCGTTCAACATCGCGCCAACTGACCACCACGCGCGGCTCGACTTTGCGGCGCAGGATGTCTCGGGTCAACTCGGCGTTCTTACGGAAGGTGACAAACTCCTCAACGGACATTTGCATCTCATCACGGAGTGCCTCTTCAGCGCTGGCCCGGTTACCGCCACGCTCTGCAATCGTGGTTTCCTGCAAGTCGCGCAGCCAACTGAGCAAGCCAACCTTCATTTCCGGCGAAAGTCTGCTCTCTGCTTCCGCAAGAATCAATTCGGATTCCACCTGCTGCCGAAAGGCACGGCGCACCAACGCGTCAACCTGCGTGCGCGCCGATTCTGGATTGGGGTCCTGCGACGCCAACAACACCGCTGCCTCAATCTGCTTGAAGATCTCTTCAGCAAAGATCGGCCGGCCGTTGATCTGTCCAATCAAGCTCTCCACCAACCACCGCTGTCCAACCCGCAGCGTGCGCTGGTTGCCTTGATCGATGAACACGCTGTCGTCTTCTGCGGTGGAGGGATCCGCTGCGGTGACTATTTCTTCTTTGCGAATCACCTTGGTGCCGTCCGCCAGCGTGACGGTGTGTTCAATTTCGGTGACACCCGGTGGCTCGACTTGCGGCATGGGTGTCGCCACCACCTCTGGTAGCGGCCCCATTGGCGGAGTTGAAAACGCGCTGATGTCCACGTCCCGAACGGTCTGTTCCACCTCCGGAGCAGGCGTGCAGCCAATCGATCCCATGGTGCCCAACACAGCAATTGCCGCTAATACGCGGCAGAGAGTGTCGATTGGGCGCTCGCGGGTCGGGTGAAGCATCGGGCGCGCGAAGTGTACGCCGGGACCGACCTATACTCCCCTCCTTCTTACAAGGACCACCATGATCGACCCGAACAGCCAGCACTCGTCCGACGCCCCCGCCCCCAGCATCCATGTGGACAGTGACTGGAAGGCGCAAGCCGAGGCAGAGCGCACCCGACTTGCCGCGAAGGATGCAGCGATGGACGCGCGCGCTGCCGAAGCCGGCAATGAACAGCTGCCACCAGCAGAATTCCGAAGCTTGGTTGGCTTGCTTGCATCGCAAGCAGTCATGGGCCTTGGCACCATGGCCGACCCGCAGGGCCGCGTGGTGGTGGATCTTGAGGGATCAAAGTTCGCCATGGACCTCCTGCAGGTTCTGCATGACAAGACCAAGGGCAATCTGACTCCCGAAGAAGCGGGCGAACTTGATGAAGTGCTGCGCGAACTCGGCATGCGATTCGGCGCCATCGCTCGCATGGTGGCCGAGCAAATGCGCACCGCGCCCGGTTCAGTGGTTGCAGGCGCACCAGCCATGGCAGCACCGGCGGCAGCAGCGCAGAAGCCCGTCAGCAAACTGATTATTCCGTAAGCGTGCCCGCGGCTCCGCTCAGCGGAAGACGGGCATCCAGTAATCGAGCGTAGAGATCGTTGCCTGCACCCCCGCAAGGAGGAGCGCGCCGAGTACCGCACGTCCGGCGGAGTGCGGTCGCGTGCGGTTGATCCCCAGGGAAATCAGCCACGCCAGCGCCACCAAGATGGCTGGATCAAAGTAACGCTGCCACACCTGCGAATTGCCGGCTTGCACCACCATGAGCGCTAAAAGGGACACCAGCACGATGGTGGCTTGGCGTCCGCGACGGATCTCCGCGGCTCGAATCCACAGCACGGCGGCAAGTACTGCACCCACGACTGCCGCAGCGACAATGACGATCGATCGCCCCCCAATGGCTGGGAACGCTTTCACAATCATCCAATACGCCCCCCCCCAACGACCCTGCTCCACCGACCAGGTGCTGTCCGCTACCACCGCTCCCAGAAACGCCAAGCTTGCCACCAAGGTGATGGCCAAAGCATGGCGCCGAACCGTGTGCAGCACTTCCGGCGCCATCGGCAGCAGCGCAATCGCGGCCCATGTGCCGAGCAGCGCTAACCCGTACGCCGGCGCTACCGGACTCAATCCCTTGTCATGCATCGAACGGAACGTTGCGGGCATCAAGCCGCCCCACATATTGACGAGCGCGAGCAGCAGCAATGCCGCCGGCACCAGCGCCAAGAAAGCGGCAGCCAGTCGGCTCCATGAGCGCGGTTCGTCACCACTCCACTGCTCTGCGTCGGACGCTGAACGCCCAAGTGGCGAACCAAGAATGCCGGCTGCCAGAATCGGCGCAGCCAGGAATACGTTGGTTTGCCGCACGGAAAGCGCGGCGACAAACAAAACTGCGAGCGTCAAAAAAGTACGCATGGTTGGCATCCACCACGCGGCGATCGCCACCATGGTTGTTCCAATCAAGACCGAAAGTACATCGGTGGTCAACCACGCGGAACCGCTCAGTACGTAGGTAGAAACCAATAGCGGCAAGGTCAGCGCCAACGCCACTGCTGGCCCCGCCGCGCGCGCCGCAGTGCGCCATACCAAAAGCAGCAGCGCTAATCCGGCCAGCGAAGCAATGATGCGAAGCCCATGCACTCCAACGCCAAGCCGCGCAGGAACCGCCATCAGCAAGTGATATCCCGGACCAGTAGCGCTTGGATAATCGCGCAGGTCCGGTGTTGGCAACTGCGCAGCAAACTGCAGCACGGTGGGCAAATGCGCGGCCGCTTCGTCCGAAGCTTCGCTGGTGGCGTCACTACCAAACATGATCACTGGCAGTACGGCACATGCAAAGAGCACGGCAAGTACGCACGGAGCACTCCGCCACCAACCGCGATTTGCCTGAGTGAGTATGTCCACGCGTTGAATTTACTTGAAGAGTGTGCCGAGTGCAGTTTCGGCAGGCGGCCAGAACAGCACCACCAGCACTCCAATGGCAAAGAGGACCGATGCCGCCCGTGCACTGCGATCGGAAAGAACAACGGTGACTGGACTCTCCGCACGCCCGGAGTTGGCGCGCAAATACAGTCGGTGAATCACCACGAATACCAGGGGCGCAAGCAACGCAAATCCAGTGGCGCGCACACCAAAGATGCCGCGCGCATGATCGCTCAGCGCGTAGACCAAGTAGGCCATCATGGTGATGGCTCCGGTGGTGGCAAGCAGCCAATTGAGATCTTCAGCGCTGTCGTATCCAGCGCGTGGTTTCCAGTCGGTGCTGTCGCCTTGCGCGCGCGCCATGTCCGCGGCACGCAGATCGCCAAGACGCTTGACGAATCCCAAGAACAGCGTCAGTGCAAAGACCACCACCACCAGCCACGTCGACACGGCAATGCCAAGCGCCAACGCTCCAGCAATGGCGCGCAGGACAAATCCACTGGCCACTGTCAACACATCAACAAGCCGTACCCGCTTCAACTTCGCGTTGTATGCCATCTGTAGAACGATGTACGTACCAATCACTGCTAACACGGCCGGCCGCACGCACCACGCCACTGCAATGGAACCAATGATGAGCGCAACACCCATGGAGGTTGCAAACTGCGGGGTGACCGCGCCCGATGCCACCGGGCGACGGCGTTTGGTTGGATGCTTGCGATCTTCTTCAAAGTCCAGCGCATCGTTCACTGCATAGAAGCCGCTGCCCGCCATGGAGAACGCAATCACCGTGAGCGCCACGTTCCACAGTTGCTCCGCGATCTGTTCTGGCTGCGCGCCACGACCTTCGCCAGCGAGCCAAAAGACAAGTGGGACCAGAACGAAGACGTTCTTGGCCCAGTCGCCGGGTCGGAGGAGACGGAGGGGGGCTGGAAGCATGCACCATCAGTATCGGAATCTGCGGGCGCTTTCATTCCCAAACTTCCCCAGGAAGCGGCGAGAAGCCATGGAAACTCCTAAAAATGCCCGTTGGCAGACCAGAAATCTCCGGCAGCGCCGGCGGACGGGGTCATTCCAACGACCAATGCCAGCCCCTACACCAGGCGCGCTAGCACCGTATTGGCCACCATCATGCCCGCGGCAGTGAAGCGCAGCGAACCTTCGGCGTGCTCCATCATGCCCTCAGTAACCGCTTGTGCAATGGCGCGGGTTCGCTCCGAGCCGCGTTCGCCAAGCTGCAGAATCTCCGCAAGTTCAGTTTCGGAAATGCCGGCGTGTAGGCGCAATCCCATCATCAACCGTTCGCCGGCGCGCATGTCGGGCGTCACTCGCTCCACATCAACTGCCGGGCTCGTTCCTTCGGCGGCAAGCCAATCACCCAAGCGCGGAACATTCTTCCAGCGCACACCCTGGGCATGACCCGATGCACTTGGACCAATGGCAAGCCAATCGCGATTGCGCCAATACAGCAAGTTGTGCCGACACTCTTCGGCGTGCGGATCGCCGTTCCGAATCCGCCCCCAGTTGCTGACCTCGTAATGAGCAAAGCCAGCGTCACGCAAGACGGCAGCGGCGCGCTCCAGCATGGAGGCCTCCAGGCCGTCATCGCACGGCTCAAATTCGCCGCGCTCCATGCGCACGGTCATCGCCGTGTTTGCCTCGTAGGTCAAACCGTAGCAACTGAGATGATCGGTTCCCAGCGCCAATGCTTGGCGCAAGTCTGATTCCCACTCAGTAAGTGTGCCACCAGGAATGCCAAAGATCAGGTCCACGTTGATGCGTTCGATACCAGCGGCGCGCAGCAATCCAATGGCGCGCGCAACGCTTGCGGGATCATGCCAACGCTCCAGCGTCTTCAAGTGGCGTTCGTTGAAACTTTGTGCGCCCAGAGAGACGCGGTTCACGCCACTCTCAACCAGTGCGCACGCCACTTCTGCAGTGACGGTTTCTGGATTCGCTTCCACGGTCCATTCAGCACCGGGCGCAAGCGGCAGTCGAGCACGGATCGAGCCGAGAACCGCGCGCAATACCGGCGGCCGCAACAGCGTGGGTGTTCCTCCACCAACGAACACGGTGTGCAGCGGCGCGTGCACCCAGGGTGCCATGGCTGCCAATTCCTGATCGGCACGTGCGGCGTAGGCCTCTTGACGATCTTGGGTATCAACAAAGCTATAAAAGTCGCAGTAATGGCACTTATGGAAACAAAACGGGACGTGAACATAGGCGCCCGCAAACTGCGGCGTGATGCCAGCAAGGGCCTGATCCACACGCATGGCGTATGCGTCGGGCGAACCCTGCCCGGCGATGGTGAGCGCGGTAGCCATGAAGCGCAATCGTAGGACTAACCCTCGCGCGGTGCGCTACCATTCCCCGCTTCGCGGCAAACGCCGCACCTTCGCACCGGAGCCCCGCCCGTGACCACTGGACACCGCGTTAATCGAACTGCCCATACCGCCGTTGTTGGACTCCAGTGGGGAGACGAAGGCAAAGGAAAGATCGTTGATCTGCTCACCGCTGAGCATGATGTGATCGTTCGCTACAACGGTGGAGCCAATGCCGGCCACACCGTGCAGGTGGGCGATGAGCGCTACGCGCTGCACCTCATTCCTTCCGGCATTCTGTACGGCGACAAGACCTGCGTCATCGGTAACGGCGTGGTGGTTGATCCGGAGAAACTCCTGCAAGAGATTGATGCACTCCGCACGCGCGGCATTCGCGTTGGCAACAACCTGCGCATCAGTGATCGCGCCCACGTGGTCATGCCCTATCACAAGGAGCAAGATGCAGCGCTGGAGGAGTACCTCGGTTCCAAGACCGCGCATGCGCAAGGCAACCTCGCCATCGGCACCACGCGCCGCGGCATTGGTCCAGCGTATGCAGACAAGATTCGACGCTCCACCGCCATTCGCGTTGGCGATCTGCTTGACCCCGCGTACCTGCGCAGTCGCCTGCATGTGATTTGCACCCTGCGCACTGCGGAACTTGAGGCGCTCGGCGTGCACACTGCGCCGCTTGACCCGGACGCGTTGGCTACCCGGTACGCCGAGTTCGGCGAACGCTTGCGTCCACACGTGGATGACTCCGTGTACGCACTTCATGACGCCATGGGCGCCGGCAAGCGCATTCTGTTTGAAGGCGCAAACGCCAGCCTCTTGGACATTGATCACGGGACATTCCCGTACGTGACCAGTAGTAACTGCTCAACATTGGGTATTCCCTCCGGCACCGGCGTTCCCGGCAGCGCCATTGGACGCGTGTTGGGAATCATGAAGGCGTACAGCACCCGCGTTGGCGCGGGACCGTTTCCCACCGAGCTTGACAATGATCTTGGGCACCGGATTCGCGAACGCGGTCGGGAATACGGCACCACCACTGGTCGACCGCGCCGCTGCGGATGGCTTGATTTGGTGGCAGTTCGTTACAGCGTCATGGTGTGCGGTGCCACTGGAATTGCTTGCACACTGCTGGATGTCTTGTCCGGATTCGATGAAATCAAGTTGTGCGTTGGCTATCAATTGCCGAACGGAACCACCACGGACCGCTTCATCCCCGATGCGCATCGTCTGGAGGGCGTCACGCCCATCTATGAGACGATGCCGGGTTGGAGCGCAGAGATTCGCGATGCGTCCGACCGCACCACGCTGCCACTGGCGGCGCAGCGCTACCTGGCGCGCATTGAGGAAATCACCGGAGTGCCGGTGGAAGTAGTGAGCCTTGGACCGGAACGAACGCAAACGTTGGTGGACGGTCGGCGCGCCGTGGCGCTCGCCACCGCGTAAGCAATGCGCGTCCCCCGTCACATTGCAATCATCATGGACGGCAACGGACGCTGGGCAGCCGCGCGCGGGTTGCCGCGCATTGCGGGTCATCGCGAAGGCGCGCGACGAGTGCGCGCCATTGTTGAAGAGTGCGCTCGGATTGGCGTGGAAGCGCTCACGCTGTATTCATTCTCCAGTGAGAATTGGAAACGACCGGAAGATGAAGTCTCGGCGCTCATGGAGTTAGCCAGGCATCAACTGCAACTGGAACGGCAGATGATGCTGGCCAACAACATTCGGTTCCGCCGCATTGGCCGCCGCGAGGGACTGTCCGCCGCGGTGCTCGCCGAGTTCGACCGCACCGAGGACGAGACCAGCAACTGCACTGGCATGACCCTGTGCTTGGCCATGAACTATGGTTCTCGGCAGGAAATGGTCGACGCCGTCCGCACCATCGCCGTTCGCGTCCGCCGTGGCGACCTTGACCCGGCGGCGATCGATGAATCGACCATGTCCGCGGCCCTGGAGACCCACGGACTGCCCGATCCGGACCTCTTGATTCGGACCGCCGGGGAGCGCCGATTGTCCAATTTCCTGCTGTGGCAGGTGAGTTATGCGGAGATCTTCGTCACCGACGTCCTGTGGCCGGAGTTCAAGGTCCCGGAACTTCAAACGGCCCTT
>JBDKKN010000002.1:0-9119 GCA_039796075.1 Planctomycetota bacterium | reverse complement strand
AACTCAAACTCCCGAAATTGCGCACTTTGGAATCCGCTGGAGTTTGCCAAGAAACTTCGGAAGGAAAGAAATGAAACCGGCGTAATGGTTTCAATCACATCAACCTGCTGCACCATAGTCTTCAAGATGGTGAGCATGCGCTGCAATGTTGCACATGCTTCGGGTACTTGCCCCGCGGTCAGGCATTCAGCAAGGCGATCGCCTTCATGGAGTTGCTGCTTGAACCACAGTTCATAGACCTGGTGGATGATGATGAAGAGCATCTCATCGTGTTCCGGGTCCGCACTGTCGGGGCGGTGCGAAAGCGGGCGCTGCAGCGAGAGGAGTTGCGGAACGCACAGGTAATCGCCATAGGTCAGGTTCATGATTTGATTCTCTTCAGGCGATTTAGAGCAGTGTGCCGGTGAGGATCACCTTGGCTACCAAGAAGTAAATGACCAGGCCGGTGACATCGACCAATGTCGAAACTGCTGGCGCGGAACTTGTTGCTGGATCAATTCGGAGTGCGCGCAGTAGAAACGGCAGCATGCTGCCCGCGATGGTGCCCAAGCAAACTACGCAAATCAGGCTGATAAACACCACTGCTCCCACTAAGTATGGATGTCCGCCGTAGTCATACCAACCCAATGACTGCCAAACGACAACCCGAACAAACCCAAGTGAGCCAAGCCAACTTCCGAGCACTGCGCCGGTGCCGAGTTCACGCAAGAACACGCGCCGCCATGCGGCGCCTGGCAGCTCGCCAAGAGCAATCGCGCGCACTACCAACGTGGCTGCTTGTGAGCCAGTATTTCCACCGCTGGAAATGACCAGCGGAATGAACATTGCCAGCATCACGGCCGATGCCAGTTCTATTTCAAAGTGGCTCATTGCAGTGGCGGTGAGCATTTCGCCAAAGAACAACACGGAAAGCCACACTCCGCGCTGCCGCAGCAATTGCCAGAAAGGCGTACGTGAATACGGTGTGTCGACCGCTTGCACGCCACCAAATCGGAGTTGCGTCTCCGTGTCTTCCGTCTGGGAGATATCAAGTGCATCATCAACGGTAATGATGCCGAGCATGTGCCCGCGCTCATCAACAACTGCAAGAGCTGACCGGTCATAGCGCTTAAACAGCCGCACCACTTCAGGAAGATCGGTGCGCGCTGGAATAGAGACCAGCGTCGCTTGCTCAAGATCACCCACCAGCGCGTTCGGGTCTGCCCGGACCAGGAGTCCAAGGCGCACATCAAAGAGGAGCGCGCCGGCGGCATCAACAACGTAGAGAACGTTGAGTGTTTCAACACGGCGCTCAGAGCGGCGGATGGAATCGAGCGCCTCGGCAACAGTCATGCTCGGGGAGAGACTGATGTACTCCGGCGTCATCACGTGGCCGGCGGTGCCTTCGGGGTAGCCAAGCAGTGTGCGCGTTGCTGCAAGCGCTTGCGGGCTGAGCGACTCCAAGATCCGCCGCGTGACTTCTGCTGGCAGGTCATCCAGCAGCGAGACGCGGTCATCGGGCGTCATGGCATTCACCAGCTCAAGCATCTGCTCGCTTGACAGCGAGGCGATCAGTTCCGCTTGCTGCTCAACTGGCAGGTACGAGAAGACCGCACCCGCACGATCCCGGGAGAGGAGCCGGAAGATGACGCCCTCATCATCGGATGGCAAATCAGTCAGGATTTCTGCAATATCCGGGTCGTTGAGATCATTCAGCGCGCTGCGAAGCCCGGTCCAATCGCGTTGTGCGATCAGGTCTTCAACTTCAACTTGGAGCAGATGGCCGAGCACGGTCAGACAGGGTAACTGACCGGGGTGATTTATGCGCGTGGATCGAGCGCGTGGGCCGATTCAATCGTTGACATACGGGGTCTCGCGCTGTGCCGCCGCGCCACCAAGGCGTACGAAATCCGTGACACCGGAGGCATGGGAGCGAAGCAATCGAACGGTCTCTGGATCGTCGCCAGTTTCCACAATACGAACGCCTTTTTCCGTGAGTTCTACGGCAAGTTTCACATGTTCATGGCGCGCAAAGAGTTCCTTGAAGACGGGATCCCAAGTGCGTACTTGGAGCCCTTCCGCCATGCGAGTTTGCATAGCGAGCGTGTGGTCCTTGATCAGGGTGGCCACCGCGGGGTCATCTGATTCGGTGGTGGCGGCGACGCCGTTCTCGATGATGGTCACAGTGCGTTGAATCTTTGCGTGGTAATAGAGAAGCGTCTGCCAGACATCCCGGTCATAAGGAACCGTACCGCGGTCGGCAGAACTCACACTTGTTGGTGCGCGCGGAACAGGACAGGCGGCGAGCGAAGCCGGAGTAGCGGAGGTAAGCGTGGCGGTCGGTGCAGCAACCGTAGAGGTCCCACTCGCCGCGGGTGGCGCGCACGACGCGGCAGCGAACACGCAGGACATGCACGCGCCGGTGCAAGCAAGGGTGCGGCGGAGCGATGCGGATCCGGTGTGGAGTTCAGTAATCACGTTATGTACGGAATACGCGATCTTGCCGTGTCGTGCTGCCAACTTTGTACCCAGTGATCCCTAGTATTTCAAGCCATGCCACGAAAGACCCCAGCTGCATTAAAACGCTCGACGCCTCAAACCGGCGGAGGCCGTCTCGCGGTCATCTTCGGAGACCAGCTTGACCTTGATGCGCCGCTCATCAGCACGCTTGGAGCAGATGACACCGTATTGATGATGGAAGTTGCGGGCGAATCGCAACATGTACCGAGTCATGTCCAGCGGACCACTCTGTTTCTTTCGGCAATGCGGCACTTTGCTGCTGACTTGATCAAACGAAAGATTCGCGTTCGATACATCAATCTTGAAGACCCGGAGAACACTGGCGCGTTTGAGACGGAGATCACTCGCGCGATTAAGGCGCTCAAGCCCACGCAGATTGTTTGCACACAGCCGGGTGAGTGGCGAGTTCAAACGATCTTGGAGCGTGTGCGTGATGCCACTGGCATTCCGCTGGCCATCTTGCCAGACGAACACTTTCTCACCACGGTCGAAGAGTTCGCTGCGTGGGCAAAGGATCGCACTGCCCTAACGATGGAATTCTTCTACCGCGAGCAGCGCCGTAAGACTGGATACCTGATGGATGGTCACGGAAAGGGCGCGCAGCCTGCCGGTGGAGTGTGGAACTTCGACAAAGAAAACCGACTGCCATTTGGCAAACAAGGTCCCAGCCCCAAGCCGCGCAAACCGCTCACTTTCAAGGCAGATGCGACGACACGCGCGGTCATCAGCGCGATGAAACAGGTTCTGCCAGGGCTACCTGGCGCCACGGAATCATTCGGCTGGCCAGTGACGCGCGAGCAGGCTTTGGCTGCGCTTGATGACTTCATCACGCATCGTCTTACGAACTTCGGTGCCTATGAAGATGCCATGTGGACGAATGAGCCAACGCTCTATCACGCAACGCTGTCAAGTTCACTCAACCTCAAACTCTTGCATCCGCGCGAGTGTTGCGAGCGTGCGATCGATGCCCTCAACGCTGGCAAAGCTCCACTGCAATCGGTGGAAGCTTTCGTGCGACAAATCATTGGTTGGCGCGAGTTCATTCGTGGCGTTTACTGGCTTGAGGGAGCGGAGTACGCGGATCGCAACGGACTTGATCAACAAGGCAAGTTGCCAGACTTCTATTGGAATGCTGACACTGACATGGCTTGTATGAAAGCATGTGTTGGTCAAGTGATTGAGACTGGATACGGCCACCACATCCAGCGGCTGATGGTGACCGGCAATTTTGCGCTTATCAGCGGCGTTCACCCGCGTGCTGTGAGCGATTGGTATCTCGGAATGTTCATTGACGGCGTGGATTGGGTCACGCTCCCCAATGCGCTTGGCATGGTCATGCATGCGGACCGACGCCCAAAGGCTTCAAAGGGCGTGACTGGTCTTGTTGGAACCAAGCCATATGCAGCAAGCGGTAAGTACATCGAGCGCATGAGTAACTACTGCACCGACTGTCGTTACGACCCAGCAGAACGCAGCGGCCCATCTGCTTGCCCAGTCACCGTCTTTTACTGGGACTTCCTGATCCGCACCCGCAAACAACTTTCGCAGAACCAGCGAATGGCAATGATCATGAAGAATGTCGACCGGCTGACGCCGCAGATACAAACGCAGATCACCATTGATGCCGCGTTGCTTCGCAAAAAGCTTGGTATCACTGGTAACGCGACGTAGTGTGCCGCAGAACATAGGCTGCCCCCATGATCACTGCGAGATTCTCTCTGTTGGTGATGCTGCTCAGCGGATGTCTGTGCGGTTGCGCCGCGAAGCAGACCCCCGCTCCGCCTCCAACCACGAAGAGTCCTGCAGCGGCCACGGTCACAACGCCGCTCAGTCCGTTCATTCGACGCATCTTTGAAGACCGCAGCGGCCGTCTCTGGTTTGGGACCAACGGCGACGGTGTTGCGTGCTACAACGGCAAAGCAGTGGATTTCTTCTGCAAAAAGGAAGGATTCCCCGGCGAAGCGGTGCGTGCCATCGTTGAGGACAAGCACGACGTCATGTGGTTCGGCACGGACCACGGATTGATCAAGTATGACGGGGTCCAGTTCACCACGTACACCACCGAAAACGGTCTTGCGCACAACGACATCTGGAGCGTCATCATCGACCGCGATGGACTGCTCTGGATCGGCACGTTCGGCGGCGTGAGTCGATTCGACGGAACGACGTTCACAGCGTTCCCTCTGCCTGCGGTTGAACCGAATCTAGATGTCGGTGTAACGAGCGCGCGCATGGTGATGTGCATCATGCAGGACAAGGCGGGACGTATGTGGTTCGGAACGCCCGGCGGAGCGTCCGTGTACGACGGTAAATCATGCACAAAAATCTCGGAGGCGGACGGCCTTTGCGCTAATTCGGTGAACGACATACTGGAAGACCGTCAGGGACGGATCTGGTTCGCGACCCATCACAACGGCATCTGCTATCGCGTCGGGGATAAGTTCACGCACATCACCGCAAAGGACGGCGTAAACGGCACAGAAGCGTGGGATCTATACGAAGATCCTGCAGGCAACATCTGGTTCCCGATCGAAAACTCCGGTGTGTACCGTTACGACGGCAAGACCTTCACGAACTTCGGCGAAGCCCAAGGCCTGACCACCAACGCCATTCAATGCACCTACCAGGATCGAACGGGACGATTGTGGCTCGGCGGCTGGCAGGGACTGTTCCGTTACGACGGCAACACCATCATCCGCGTCGGCAAGGACGGACCGTGGGAAGTCACGCAGCCGCGTTGACATACCCCTCAACCCGGTCCAGCTTCCGCCCCGCCGAGATTTGACGCCCGCTCCGCGGGCGCCGACTCACGCGCGGGCAGGGATGCGAAGCAGGGCATCACCCCTTCAGCGACGCCATGTCGATCACGAACCGGTACTTGACGTCGTTCTTGAGCATGCGCTCGTAGGCGGCGTTGATGTCCTGGATGCGGATGGTCTCGATGTCGCAGGTGATGTCGTGCGTGCCGCAGAAATCAAGCATCTCCTGCGTCTCCGCCACGCCGCCGATCAGGCTTCCAGTGAGGATCCGGCGAGGGAAGAACAGGCTGAACGAGCTGACCTGCTGCGGCTTCGGCGGCGCGCCCACGAGCACCATGGTGGCATCGAGCTTGAGGAGCGCTAGGTAGGCATCCAGGCCGTGGTCGGCGGAGACCGTGTCCACGATCAGGTCGAAGGATCCGGCATGCGCGGCCATGGCGTCGGCATCGCTCGAGATGACCACCTCGTCGGCGCCGAGGCGCTTGCCGTCGGCCACCTTGCCCGGGCTGGTGGTGAAGAGCACGGTGTGGGCGCCGAGTGCGTGCGCAAACTTCACGCCCATATGGCCGAGCCCGCCAAGGCCCACGATGCCCACTTTCTTGCCCTTGCCGGCGCCCCACTTACGCAGCGGGCTCCAGGTGGTAATGCCGGCGCAGAGAAGCGGCGCGGCGCGCGCGAGGTCCAAGTTGGCGGGCACCTTCAGCGTGAAGGCCTCGTCCACCACGACGCGCTCGGAGTAGCCGCCGTAGGTCATGCCGCCAAGGTGCTTGTCGGGCGAGTTGTAGGTGAAGGTGGGAAGCGATGCGCAGAACTGCTCCAGGCTGCGCTTGCAACGGTCGCAGGTGCGGCACGAGTCCACCATGCATCCGACCGCAGCGATGTCACCCACCTTGAACTTGCGCACGGCGGAGCCGACGCGCGTGACGCGGCCGACGATCTCGTGCCCGGGCACCACCGGATGCACCACGCCGGCCCATTCGCCGCGCGCGGTGTGCAGGTCGCTGTGGCAGACGCCGCAGAAGAGGATGTCGATCTCGACATCGGTGGCCAGCGGCTCGCGGCGCTCGATCGCGTGCGGGGCAAGCGGGGACGTGGGGGTCTGCGCGGCGTAGCTGTTGGTGGGCATGGGGGCGGAAGGCTATGCGCTGTCGGCCCGAACGTGGGGTTCCAACGACGAGGGCCCGCCCGCCCGCCGGCGGCAATCGGCGGACGTGCCGCGGAATCGGAGAATTTGTCAGATTTGTCCGAGGCCACATGCGGACATTCCTGTTTCCCAGTCAAGGCAGGTCCTCGGGACGCCGGGCGCGCGTGCGTCCGGGGCTCGGGGGCTGCCAAGACTGCCAAGGAATCACCCGATGAAGACCCCGATCCACCGCTCGCTGCTGGCCTCCGCACTCGCGCTCCTTTCGATGGTGCTTGCGCCGTCGGTGCAGGCGCAGACGTTGAACGACCTGTATCCCGAGCTTGCCACGGTGCTGGCGGCCGATGGTGCGGGGGCTGACTTTTTGGGAGATTCGGTCTCGCTGTCCGGTGACACGCTGGCGGTGGGAGTTCCGTATGACGACGTGGGTGCCAACGCCGACCAAGGGAGCGTGCGGGTGTTCGTCCGCGGCGGCTCAACGTGGAGCCTGCAGGCGACGTTGACTGCCACCGATGGCGCGGCGAGTGACCGATTTGGGTATTCGGTTTCGCTGTCCGGTGACACGCTCGCGGTGGGAGTGGCTTATGACGACGTGGGTGCGAACACCGACCAAGGGAGCGTGCGGGTGTTTGTCCGCAGCGGCACGACGTGGGTCGCGCAGGCGACGTTGACTGCCTCTGACGGCGCGGCGTATGACTCGTTTGGATCTTCGGTTTCGCTGTCGGGCGATACGCTCGCGGTGGGAGTGCAGTATGACGACATTGGCGCGATCAGCAACCAAGGGAGCGTACGGGTGTTCGGCCGCATCGGTACGTCCTGGAGCGCGCAGGCGACGTTGACTGTCGCCGATGGCGCGATGAACGACAATTTTGGATTCTTGGTCTCTCTGTCCGGTGGCACGCTGGTGGCGGGATTGCCGTACGACGACCTGGGTGCGAACACCGAACAAGGTAGCGTGCGAGTCTTCGTCCGCAGCGGCACGACGTGGAGCGCGCAGGCGACGTTGACTGCCTCGGACGGCGCGGCGGGCGACGAGTTTGGATATTGCTTCTCGTTGTCAGGCGACACGCTGGTGGTGGGTGTGCCGTATGACGAGGTGGGTGCGAACACCGACCAAGGGAGCGTGCGGGTGTTCCTCCGCAGCGGCACGACGTGGGTCGCGCAGGCGACGTTGACGGCCGCTGACGGCGCGATGCAGGACCTGTTTGGATCTTCGGTTTCGCTGTCGGGCGATACGCTCGCGGTGGGAGTGCCGGGTGACGACGTGGGTGCGATCACCAACCAAGGGAGCGTACGGTTGTTCGTCCTTGACGGCACGACGTGGAGCGCGCAGGCGACGTTGACTTCCGCCGACGGTGCGTTTGGCGATAGTTTCGGATCCCTGCCAAGCGGGGTCTCGCTATCCGGCGACACACTCGCGGTGGCAGTGTCGTACGACGACGTGGGCGCGAACAGCAACCAAGGCAGCGTCCGCATCTTCGGCAATTACCGCGTCTTCAACGCCACGCGGAACACGGGCCATGACAGCCTCGTGTCCGCAATCGCTGCGGGCTACGCCGGCGACCGGCTGCTCGCGGGCGCACCGGCGTTCGCGGAGGCCGGCGGCATCATCGATGCCTCCTCGAGGCGCTTCACGTTCGTCGGACTCGAGCCGCTCACGCTCCCGTCGACGGCGCTGATGCAGGTGGCCACGGGCACGGTGTTCGAGAAGTCGCCGGACGTGGCTGCCGCGGGTCTCACGGTGGCGGGCAAGCTGGTCGCGCCGAGCGCGGGCACGCTGACCTTCGAGCAGCTTTCGGTGTCCTCCGGCGGCCAGTTCCTGCAGCGCAACAGCACGGTGCTCGTGAACCAGGCGCTCGCGAGCCAATCGGGCGGCGTGTGCTACTTGCAGGGCCCGGTGCTGGCGGAGACGGTCTCCACCGCGGTGGGCGGCCAGAACCGCGTGGCAGGCGACACGGACGTCTTCGCCAACTACACCAACGCCGGATCCACGGTGATCCAGCGCGGCATCCTCTACATCTACGGCTCGCTGACGAACACGGGCACGATGACGGGCGACTTCAACAATGGCGTGCTTCCCCCGACCCCCGGTGATGGCTACTCGATCGGTGGCGACTACGTGGTGTCGGCGTCCTCGTCGATCGTGCTGCCGGACCCCGTGTGGTGGCTGCGCGTGGGCGGTGATTTCGACGTGGCCATCGACGATGCGTCGCGCTTCGTGATGGATCAGGCGACGCTTGAGCTGACGGGAATCAGCGCCGCGCCGACGCAGGCCGTGGAGGTAATCGCGGCGGACCTTGGCCCGGTGAATGCCGGCTTCTCGACGACGAACTTCCTGCTCGGAGCGCTGCGCATTCGGGCCGGGGCAACGGTGCACCTGGTGGACGCGCACGGCAACGCGCCGGGCGCGGGGAACGAGGCCATCTACGTGAATTCCCTGATGGTTCCCGCCGGTGCGACGCTCGTCACCAACGGCTTCAAGGTCTACACGCGTGCGGCGACGATCGTCGGCAGCGTGTCCAACCCTGCGGACATCGTGGTGGTGCCCGGCACGCCGCCGTGCATCGCCGACCTGTTCGGCGACGGCATCGTGAACGGGGCGGACCTGGGCATCCTGCTCGCCGGATGGGGTGCGTGCGGCACGGGCACCTGCGCCGCGGACCTGAACGGCGACGGACAGGTGAACGGCGCAGACCTCGGCATCCTGCTCTCGGGTTGGG
>JBDKKN010000001.1:0-3092 GCA_039796075.1 Planctomycetota bacterium | reverse complement strand
TGGCAAGCGCGCGATCAAGCCGTGCACGCAACTGCGCGGCGACCTTTGCTGCGCCCGACCAATGCCAGTTCCCATCTTCAAGCCGCGTGACGGAAAGCTCTGCGTCGTCAAGAGCGCCCTTTTCCAAGGCATCCTCAAATCGATCGCCAAGTTCATTCGCAGTTACTGGCTCAAGAGCGGCGCGATCTTCCAGCCAGGCCGGATTGTCACTATCGCGTGCCACCAATTCGCGCAGTATTTCCAGCCGTTGCCATGCAGATGCATCAGACAGCACCAGCCGCCGCATGCGGGCAAGCCTGCTGCGAAGCGGCGCAGTCAGCGCGATGGCCTCTTCAATCTCTGCGATAGCGTCACTGGCAATCTCATCTTGCAGCGGCAACTTGTTCTTGGAACAAAGTATCCGCCACTGCCGCATCACATCGGAGTCAAACGCTGCGGCCAGTTCAAATACTGAAGGCTCCGCTTCCGCTTCCGCGCAGGCTTCCAGTCGCAGACCGGCGCGGGCGTAACCAACCGCGCGATCCATACGCCGGCGCAGTGTGGTTGACTCTTCAGAGATTCGATGCGCCAGCTCGCGGATTTGCGCTTCGTCCCGAAGCCTTCCAGCGACGACCGAGCGGACCGTTTCGAACATTTCTTGCTTGGCTGCGTTCATTTGTTCACTCGTTGTGTGATGGCGGAGTCGAGTAACACAATTCCATCCTCGTTCGATACGCGAATACGCCACTGCACGGTGCTTCCCTTGCCCTTGCTGGCCGCATTGGCTTCGATCAGCAGTTTGCTGACGCGAATCAATTCGCTATCGACGCGCAGCATGACCGATTCGGCCATCGGACGGATGATCTTGTTATCTGAGATCAGTGATGATTTCGCACCATCGCCTAGGAATTTCGCCTGCTCTTCTGGAAGAAGTGCGTTCTGTACGGCTTGAAGGTCGGCGTCAAAGTCAACTGAAGGAGCAGCGCCTTTCGATACTGCGAGCACTGCGTTACATGACTTCTTGATCGCGCTGAGTTCGGTTTGTTGCTTCATCAACACTGTCAGTTGCAACCCGGCAACCGAAGCGCTCGGTATCACCGCATTTACAATCGTTGCGGACTTTTGCAGAGCACGGTTAACAGTGATAGTCAAGCTATCCGAGACATTCATCGTCTCGATTTGCTGGGGGCCAACTCGAACTGTCGCTACATCCGGAACGGAAGGCGATGTCACTTGCACATCCAGCGGGCTATCGCCGACATCTGCTAATGGAGCGCTACCTTCGACTCCGATACCAACTGGCTTGGTTGACTTTGCCCGCATCTGCGCGAACCCAAGTGACATGCCACTCTTGTCAAACACCTCTACGGTGCAACGTTCCAGCGCCCGCTGCAGCGCGACTACTGGATCGAGCTTTGCGTCTTTTCCATCCTTTGCGTCACGGAGCGCTAACTGCAGCGCCTCGGGAACAGGACCGGCGGCGGAGCCCGCGATAACGAGGTCGGTGCCATCAATAGAAGCACGCGCACTCATGGCTGACCCGACGAATTCCATTGCACTGCTTAGCTTCGCACTGACACCAGCCATGGCGAGCGACTTTGCAGGCACAAACTTCACGGTCCACCCAGCTTTTGCACCAATATTGACACGTAACCGTAACTGCACAGCGCCCAGTGCAACGCGTTCGAACGCGGAGGTGGCTGACCACTTTGCAATCGTCGGCAACACCAGCGGTGTGACGACTGGCGTCGCGGGGACAGGCGCAACTGGCGCCACGACGGGCGGAACCGGCACCACCGGATCCGTTGGAGTCTCTGGGATTCCTTCGGTTCCTTCCTTCTGTGGCGGCGGGACCGTGGCGTCCGTACCTTCTTGAGGATTCACATCCTGCTGCGATCCATCATCATTCGCGACGGGCTCCGCTGTTACATCGTTGGACTCGGTGGCGCCAACCTCGCCAACATCCGCTTTCAAACGCAGCGGCTCCATCTCCCGCTTGGGCTTGTCGACCACCGCTGGAGCCGCGGGTGCCACTGGCACCGCGGGCGCCGCTGTTTTGCCCGTCGTAAAACTAACCAGGTAAATCAAGATCAGAAGCACCACTGTCAATCCAGCCGCGGCCATTGCCAACATGGGTGGACTGATGGACATGCGAGCTGGCTCGTCCGATGACGCGTCTTGATCTTCAGATTCCAACTCCCGCACTACGCGCCGCGGCGTGCCGGTTTGATCTACCGCAAAGTCCATTTCCAATTCAATGGGCGCATCGCTCGACCGCGCAGCGCTGGCACCGGTAACGGCAGCCGCTCCCGCAGTACGCGCGGTCGGTCGCGTCGCCTTCTGCGCCGCCACCGCCTCCTCATCAATACCGGTCCGCGCCATGCGTGTGAACCGTGATTCAGGGGCTGGCCCCGCAGTGCGGGTGAGGTCAATGACTAGCCCCTTGGACTGCCGCGCCGCATCGGCAGCCGGAGTTCCATCAAGGCAGAATCGCCACGCGCACGGGGTTCCGGCAACTGGTTGCAGGAAATACGTTGAGAATGTTGCACGCCAACGCGCCCACTCCGGCAAGAGTCGAATTGCTTCTTCGACAAGCGGCAGCGGCTCGATGGCGGCGCTGTAAATCACATGAATCGGTCGTGACTGATCGCGCAGAAATGCACTTGCAAGAACACCAGCCCAACCCGCATCACCAGTAGCCGCCTGCCATGCAGCGCATGGACGCGGGCCGGTATCACGAGTGGTTGGGACGCGTACCGGAGCATCGATCCAAGCGGGCGCACCGCTCCATGTGCTGCGCAGAAGCGCGGGTTGCGACAGAAGCCACGCGGGTCCGGCGGGTACGAGTTCATCCGGCGCGAGTACCAAATACGTGGCAATTTTGTTGGAACGCGCCGTGTGGTCCGGCGGTGCGGGGCCAACAATGGAAAGCACATGCGCAATCCCCGTTGCTGTCTCAACGCGCCAGAAGCAATACGCATTCGGCCCATTGCCTGAAGGACCAGCGCGATATCCGCCGAGCGCTTCAAGCCGCGGCACCAACGCCGGCGGCAATCCCTTGGTCATTGCCACAGTGCAGAACCCGCTGGTTCCAGCCCGGAGGCCGCGTACTG